>VSNT01000333.1 GCA_009774465.1 Lachnospiraceae bacterium
TATGTGCGCCCATAAGGGCATATATCAAATGCCGCCTTGAGCAAGCGGCGGGAAGAAAGGTATCAAAGAAAGGCAGGTGAAAAAATACCCCGTCATCCCACACCTTATCCGGAAGGGGAAACCCAAGGGGGAGTGCAGCATGGTGTCGCTGTAATCGCAGCGGATATAGCGCAGATAATAAGTTTCTAAAACTGCTTTATATAGGGATGAAAATTCGCGTATGAGGATGAAAGCTAAACTGCTTGATTGACAGCCAGAGCTGGGAAATATCTACGTCTACGTGTGAAAGGAACTGAAACACACGACATCCTGGCACCTGCCATGTATATAGGGGCAGGTGTGCGATATTCAGGATGCAGCACCTCCAGATAGAGGGAAATGGCGAACGTCACATGGGAAAACCCCTTTACCGACAACGCGAAACGCTCATTTGATATATGCTACTGGGGATTGCCTAACCCCGCAGCCAGCGGGCAGGGCAACACAGCTTCCATAGTAGTCTGAGAACCCTGAATCAACAGGGATAGCCGTAAAAACGGAAGCGGGAAAGCCGCTCACATGGCGAAGGGAAGCAGTCTGTTTCTTCAATACAAAAATGAAAGGATGGTGTGTGAGACACTATGCGAAATCCCACTGATGTATTGAATAGTTTAAGCGATAAATCGAAAAATCCCAAGTACAAGTTTGAACGGCTATACCGCAACTTGTACAACCCGGAGTTTTATTTGCTGGCCTACAAAAATATCTACGCAAATGACGGCAGCATGACGCCGGGGGTAGATGGCGTAACCACCGATGGTATGAGCCTGGAACGCATTGACAAAGTTATCGCGTCATTAAAGGACCACTCGTACCGCCCGAAACCTGCCCGCCGCACCTATATCGCCAAGAAGAACAATCCGGCGAAAACGCGGCCGCTTGGCATTCCATCCGGGGATGACAAGCTCGTGCAGGAAGTAGTCCGAATGATTTTGGAAAGCATCTATGAACCGACCTTTTCCGATGTGTCTCACGGATTCCGCCCCGGAAAAAGCTGCCACACCGCGCTGGTCAAAATTCAGAGCACATTCACTGGCGCAAAGTGGTTCGTGGAGGGCGATATTCAGGCGTGTTTCGACAGCTTTGACCACCATGTACTGATTGAAATTCTCCGCAGGCGAATCAAGGATGAAGCGTTTATCGGCCTGATGTGGAAATTTTTGAAAGCCGGATATATGGAACAGTGGAAATACCACAAAACCTACACGGGCACTCCGCAGGGGTCAGGCATCAGTCCCATTCTTGCCAACATCTATCTGAACGAGTTGGACAAGTATATGGAGGAATATAAGCAAAAATTCAGCCAACCGACACGCACTGTGAATCCAGCCCATCGTAATATGGCAAGCAGAATTTTCCATTACAAGGCCAAAAACGATAAAGTCTGGAACACATTGAGTGCAGAGGAACAGAAGAAACGTGCGCGGATTCTCCGGCAAATGCGGGCAGAACAGCGAAATCTCCCAACGCATCCGCTTCGGGAAACCAGCTACAAGTCCCTGCAATATGTCCGCTATGCCGATGACTTCCTGATTGGAGTTGTTGGCAGTCGAGAGGACGCGGAACGGCTCAAGCAAGACCTGGCAGTATTTCTCAAGGAAAAGCTGGGCCTTACGTTGTCGGCGGAGAAGACCAAAATCACCAATACAGCCCAGTGCGCAAGATTCCTGAATTATGACATCTATGTTTCCAGAAGTCAGGATATCAAGCGGCTGAAAAACGGAAAGCGGCAGCGCGTGTACTATGGCGTTGTCCAACTCCGTATGCCCCACGAGAAATGGGCGGCAAAGCTGCTGGAACTGGGTGCAATCCGAATCAGTAAGGATAAATCGGGTAAAGAACGTTGGAAAGCCATGCCAAGAGGGAAACTCATGAACAGGACGGATATTGAAATTCTCAGCCGCTATAACTCGGAAGTGCGCGGCTATTACAACTACTACTCGTTAGCCGGAAATGTGTCCACCTTGAATCATTTTTCAAGCCTGATGAAGTACAGTATGCTGAAAACCTTTGGTTCCAAGTACCGCTGTCAAGTCAGGAAAATTAAAGAGAGGTATGTCAAAGACGGCGAATTTACAGTGCCGTACACAACCAAGGCAGGCCCCAAAGAAGCGATTTATTATCATGACGGCTTCCGCAAACAGGATAAGCCGCAGTTGGGGCAGGTGGATATTCTGGACATCTACAAAAAGTACAGCAAGCCTAACAGTCTTGCCACCCGCTTGCGCTCTAAACAGTGCGAATTGTGCGGTGCGCAGTGCGGCGGCTTGGTCATGCACCAGGTCAGGCGGCTAAAAGACCTTACAGGGCAATACGAGTGGGAAATCCTTATGCGCAAACGGCACCGCAAGACCCTGGCTGTTTGCCCGTCCTGCTATGCAGAAATTCACAATTCGATGAAGTCGTAAAACGATAACAGTACGGAGAGCCGTGTGCATCGAGAGGTGCCCGCACGGTTCGGGAGGGAGTGCCCACGTGGTGCTTACCTCATACCATGATGCGCTACCTCCAATTTGACACGCTGGAACGGAACGGCCACCGTCACTTTGATTCCTGGGCGGCGGACTTTGGTGAGAAGGTGACGGCTATGGAGCTGAAACCGGAGGGAACCGGATTCCGGTCCAAGACCCGGTTCGCCAAATTCTACAATCTCCCGGAGCTTATCAGCATTTGGAAGGAGGCTGCTGATATTCAGACGGCGGATATGTTGAAACTGCCAACCCCGGAGGCTGTCCCCATCACTGTCACCACCGAACCCAGCAAGTTTCAGCAGGAGATGGTGGCGGAGCTGGCTGACCGGGCGGACGCTGTGCGTAACAGGCTGGTGGACCCGTCCGTGGACAATATGCTGCGGATCACGTCTGACGGGCGCAAGCTGGCTCTGGATCAGCGTTTACAGAACCCCCTCTTGCCGGATGACCCAGACAGCAAGGTCAACGCCTGCGTCAAGAATGTTCTCACCGAGTGGCGGAACAGCATGGACATTCGGGGGACCCAATTAGTGTTCTGCGACCTGTCCACGCCCAAGGGAGACGGCAAATTTAACGTCTATGACGATATAAAAGCGAAGCTGATCGCCCAGGGCATCCCCCAGGAGGAAATCGCCTTTATCCACGATGCCAACACCGAAGCGCAAAAGGCGGAGCTGTTCGCCAAGGTGCGCCGGGGGCAGGTGCGCGTCCTCATCGGCAGTACGCAGAAGATGGGCGCTGGCACTAACGTCCAGGACCGGATCGTGGCCTCCCATGACCTTGACTGCCCATGGCGTCCGGCTGATTTGGAGCAGCGGGCGGGCCGTTCTCTGCGCCAGGGCAACATGAATAAGACGGTTAAAATGTTCAAGTACGTTACCAAAGGAACCTTTGACGCATACAACTGGGGTCTGGTGGAAAGTAAACAGAAATTTATCGGGCAGGTCATGACCGGGAAATCCCCTGCCCGGTCCATTGAGGACGTGGACGCTACCGCCCTCTCCTACGCCGAGGTCAAGGCCCTGGCTACCGGGGATGACCGTATCCGGGAGAAAATGGAGCTGGATGTGCAGGTGGCAAAGCTGAAAATGCTCAAAGCCAACCATACATCCCAGCAGTATGAAATGCAGGATAAGGCGCTGAAATATTATCCGAATAAAATTGCGGAGACAAAGCTGTTTATTGAGGCGCTGGGGAAAGATTTACCCATTGTGCAGGCCCATCCGGTCAAGGACGATGCGTTTACCATGACCGTCATGGGACAGACCTTCACGGAGCGGAAGGACGCGGGCGAGGCCATTATCAAAGCGTGTATGCTCATGAGCGACCCGGAAAAGCCGCTGGATTTGGGCGAATACCGGGGCTTTCCTATGCAGCTTCATTGTGATGGGTCCAAGTTCAAAATCACCATGAAACAGAATTTGACTTATACTGCGGAGCTGGCCGATGACCCGGTGGGCAATGTCACCCGTATCAACAACGTCCTGGAAGGTATGGCCGAAAAAATCAAAGCGCATGAGGCCCGTCTGGTGACGTTGGAAAAGGAGCTGGCTAACGCCCAGGAGGAATCGGAGCGGCCCTTCCCCAAGGAGGATGAATTACAGCAGAAATCGGCTCGTCTGATCCAGCTTAACCGGGAATTGGAGAAAGCTGACCACAAGTCGGAGGAACAATCTCAGGACGGCGATGATGAACCGGATTTAGATGGTGACAGCGCCCCCGCGCCGGTGCCGCCTGCGCTTTCCGTTGTGGGCGGTGATAAACCGTCCATCCGGGCGGCGCTGCGCTCCTACGTTCCACCCGCGCCGGTGGCTGCTGGCGCGGAAAGAGGCCAGCGGAGGGAGGCGGCGCTGTGAGAAAGAACGAGGGCCGGACCATCGGCCTTTACACCAAGGTGTCCCCGGAGGAAAAGGAGGTGATCGACCAGAAAATGGCCCTGCTGGGGACGATGAATCTGCGGGCGTACCTGCGGAAAATGGCGGTGGATGGATATGTGGTCCAGTTGGATATGTCCAGCGTGGTGGAGTTGGTGAAGCTCCTGCGCTCCATTTCCAGCAATGTGAACCAGATCGCCCGCCGCTGCAACAGCACCCGAAATCTCTACGCCCAGGACGTGGAAGATTTGCGTCAGGGCTATACGGAGGTCTGGCAGGGCATCAACGACCTGCTGAAGAAATTTGAATCGCTGTGACTGCGAGGGCGGCGGGAGCGTGTATTTTGCGCTCTCGCCGCCTATTTTTACTTGAAAGCCTATTTTCAAAATGCTTATCCTGTGTTATGATAAAAAAGTTATTTGGAATTGATGTTTTTGGGATATAATTTTCCTGATTAGATTCAGCGGAAAATATTACATCAAAAAGGAGCAGTTATCATGGATGAGCAAAACACGAAGCGCACCCGCCGCACCCCCCAGCAGATGGCCGAGGCCGTTGACAGCAAGATTGAAAAGCTGAATCAAGAGCTGGAATCTCTTGCCGCTAAAAGAGACGCCGCCAATGAGGACTTCGATAAGAAGGAGACGGCTGTTAAGGAGCGGATCGCGGCTTTAGAGCAGAAGAAAAAGGACATTCTCGCTCCCAAACCGCCGCGCAAGCCCCGTAAGACCAAAAAGCAGAAAATCCAGGATTTGATTAAGAGCGCCAGCAAAGCCGGATTAAAGCCGGAAGAAATCGCCCAGCGGCTTGGCCTGGACCAGCCGGAGGATTGAGTGTTCCGGTAATCGCCGGGTATGACAAAATTGAATACCAGCTTTTAACGTGAGGGACGACCCAAGTGTCGTCCCTCTATTTTTTTGCAAGAAAGGGTGAATGAATGCCAGGAGTAACCAAAGAACAGATCGCAAAAGCAAAGGAATGGGATTTATTATCCTATTTGCAAACCTACGAACCCCATGAGCTGAAACGCTGCGGCCCTCACGAATACTGTACCCGGACCCATGACAGCTTGAAAATCTCCCATGGGAAATGGTGCTGGAACAGCCGGGGCATTGGGGGCCGGACGGCGCTGGACTATCTCATCAAGGTCCGGGGAATGGACTTTGTGGGGGCGGTGGAGGCCCTGTGCGGCTACCGCGCCCCGCCGCCCCAGGAACAGCCCAAGCCGAAACCTCCGAAGCCCTTTCAACTCCCGGAGGCCAGCCGGTTCCCCTCCATGATGCTGGCCTATCTGCAAGGCCGGGGCATCCACCCGGAGCTGCTGCAAACGTGTATCCAGGCCGGTACGCTTTATGAGAGCCAGAAGTATCAGAACTGCGTCTTTGTCGGCAGGGACCCTACGGGCCGCGCCCGGTTCGCCTGCCTGCGGGGAACGCGGGATAACTTTCGGATAGATGCGGAGGGCAGCGACAAGCGGTACAATTTCTCTCTGCTGGCCGCTGACCCAAAGTGTCCCCGGCTGGCGGTGGCGGAAAGCCCCATTGACGCCCTATCCCTGGCTACGCTGGTGAAGCTGTCCGGGGGTGAGTGGCGGGACAGCCATTACCTTTCCCTCGGAGGAACCGCGCCCCGTGCCATGGTTCAATTCCTTCACGATCACCCGAATGTCACCCAGGTGAGCCTATGCCTGGACAATGATAAGGCCGGGATGCTGGGTATGGAGCGATTGGAACAGGCCATTCGGAAGGACCCGGAACTGTCCCAGCGGGTGAA
>VSNT01000334.1 GCA_009774465.1 Lachnospiraceae bacterium
CGGGGAGGGCAAGGGCATTTGAAGCGGCAGGAAAACAGGGCTTTGTTTGGGGCTGGGAAGCCGGAAACAAAGGGCTGGTTTCAGCAGCAGACAGGGCGTATATGAAAGCCCTCGTCCACCGTCCTCAGCCTATGGGACAAAATGTGCCAAACCTTTAGACACCGTGACTATATGTGTGGCCACACTCATTTATTTTAGTGGTCGTTCTTTTCTCAAAATTGAAATGGGCGGGAAGCCATTTTAGGGCTTTCCCGCCTTGATTGCCCATCAGCAAAGGCAGGCGGGGCTGTCAACGGCGGCGCATTTGTGCGCCGTTCATCTTGACCGTTGACTGGCTCGGCTGCCTTTGCTATCTCCCCCGATAAACTGAAAGTTTTAGATTAGTCCCACACGATTTCCAAACAATCGAAGTTATCTGGAATTGGTGGTACGCACGAATAAGTATTTAATTCAAATGCCTCTATTGTAATTACTCCATCAGAGCATAGCCATTCGCAATTTACTAATTTTTCTAATTCCGCAGGCAAAATGGTTGTGCAAATCACGATTGTATCTCCTGCAAGAACTAATTCTTCTTTCCCATTGTTTTCTACGATTTCTGTATCATCGTGGAGAGCAACACGCACCCATGCTATGTCAGGCATTAACTCAATCTTTTGTAGCATATTTCGTATTTCAGAAAGCGTTGGACGGCCAAATTCCCATTAGTTCGGAGCAATGGAATCCTCCTCTGTGTTTCCATCGAAAAATTCATCAAGCGTTAGTAATGGCAAGCGTTCTTCATTTTCTTCCAATATTTTTTTGAATGTATTCAACTCTATCATAGTCACAATTCTCCTCGCAAATCAGAATTAGTTGATTTTATCCTCTCCCCGGATTTTCTTGTTTTTCCGTTCTTCTAACTCCGCAATTTGGTTCATCAAGCAATCTGAAAAAGTCCCCTCAATCGGTGTAGCTTCTCCTGTTGTGTAGTAGTCAAGAAGGACTATGTTATTATTCTTGTCAAAACAAAATATTTCATCACCATTCCCTATAATGGACAAGAATGGGATAAAATCAGTAAAACCTTCATCGTGTAGTTCTTTCGTTTTTTCACGAATATCCAAAAAATCGGGTATTCCATTGGCAATTCCATAGACTATAATTCCTCGACAGAACGACCAAAATGGGCCTATGTCATATTGTTTCGCTTGTGGCCATATTTCTTCTCGAACCTCCATATAAAGCCCACCTAATGGGGACATAGTGAACTCTCTAAAATCAGCAGGAAGATTTATCCCATACTGATTTTCAAAATCCTTTATATCCTGCTCCGATGGCTCATTTCCCATACAAGCTACAACCTGATAAGTCTGCTTATCATAATTATGGAAATAATCATAAACTTTTTCCAATGACATAATATACCTCCTACAAAATGCGATTTTTTATTTTCTTACTTCCGTCCCCGCTGTGGGGTTGGTTTTTTCAGCAAGTCCGACTTCTGTGCAATCTTTTTCAGCCACTTCTTTTCTTCCCCGGACAGCTTCTTAAAGTTCAGCCGCAGCCGTTTGCAGATAAACGCCAAAGACGCTTGCTCCGGGTCACTGTCTGGGTTGGTAATTTCGGTAGCGGCTTCCAATAATCCTTTCAGCGGGTTATCCTCCGGGACGCTGAAAAAATCCTCCCTGTGGGCTTCCCGCAGGCCGGCGGCTATCTCGTCTATGTCCTGCTGGATTATGTAACGGCAAAAGCTGTCATCATCAATATGGGCAGCGATAAGCTGTCTTAACTGCGGGTCGGTCAAGCCGGGATTGTGCTGTTTCATAATCATTGCGCTCATAGCGTCCACAATGGCGTTTGCGCTCTGTACCTGCTTCACCGCCGTTCCGTTCACATAGATTTCAAGGTCGGCCATCAGCTTGATAAAATCCGGGTGCGCCGCCAATTCGCACAGCAGAGCATTGTCCACCTGCCCGCTTTTCAGCAGGTCAATCATTCCGTCACTCAAACGCAGGTCTGCAAGATCAGCGTTTGGGTGACGCTTCATTTCAGACAGCCCCAGCAGATAGTCGGTGGTCACGCCGTAAAACTTCGCCAGCTTGATAAGAGCATAGTGGCTGATGTCCTTAAAATCGTCCGCTTCATAACTGCCCAACGCAGACTTGGAGAGGTTCGTCTGCTCTGCAAGCTGTTCCAGCGTCAAGCCACGCTGCACACGCAGGTCTTTCAAGCGTTCTTGAATGGATAAAGACATTTTCTCGCCCTCCTTGTCTGTTCGATAAATCGGAAGTTAGTGAATCGGTAATAATTCCATATTTTTTGCCCGCTTTAGA
>VSNT01000335.1 GCA_009774465.1 Lachnospiraceae bacterium
GTGTATATGTATCTCAAGGACCGCACGAACAAAGATGGGGTATGCTGGCCGTCCATCAAAACCATAGCACGGGAGCTGCACCTCTCCCGTGCCACCGTCCAGCGGGCGTTGAATGATCTCTGTGCCGCTGGATATCTTTCAAAGGAGAATCGCTGGCGGGAGAATGGTGGGTGTACATCAAACCTTTATAAAATTTGTGATAGCTCATAGGCTGTGAAAGGCCGCATTTCCGCCAAGAGGGAAATGCGGTCTTCTATTGATATAGGGACGGCCTCACAATGCGTTATCAGGAAGGACTCACTTGAAGGATTTAGGACAGAGAAAGAACAATTGGTGCGGATATTACTTTCCACTTGGCGTAGCGCAGCGATGCATCGGGCTTTTGATTCGTTCATGCCTTGCGTTTTTAGTACAGCCTTTTGGTTATATCGCAGTCTATCTACTCGAAAACAGCCTCCACCAAACGGCGGGTATACTTGGACTGAGGGGTCATGATGACCTCATCTGGAGTCCCCTGCTCGACGATTTTTCCGTCGTAGAGTATAAGTACCCGGTCGCAGAGCATCTGCACCAAAGCCAAATTATGGCAGATAAAAAGATACGATAGCCCCCTATTTTTTTGCAGTCCTGTCAAAAGCTCCATAATCTGCTGCTGCACCGTCACATCCAGCGCACTGGTAGCTTCATCAAGGATCAGTACCTTGGGACCGCCGATCAGGGCTCTGGCAATGGCGGCGCGCTGGCATTGCCCGCCGCTGACTTCGTGGGGATAACGATCCGAAAACTCGGGGGATAGTCCGCACTGTTGCAGCATCTCCGCCACCCGGCTTCGGATATCCGCTTTAGACATCCCCCTGTTGCGCAGGCTCTCACCAATACCATCTCCAAGGGTTCGCCGTGGATCAAAGGAGCCCGTGGGCGTTTGAAAGACCATCTGCAGTTTATCGTAGACCTTTCGAAGCGTCTTGCCCCTGGCATGGGTCACATCCTCTCCGTCAATGATGATCTCACCCTCTGTTACATCCAACAGGCGTGTAATCAATTGGGCAATCGTGGATTTGCCGGAACCGGATTCCCCCACGATTCCAAGAATCTCGCCCGGCATGAGCCGGAAACTGACGTGATCGACTGCGGTGAACGCCGGCCGGCCGGATTGGGTGAAAACTTTGGTGATATCCCGTACCTCTAAAATCGCTTCCATATCAAGCCCTCCGCAGCTTTGGTACGGCAGAAAGCAGCTTCCGGGTATAGCTGTTCTGGGGGTGGCCCAGAACATCCCGCGCCCTGCCGTATTCCATCTTGTTCCCCTGCTGCAAAACCAGAACGCTGTCCGCCATAGCGGATACCACGCCAATGTCGTGGGTCACCAGGATGATCGCCGTACCAAACAGTTCCCGGAGTTCCAGCAGCTCATCCACCACCTGCCGTTGGACGGCCACATCCAATGCGCTGGTGGGTTCATCGGCGAACAGGACGGAAGGGTTCATCAACACGGAAATAGCAATTCCCGCCCGCTGGTTCATTCCGCCGGACAGCTCAAAGGAGTAGCTGTTCCAAATGCGTTCTCCGTCCTTGAAACGCAGCTTGGCAAACAGCGACAGAGCGGCATCCTTGGCCTCTGTTTTGGTAATCTGCCGGTGGGCGGTCATGCTCTCAAATATCTGTTCGCCGATGGTCCGGATCGGACAGAGGGAAGCGCCCGCGTCCTGAAAGATCATGCCGATTTTGCTGCCGCGAATCCGGCGCATCTCCTTCTCCGGAAGGTCAGGAAGATTTTTCCCCTCAAACCAGATATCGCCCCTGGTAACCAGACCGCTGTTTCCCAAAAGGCCCATAGCGGCTTTGATGATGGTGGACTTGCCGGAGCCGGACTCCCCTACCAGCCCGAGAATCTCACCGGGGTGCAGGGAAAAGCTCATGTCCCGCACAACGGCGGCTCCGCCAAAAGATATCTCTACGGAATCATAGGTCAGCAGAGCGTCCATGCCGCGCCCCCTTTCACAAGAATGGGATAAGCT
>VSNT01000336.1 GCA_009774465.1 Lachnospiraceae bacterium
GGCTGGAAGTAAGGCTGTGATATTGTCAATATCTCTTTACACTTTTTTCTCAAGGATGTTTGAGCTATGCTACATCCTGTAAAGAGGCATAGTATTGTTGCCTCTTAATCACTGGTGGTAATCCACCATTAGCAGAGCAGATTCTTCGATTGTTCCAATAACTAATAAAATATCTCCAGATAAGTGTTTTTACTTCATCTACTCTCATTTTCGAAGTATCATAACGACCATATAATAATTCTTCTTTGAACTTTGCCCACATGCTCTCACAGCGTGCATTATCATGACATCTACCACCCGCACTATTCATACTCTGTTGAATGCCATATTTTTTTATTGCTTTATGATAGAGCCCGCTAGTATATTGTGTCCCTCTGCCGGAATGCAGGATGCTTCCACGGATGTCTGGATATGCCTTGTATGCGTTTTCTAGTGTATTTTCACATAAGGTTGCTTTCATATTGGTATCCATTGCCAGACCAAGAACAGAAAGATCAAAGCAATCAAATATGGCTGATGCCAATTTCTTCCATAACACGATAGACTGTACGTTCACCCGGAATTTTTACTCCATCTGGTTGTTTTAATTGTAATGCCTGATGCATGTGAATCCTTCCATAAGTATCATTACACTCATCTCCGGTACAAATATCTATCATTGCATCCGCAAGTGCCTGATATTTCCATGGGAGGTCTTTCGTTTTCAGATAATGATAAAAGCCTTGTCTTGTAACATCTAAAACATTGCAGTAAAAATTAATTTTTCCTTTGTTTCTGCCGTCTTCCGTTTTTATAGCAATAAACATTAATCTTTGTTTCTTGCTGGCTTCCGACGGCTGACTGCGAAAAAAGCACTGGCTTCTTCTAGAAATTCATTTTCTTCTTTAAGACGGCGGATTTCCTTATCCTGTTCCCTGATACGTTTTCTTAGTCCAATCAGCTCTTCGTTAAGAGTTAATGCATTATTGGGGGTATGTGCCGCTTCTTTTGCTGCCAAACGTCTCTCTTTGAAGGCTTTTATCCAAGTATAAAGAGTACCTGATGGAATTCCTAATTCAGTAGCTGCTTTGTGACCACCTATTTCCTGGGCAAGCTTAACTGCTTGTGATTTAAACTCTTGATTATATGATTTTGTAATTCTTTTTTGTGCCATATCAATCTCTCCTATTCTCTTATGGATTATATATCAAAATCCTTGAGAACCGGATGTCAATTTTTATTATACAACATCAGAACATGACCAATAAAGAATTTGAGCGGCTTACTTTCTGGTATATATCAGAAGTTACAAAAAGCCGATAAAGTAGAAAAGTCAGAACCTTTTTTGATGGATTATTGAGGGATGGATAAGAGATTTTGCAAAACTGTTCCTTAAGCATTTGAAATGTTGGACAGTATGTTAGAAAACAAGATAATATGTCAAAAGTTTCTTGCGCAGGAAAGGACTTATTATGGAAGACAAAATATTGTATTTTATGCATCAATTAATTGATGAAGATATCAATGGCTTTGATGATAAGAAATTTGAATTGGAACAAAAATATGCTACGATGTTTGGTCACGGGGTGCCAAGAGAGATGTTCCCGCCGGGCATATCCGAAGATGAAATCATGAAAACGGTTAAAAGCTGTGTTCAAAATCAAAAAGACGAATTGATGAAAATATTGGATGTAGAGGAATAAGATAACTTTTGGTATCATGCGAATAGATATGTTCCTCAAGTGAAACTAACATAAAAATAAATTGTTGATATGTTCTTGTATACGAAGAAAAGCAGGAAAAGGGAAAGTCAGGTAAGTTGAACGCTGGTTGGCTTTGTGCTATACTTTAGCAGGAATAATTCAACCAACCAGGATTGATTGAGCTGAGCAAACGAAAACAAAAGTTTATGTAAGTGAGGCAGCGAAAAAAAGATAAGGATTATGGATAACTTTTATAAAAAACTAAATGAAGAATGTGATGTAAGATTTCCATATCCAAATGAACAGGATTGGGAATGGTGTGCTGGTGATTATACTTATACAAACGACTATATTGAGTTTTATAAATTTTATACCACTGTCACTGACGATTGGCAAAAGCACCTGTTAATCAATATGATTGTTCAAGGAATCGAAGATTTGATGGAGCAGTCCAAGGACGAAGCATACATCGATATGCTTTGGTCTAAAGTAAAAGAAATTTTGACAGATGATAAGCATAGGGATACGATCATATATTGGT
>VSNT01000337.1 GCA_009774465.1 Lachnospiraceae bacterium
CTGGGGGTAAGACCAATATAGCGGTACAAAAGCAGCACGATCCCGCCACCCGCCGCAACCGACGCCACGGAGAAGATAAGCTGCTTTGCCGTCAGCCCCATGACAACCGATTCCTTATAGCGGTCTATATCCTTGTTGATTTCAATTACCATCTTTACACCTCCTGCATAAATTCCCTATCTGCTCTTTTCCTTCTTCTCCGGCTTTTTGTCCAGTCCGTTTTCCTGCTCATATGCCGCCATCCCGTCCGGGCAGAGTCCACGCATCTTTTCCGCATTGAACTGATAAAGGGGATAGCTGCAATAGCCGCTTTTCTGCATCAGCCCGGTAAACTCGGCAATCCCGTTTTTCACAAGGAAGTCCTCAAGCTCCGGCATGTTGTTGGTATCCACAAAGGCACAGTAGGGAGGTACGGAAGAAAGCAGGTTTACCGTCACATCGCCGTAAGGCTCCGGAACCCCGTCCTCCACTGTTGTCATTCCTACATAGAGGCTGTTGTTATCCACATAGGTGTTGACTGTCAGCGTTACATTCTCCGTAGTCCCGAACTGGGTTTTCAGTTCCAGCGTCCCCTCCGTTTTTTCTTCCTGCCCCTGTTCTTTTTCCTCCGGCTGCTTTATTTCCGGCTCCACTGGTGCATATTCCGATCCGTTCCGTTCCATGATCTCTGCAAACTGGCAGATATGGTACAGGTTATTGCCGATTTCCGTATGGTATTCGTCAATATAGCGGCAGACATATTCTGATTTTCCGCCCACGGTATTTGTAACCTCTATTTTTTCGCCGTCTGCAATGCGGAAAAGTTCACTGTATCTGCTGTTAATGAACCGTATGCCTTTCTCTGCCTCCCTGATATGGTGGTCCAGCCATTCCTTCACATAACAGTGGATTTCAACATTGTCATTTTCTTTTGCAGGGTTGCAGCGCATCACATAGGCGTACTTTTCCGTATCTGCACGAAAACCGTACTCCGTTCCTTCCTTCCCCTGAAATGCGTTCTGCGGATGGCAGGCTGTATATTCCCGCATCGTATCCAAATTCCGCATAAACCCATCCCTGTCAGAACTCAGGATATTCAGGAGGTTTTCCAGTCCCTCCTCAAATTCCCCTGTTTTCCATCGTTCATTTAAGTCATGGAATCTGGAATAGAACTCTTTATCACTCTTATATCCCCCATGCATGACGCCAATGCTTCCTGTCTGCATCCTTATCTGCATACTCTGTTCATAGGCATACTTTTGTTCTGCCCCTGTCAATGGTCTTATTTCCATACAGCCCTCCTTATAATCCTAATGCCTTGCTGGTAAGCGCCTGCGCCCCTTTCACGCTCCCCACGGTAAGGGCAATCGTAAAGGTCATCTCACACAGGTAAATGAGCGTCTTTGCCCAGTCTGAGTAGCTGCCCGTAAAAGCCGGAAGCCCTGCACTGATGAACGCATTGCACAGCATGATTGCCAGTGCCATCGTGACCGCCTCAAACACCACGGATAAGAAATATTTGGCGTAGGTGCTTGCCGTGTTCGCCACGTTCCGGTTGCCCGCCAGCGTGGAAAACGCAATGGAACCAATCGGCACGATGACCATGATCTTTAAAAACCGGAAATACACCGTGTATATCATAAAAAAACCGCAGATAATGACAATGACGCTTAGAAGCGCCGCCAGTATCAGCATGATAAGCCCCTCGCCAAAGCCCAGATCCTTTATGACCTGCGCCTGTGCGCTGTCAATGGTAAGCGTGGTATAACTGCCCGCCGACAGTGCGTTCACAAGGTTCCCGATTGTATTGAAGAACGCTTTCATTATGGTTACGTTGTTTGCCACGAGCCATTCCGATAAGCCAAGACGTATCAGCATACGCAGGATCACTTCAAACCGCATTTCCTCCCGCACGTCCACGCTCTCCGAACAGAACCCTATGACGAAGAACAGCACCACAAGGGAGGAACCCACCGCCACAAAAATCGGCTGCACGCTTTCCACCAGTCCCCACGGACCTCCGCCCTTGAAATTTACCGGGGACTGCCCCAACAGGGCGAATACAAGGCTTACCTGATTGTTCCAGAAACCGAATACCATTTCCAGAAGGTCAAGTATCTTTTCCCCTAACTTGAAAATATCCACTTAATCCTCACCTCTTTCTCTACATCCAATATTGACAAGACGGAAGAACGCATGTCCTATGCGTTCTTCCTGTGTGAAATTTTAGATTTTCTTAGCCTGCGTTTTTTGCAGGCTTAGAAAACCTTTTTACACTTTTCTTAGAAGCCGAGAAAAGAAAGAACCGTGGAAATGCCCGCCATCATAACTCCGGCTACAATACCCTTGAGCGCCGAGTTCATGGTTGAGGAATCCTGCTGCTGGTATGCCTGTGCAAACTCCATGACGTTCTTTGCAAGGATAATGACGCCCACCGCACCAATGACCGCAATCACAAGCGTCTTTAAGTTATCGAGGGGCTGTGTGATTGCACCCGTTCCGCCGCCTGCCGCAAGCGCTGTCATAGGCAGTCCGCCCACTGCAAGGTATGCCGCACCGCAGAACGCCGTCACAGCCTTCTTTGCCTTTGATAATCCTCCCTTTCCTGCCATTGCCTCTGCTGCCATTGTCTCTGTTGCCATTGTTCCTGAAATAATCTCTGTTCTACGCATAAAAATAATCTCCTTTTCCATTTTGGTTTTATACTGTTACTGACTGCTCTATCAGAACGGGGTTTTCCCCCGGAATACTGTTAGGTCGGGCTTTCCCCGATGCGTTACTGCAATAACCACCCCCTTTGCATAAGGGACTGCCCCTAATCTGCCGAATGCCGCACAGTCTGGAATGTCTTTCTGATCTCACGCATCTTTATGACATCTGTTTCCGGGTAGAATACCGCCAGTATGGTCTTTGTGGGCATACCGAGCGCAATCATCTTATGCAGCTCGTCTTTCTGCTCTTTGGAATACTTCCACTGCGCCATACGGTTCATGATGGTGTCCTCACCCTCAATCCTGCGCCCTGCCGCCTCCGGTTCCGGTACAGGCTCTTTTTCCGCCTGCTTCGGTTCCGTTCCGGCTGTCTCCGGTTCCGGCACGTCCTCCTGTGCATACATGAGTTCATTGTCCTGTTCCCTGTAAAGCTGTTCCTTCTGCTCCTGTTCCTCCATGCTGATGAAGCGTTTCTTCATGCCCGCATCCGTCAGAAGTTCAAAATCCTTATAATCAATCTTGTCGATATAGACATTTTCGCCCTTCTTTTTCAGCTCCTCATAATAGGAGAGAGCCTTTGGCGTCAGCAGTTTGAATGGCAGCGTCTGTCCGCCCCCTCCGCTGTTTGGGACATGGACATACGGCTTCCCTTTCCCATCGGCGGTCTGGTCAAATGCCGGGTGTCCGAATGGGATAAACTTGCTGTCCATAATCGGATCAAAACCACGGATAAAGATAATGCACTTCTTGTTGTCCAGCTTCCGCACTTCGTCCGGTGTGAAAAGCTCCCTGCCAAGCACGTCGTAATTGCGTGAGGAGCTTCCCTGCCTGCCCTTTGTCTCGCCGCTTGATTTCTTGTCAATCGTGCCTTTTCCGAGCAGTTCCGAGACATACTTGTGCGTACTCTGCTCATTGCCGCCGAGATAGATAAACGTGTCATGAGGTAAGGTTCAGCTTATCCTCTGAAAAGGACTTGCATCCCCTCCCTCCCAAACCGTACGTACACCTCTCGATGTATACGGCTTTCCGCTTACTATATTTGCGGATTTCAAGAATGAATTAAACTATGGCATTCTGGGCATACTACGAGAGTTTTTCTTCTCCTCTTGCGCATAAGGAGAACCCACTCCGCATCGCCCTTTAAATCTTTGAGTTTCTTTACCTGATGTATTTCCAGATTCCTGCAATCCTTATGGCACAGTTCACAGGTATGCCTTTCCACCCTCTGTTTCAGTGTATTGGTCTTAGCGTATTTTGAAAACTGCGGAAGTTCGCTTACATTATCAAACTTCGTGGCTTTTTCCTTCCGTTTAAACCCATCTTTGTAGAAGGTAGTGGTTTTCCTGCCGCTTTTCGTGTCATAGGCGACTGTAAATAAGTCATTCACAAAGTACCGGCGCTTAATCTCATGGACGTTCGTCTTATATTTGCAGGCGAAAGTTTTGTACATACTGTATTTCATTACATTTGCGAACCTCCCTATTTTAAAGGAGTCATTCGCTATGGAATAATAATTGTACAGCCCACGCACTTCTGCGTTATACCTTGCCAATATCTCAATGTCTCTCTGGTTCACCAGTTTGCCCCTGTGCAGGGCTACAAATCTCTCTTTGCCGTTTTCGTTGATTTTGATTTTCATTGCACGGTACTCTATCAGCTTGCCTACCCATTTTTCTCTGGGGACTAAGAGTTTTACTACTCCCGTCTGGCATCTCTGTACCCGCCCATCCGCCTTTTTCTTTAGGTTCTGGCTTCTGGATACTGTGATGTCATATCCGAGGAATCTGGCACGGTCTCCTGTATGGGTGACTTTGGTTTTGGCATCCGACATTTCCAGCTTCAAGGTTTCCCATAGGAAAGTTTTTACATCCTGTTTCACCTTTTCTGCATCTTGTTTGCTGCCTATTACCCCTATCAGAAAATCATCCGCGTACCGCGTATATTGGATGCGCTTATAATCTGCATCTTTTGGTATTGTCGGGGTGATGCTCTTTTCCTCCCTTTCCAGTTTTTTCAGCGTCCTGCTTCTGATTTTCCTTTCTTCCGGCGTTAATGTCTCCCAGATTTCTTTGCCCTTTTTCCTATATTTGTACGTCCTGTCCACACTTCTTCTGTATGCCGTGGCAAATCGCTTTTTCTGCGCTTTTGTATTGAACTCCATTGCATACTTTTTCATGTATCTGTCCAGTTCGTTCAGATATACATTGCACAGCACTGGACTGACGCCGGACCCCTGCGGCACACCGCTGTAAGTCCTTCCAAAAGTCCATTGCTCCATGTATCCTGCTTTTAGGAATTTCCAGATTAACTGGATGAAGGCTTCATCATCAATCCGCTTTCTCAGCAGTTTAATGACTATTTGGTGGTCAAAACTGTCAAAGCAGGCATGGATATCCCCTTCCACAAACCAGTTTGTACCCGTAAAGGTTTTCTGTATCTGCATCAGTGCCGTCTGACAGCTTCTGTTTGGTCTGAAACCGTGTGACTTATCGCTAAATACCGGCTCATAAATACTCTCTAAAATCATCTTAACAATTTCCTGCACGAGTTTATCGTTCCCGGACTGGATGCCCAGAGGACGCTTTTTACTGCTGTTTTTCTTTGCAATATATTCCCGTCTTGCAGGTTTTGGTTGGTAACTGCGGTCTCTTAGGGACATGATTATCCCCTCAATCCTTTCATTACCCATGCCATCAATCGTCGTCCCATCAGCCCCGGCAGCCATACTGCCGTCATTTGCGTATATGTTTTTATACGCCAGCCAATAAAACTCCGGATTGTATAAGTTCCTATATAACCTTTGGAACCTATAAGTTTCATCCTTTGACTTTTCCGTCAAACTTTTTAATACTTCAGTTGGATTTCTCAATGCCTCACGCACCTTCCTTCATTTTAGTATTAACAGTAAACTGCACCCCTTCGCCGTGTAAGCAGAATTACCTGCATCCGTTTTTACGGCTTTCCCTGTCATTCCAGGGTTCCCAGACTACTATGGGTGCTGTGTACCCATGCCCGTTACCGGGTTTAGGGCATCCCCATTTAGTAATTATAGAATTAGCTTTCAATGCTGTCGGATTCGACGTTCGCCATTTACCCGCTGTCTTGCGGTTGTCATTCTGTGAGTATCGCTTGCTCCCATAACTGCGAAATGTGAGCAACACAGAAGGCATACGTTTCAACCCTTTTCGTATGCAGGGACGGGATTCCCCAACTCTGACTGTCATTTAAGCAGTTTAGCTTTATTCCTCATGCACTGATTTTTATCCTTGGGTTTATGGAGCTTAGGATTAGCCCCACTTCCCCCATGTTCCTGTTGGAACAACAACATGCTGCACTCCCCTTCGGGTTTCCCCTCTCGGATAAGTTGCAGGATAATAGGCTGTGATTTTTCATCACTTGATACTTCTACCTACCGCTTGCTAAAGGCGGTATTCCATAAAAACCACGTCACCAAAATTTATAATGCGCTGGTGACTTATGGGCGCACACAGTTGCCCGGAATGGTTTCCCATGTGTCCTTGAAAAGCGCCTTTAACTGGGCGAAATTCTGGATAATGATGATACTGGAAATTTCCCTCGACCGCATGGTTGATAAAAGGGAACAGTAATCATCCGGCAGTGCGACATTCGCAAATTCATCAAGCATGAAGGTCACATGGATCGGGAGCCGCCCGCCGCAGTTGAAGTCCGCCTGATAGTAAAGCTCCTGAAAAATCTGCGTGTAAAGCATTCCGATGATGAAATTGTAGGACTTGTCAGAATCCGGTATGACGCAGAACAGCGCCGTTTTCGTCTCCCCATCCCCATTCACGCCAATGCCAAGTTCCGCAAGGTCCAGGTCGTCCCTTGACAAAAGCCTTAACACCTGCTTGTTTTCAAGAAAGGCAAGCCGGGAGTTTGCGCTGATGATGATGGAACGGACGGTATCGCCCGCACCACGCATACACTTGTTGTACTGTTTCACCGCAGGGTGCGCCGAGCCGAGCTTTGATGTTTCCTCAAGGAATTTCATGCGCACGTCCAGTCTGGAAGGCTTGTTCTGTTCCGTCACTTCCGCCTCCCCTAAAAGCTGCAAGACTGTCTCAAAGTTCCTCCTTGCGGGCGGCTCTTCCAGCCACACATAATAGAAGATTGCCTGTAAGAACAGCCCCTCCGCCTTTTCCCAGAAGGGATCGGAGGGCGTTGCGCCCTTTGGCGTGGTGTTGCTGATAAGGTTCGTGATGAGCTTTACCACGTCCGTTTCCTCACGGATATAGGAAAAGGGATTGTAGCAGTCCGACTTTTCCATTTCCAGCAGGTTTATGACCTTTACGCTGTATCCGTTGTTCCTTAACATCTCCCCGCAGCTTCTGAGGATTTCCCCTTTTGGATCGGTACAGATAAAGGAACAGTTATGCGGCATCTGCATCAGGTTCGGCTTTACCTCATAAAAGGTCTTTCCTGCGCCGGAACCGCCGCATATCAGAATGTTCCCATTGAGTTTCAGCCGCCGGAAATTCAGCGACATTTTCACGTTCTGGCTCAAAATGCGGTTGAAATTTTCGTCCTTGTCCGCAAGTATCTTGTTTGCCATTTTGGGTGATTCAAACCTTGCCGTTCCAAATTCCTTCCCCGGCATGAAGTTCCGCTGGCTTGTGATATACATTAAAAGGGCGGTAGCATAGACGATTAAGGCTATCACTACCGCTTTCATGGTTGTCTGGTTATAATAATTTGCAAATGGTTCGGCGCACACACGGTTGAAGGACTCCAGAAAGGCGTTCATTTCCATTCCCGGCTCCCATGCGCCGTTCAGGAGATACCCTGCATAGGCACAAAGGACTGCCCCCAGTACGATAAACCACAGGGATACTTTTTTCTTGTTCTGTACCATAGGCGGCTACCTCTTTTTCGGTGCGGGCGCTTTTTTCGGTGCGGGCTTTTTCTTCCGCATAAGCTCCTGCTCCTTTGCCTTTTGCTCCATGTCCGCATACCGCTTCCGCACTTCCGCACTTACCCTGTCATAATGCCCTTCGTACAGGTCTTTCCCCTTCATGGTTGCGACCACACGGTTGTCCGCCGAATAAATCTTGTACTCCTTGTTACGGTCAAGAAAAGTCAGTATGGTCTTTCCATCATGGATTTCCATTGCCTTGTCCTTGTTGATCCAGACATATTGTGCGTTTTCGCCCCATGTCCCCGGTATCCTTGTCTTTACGGCATGGTCGTTTTCCTCCGTTATCAGTTTCTTTGTAATGGTAATGTCCGTAAGGTCAGGGTTCTGTGCGGCGGCTACTGCCTGCATACGCTGCGCAAGCTCACGGTATCCTTTCATGCGGCTTAAAAACATTTCCTTATCCATAAGGACTCTGTGCTGCCCGCCTTCCCCTTTGGAAAGGACGCCGATCCGCTCAAGCTGCCCCACTACCTTTTCCGCCTGCTCGTTTTCAAGGCTGAAATTTTCCTTTACTTCCTCCACACTGATGCTCTTTTTCTCCATCGCATAGCTGCCGACTTTTTCAATCAGCCCGTCAAGAGCCTCTCCCACCCTTGCCGCTTCCTCAGTGTGGAGGCTGTCGTTTCCCTTTTTCTGCTCTTTCAGGAAAGACAGCACCTTGTCCATCTCCTTTTCGTCCCCGTTTTTCAGGTAATCGTCAAACGTGGCAATCCTGCCGGATTTCAGTTTCTGTATCATCATGTTTACCCGTGGGACTGCCTCCGTGTGGAAGATGATCTCGCTCATGCCGTCCTTCTTGTTGATGTCGGGCAGAACGGAATATAAAAGCCCGTATTTTTTCGCCATCTTCTGGACTTTCTTCATGTCCTCTGTCGGGAAC
>VSNT01000338.1 GCA_009774465.1 Lachnospiraceae bacterium
GGGGAAAGAATGCCCATGTCATTCAGCCTGTTTGCAATGGCATCCTGACTGAGTCCATGCAGCTTCATTCTGAAAATATCCTTTACAATGCCTGCCGCAATCGGATCAATAATCAGGCTGTTCCTGTCATTTTCGCTTTTCTGATACCCATAAGGGGCAAAAGAACCGATAAATTCCCCATTTTTCCGCTTTACTTCCAGATGGCTCCGTATCTTTACGGAAATATCACGACAGTACGCATCGTTGATTAAGTTTTTGAAAGGGATAATGATTTCATCCGCCTGCTCTTTCCCATTCAGACTGTCATAGTTGTCATTGATGGCAATAAAGCGAACCCCCAGTGCGGGGAACAGCCGCTCAATGTACCTGCCGGAATCAATGTATTCACGCCCGAAACGGGAAAGGTCTTTCACAATGACACAATCCACAATGCCCTTTTTGATGTCCTCAAGCATCAGCTTAAATGCAGGACGCTCAAAATTAGAGCCTGAATAACCGTCGTCAACACGTTCCGACACTACTTCAATATCTTCTTTGTCCTTCAGGAAGTCATGGATAAGATTTTTCTGGTTTGAAATGCTGTTGCTCTCCGCTTTTGCAGCACTGGAAACATCGCCATCTTCCTTAGATAACCTAACGTAGATGGCTGCATGGTAGATTTTCTTAATCTTGTTACTCATGTTACCACTCCTTTTGATTTTCTAAGTCAGAAAACCCGAAGGGAGTGCCTGTTTAGTCCCAAGTTAGAAATAATGAAATTTAGTCCTAACATCATTGTAGCACACCCTGCGGATTATTTCCACCAGATTCTGAAAAAATTTTATACGGATAAAAGCATATTTTCAAATGCCTCATTAAAAGATATGCTGCCTGTAAACCGTACCTTGACTTTCATGCCGCCGACACGCACCAGATAGGGATTGCCGACCTTTTTAAGATACTGCTGTTTCCTTTCTTCCAGCGGCAGTTTCCGGTCTATCTGAATCCCGCTTATGTCTGTCAGTTCTTCCAGCTCCACATCCGAAAAGTCTGTATCAAGCATTTTTCTGTATTCTTCTGCCGTCATTGCATTACCTCCCAATAAAAAAAACTGCCTGATGTTTCCGGGCAGCTATGTATGCCGGACCGCTGATCCGGCTATGAAAGGTTTTATGAACATCTTATTCCCTGCTTGCTTCAAGCCTCTTTTGGAAATTCCTGTATATCTCTTTGTCTACCCACGCCACATACTCCTTAATGTCAATCAGTCCTTTCAGGTCATAGATCTGTGAACGCATGAACTGTTCTATCCGTTCAGTGGCATTTTCCCCCTGCCCTGTCAGTTTCGCAGCCAGCTTTTCCCTGATTTCCTCCTGTACAGCCTGCGGCATTGCGGGTATGTAGTAAGGCGGAATGTATGGCACATTTCTCTGCATTACTGCATCTTCATACTGGTAGTTCTTTTCAAATTCAAGTAAAAATTTCCGTATCTGGACTCTGGCTTTTCCCCTGTTCTCCTCACTGACAAGCTCCGTCAGTCCGTCAAAGAACTGAACCAGTTCCAATTTTGTAAAGCCCATCTCTACATGCTCCTTTCGTCCTGCAATCCTCCATCCAGCAATTTATCTGAATGACATACCCTGTCCCAAAGCGGACAAATATGTAAACAGCCGGACATCTGCCCGGCTTTGTAATGATTTACCTTGTTTCTTAAATTTACCCTCTTCTGTCATCGTTGTCGTTCCAGCGCATACGTCCGTATGTCTTTCTCTTTGCGGACACAACCATCCCTGAAACGGCAAGTACCGATAAAGCCAAAAACAAGCCTGCTGCTGCAAAATGTCTTACCTTGAACATATTTACCACCTTTTCCTTATTTGTTGTATCTGTCAAACACGCCTACCTGCACCTGTACGCCCTCCGTAATCCTGCCGAGCGTTTCTTCATCGACCTTTCCCATGTGTTCTATGATACGGTCAAAGTTCAGCGCCGTTACCTGTTCGCACAGTGCGATGCTGTGCTGATCCAGTCCCTCCGTCTTATACGACGATATGAATACATGCGTGGGCAGGTTCCGTTTCTTATAAATCTTGGTAGACAGCGGAACTACTGTTAGGACAGTGCTGTGCCTGTTTGCCATGTTGTTACTGACCACCACCACAGGGCGCATACCGCCCTGTGTACTTCCCTGATACTGTACGCCCAAATCGGCATACAGAATGTCGCCTCTCCTTATCTTCATCAGCAGCCCTTACCCCCGCCCCATATCGGTCTTTCCCTGTCGGCAGGACACTTTGTTGTATCGTACATATGGTACTGCATGGTAGAAAGCTCAAAAAATCCGACACCAATGTTGGCAGCATCATACATAAATTCTTCCAGATCGGACTCGTCCGCTGTTATATCAGCCATGTTTTCCACAACAACCGTATCATACTGTCCGGTAATCAGATGGTTAATCAGCATATTTACCGCATCACGGTCAATATCCCTGTTCGGTCCCTTGTTGACAATCGTTTCATTCATCAACGCTATGCCTGCCAAGCTGCACTTCTGACGGTTCTGCTGAATGATCTGGCGGATATTGCTCTCTGACTTGTTGGAGTTCATAAACATGACTGCCGGATGCACAAGCAAGCCGACCTCAAAACTTTTCACATTACTGC
>VSNT01000339.1 GCA_009774465.1 Lachnospiraceae bacterium
TATGCGTAAGGAGCCTGTGTCTCTGAAATATAGTAGCTGTTTGCAATCGGAAGGTCTACCGTGTAAGCGGCGCTGCCGTCCTCCCCGGTTGTAACGGTCTGTAATGCTGTCCCTTTTGTCGCAATGACCTCTCCTGCATAATTTCTGATGTCGTTTCCCGCATAAAGCGTATACTGTCCACCGTCCAGCGGGTTTGTTGTCTCGGAATCCTTCTTTGTAACGGAAACTTCCGCTTTCTGTCTGGTATTCAGGACGGTTGTTGACTCATACTGCACTTCCACCGTCTGATCCTTGTACTCAATCTTCACTGTATGCGGCTCTGTATTGATGGTATATCCGTCAATGCTCTTTGTCTCCGTTACGGTATAGGTTCCAAGATGAAGGTCTGTAAGAACCACCTGCCCGTCGCTTCCTGCCACAAGGTTTTCAGCAACCACATCCCCCTTGCTGTAGACCTTTGTGCCGTCTGCCTTGTAAATGTCTGCGCCTGCTGTCACTCTGAAAACAGCCCCCGGCAGTTTCTTTTTCTCATAAGTGAAGCTGCTGCCGTTCCATCCGGTCAGGACTTCCCCCTCTTTATAAATGGTGATTGCCCCAAGCTGCTCCTTGTCTGTTGCGCTGATCCCGGTTGTCTGCCCTGCCTTTACGGTCAGTGTGTGGACTTTGCCGCTCAGTACATATCCTTTCGGGGCGGTAATCTCTTTTACATAGTAGGTTCCTGCCACAAGCGCACCGGATTTTGCATAACCGTTCCCGTCTGTCGTCATGGTATCTACCTTATTGGTACACCCGCTGTCAGAATAAATCCCATATACGGCTCCTGCCAGCTTTACCCCGCTGGACTCATCGGTTTTTACGATCTCCCCATAGCCGATGTTTTCCGTCTTTACCTTGAAATAGGCATGGACAGGATCGGCGCTTGGTCTTTCCGATACAAACTCCTGATAGTTTGCTTTTTCCGTAAGCCAGAACACACAGCTTGAAGTAGTCTCCACTTCCCCCGCCGTGGAGTTCATGGTTGCCATCGTTGCCGCCGTGTTCACTTCCTTACTGGAAATGGTGACGCTGTTCCCATCCTTTTCCACCTTGTACCCGCTCAGCGAAATGTCAAAGCTGCCAAGTACACCGTTGCTGTCAGTAAGGGTTTTCTCAAAACGCTGGTTTCCCTCATTCCATTTCAGCTCATACGTTTCAGCTCCGCTCTGTGTCCTGCTTGCAAAACTCGGTCTTGTGGCATTATATGACTTATTGATGTTGTCTTTCAGCCCCACATAATAATCATAAGACGCTGACGGGTTCGGCGCTGTGTCGCACAGCTTCCTTGCTGCCGAATCGCCGCTGCCTGTGCCGAACAGGTTCCCCACGATCACCCACACCATTGCCTGCGTCGCTATGAACTGGTCACACTGGTCATTTGACGGCGGTGTTGCGCTGTTGCTGTTAAAGCCGAAATACAGGCAGTAGCTTAAAAGTTTTTCCTGCTGTGCCGTCATGGAAGTGCTTGAATTGGGGTAGCTGTTCATAAGCTGCCCGCCATCTGCCGCCAGCCCGAAGTTCATGCAGTAGGCGGCATTGCCGTCCAGAATGGCATACAGGATTTTTCCGTGGTCATAGCCTGCCTTTAACTCGCTTACCTCGCCGGACGCCCTTGTTGACGCATACCAGAACGAGATGTTTGCGCTGGAACTTGCTGCAAATGCAGTCGTCCCATTGCCAAACAGCGTTGTAAAGACCGTGAGCAGGGCTAAAAATCCTGCCGCAAATCTTTTCATTTTCTGTTTCATTCAGATTTCCTCCTTAAAATAGGGCAAAAAATAACAAGTCATGTGAAATGGCTTGTCATTTTCCGTTTACTGTTATTTTGTTTGGATTTTAGTTTCTGTCCGTTTCCCTTTATATCCCGGCGGAACCCGTATATCTCTGTTCTGACAGACGGATAAAGGGAAAACGGCATTTTTCATTTGTATTTCTGTCTTACAGGTCACATATCGGTGTGGGCTGTCCCCCTTACCGTCTGCCTGCCATTACTCCGACCATTGTGAGTACCACCCTTGCAACCAGTGCAAGCAGCAACAGGAACAGTTTTGCTATCCCAAGTACCAGTTTCAGGAGCATCAGCACCGCCTGCAGTATCCATTTTAATATGGTCAGCAGGACCGTCGCCGTCTTTCTCAAAACCATTCCCACCATAGACATTTCCCCCATCCTCTACCGCAATCCCTGCTGAACTGGTTTACGGATTTTATAATTCTGTATTCAGCTCCGCCAATACCAAGTGTACCTTCCGGTACTGCCTGTTGTCAAGTTTAAGGCATATTTCGGCACAATCCTGCATAATCCGGCATTGGCATGTTCCTATCTGTAACAGCGGAACTCATAAAATTCTGTCCCGCTAAGGCTGCACACCCCTGTATATTCAATGTAAAATACAGGCTCCGTTTCCAGCATCATCATTCCTGCAATGTAATCTGCAATGCCGTCCTCGCTTCCAAGTTTCCTGCCGGACGTGGTTGATGCTTCATTCAGGTCTGTCTCCACAAAAACGCTGTAATAGCCCAGTCCGTCATACGGATAATAGGAATTGTATTCTTCCTGCGTTATCTTCCCCTCTGCCAGCAGGCTTGCAAGGTTGTCCGTGGTGGTTGTCATCCCGCCCGCCTGACACTTTGCAACTGCCTGTCTGCATACGGAAATGGGATCATATGATACAGTGGTCAATGTCTGTTCCTGCTGCTTTGTTTCTTCCGGTTCCATCACTTCCGGCTTTGTCTCTTCCGGCTTTATTTCTTCCGGCTTTGGCACATCTGTACTGCCCTGTGCAGGCTCCGGTTCCTCTTTCTGCCCTGGCTGTCTTGCAGTCTTGGGTTCCGGCGTTTCCCCTGCTTCCTTATCCCCCTCTTCCTGCCCTATCTCTTCCGCCGTTTTCTTTTCGGTCTGCTTCTTTTCGGCATCCCCGTTTTCTGCCTGCTCCGCAGCAGCGGCTTCTTTATGCTCCGTCATATCCGGTTCCGCAGCGTCCACTGCTGTTTCAGCCGCTTCCGGCTCCATATCAGGCGCTGCATTGTCCGTATTGCCGCATCCGGCAGCAAGCAGGACAGTTACGGATAAAATCAGGAATAATCTCTTTTTCATATGAATCACCTGTCCTTTCCCCATAAGGGAAATGCAGGCTGTGTCCGTGTACCTCTGTCCTGTCCCTTATGGGAGATTACACGGGACACATATCTGTTCAGGTCTGTCCCGTATTCTGTGCATTGTTTCCTCCTATGAAGCTATTTCATCCTGCCCCAGTATGCGAGCATTCTTTTCAGCCTCTTGTTCTTTGCATATGCCTTGTAGAATTTCAGCATCCACATGTCTCCCACCTCCTTTTCTGTCCCCGCCCTTTCTTCGGGGGTATCTGCTTCTCCCCCGGCACCACATTCATCCAGCAGCCCTTCCACACTTTGCAGGACTACACCATCTACATCCCCGCCACTTTTCAGGAATTTGGCTGCTTCCATCATTTCCCACGGATAAAGGCAGTGTTTGACGGACATTCCGCAGACCAGTTCCGCAGGCTTTTCCCCATATTCCTGCCTTACCCTGCATATCCCCTTATAAATCGCATCCAGCCATCTCTCTGCGGTAGCCTCTTTGTCAGCTACCGCAGAGAAATCGGGGGACTGCTCCATTTTGATACATTCGTCTGCAAAGGCAGTCCAGTGTTTCACGGCTTCCCTGCCGCATTCAGGGAACAATCTGATTAAAGATTCCTCAAAGGTTTTCTTATCCATTTTTACTCCTTTCATCGTCTGCCAACCGAGACGCCTATCATGGTCAGCACAATCCTCATAACAAGGGAAAGCAGCAGCAGGAACAGTTTTGCTATCCCAAGCACCAGTTTCAATGCCACAAGCACCGCCTGTAATACCCACTTCAATATGGTAAGCAGTACCACCCCGGTCTTTCTTAAAACCATTCCTGCCATAAAACATTCCTCCTATCCCCAGTTGTCAACCAGTTCCATCATGGTTGGATCTTCGGGTTCCTCTGTATTATCGTCTGCTGTTTCCTTCGCCACGTTTTCCATGACCATCCTTCCCATGCTGCCCTCCGCCACCCTTGCCGCCCCGCCTCCGAGGGCAGCGCCGAGCAGCATGATAATTTCATTCTTGACTTCATTTTTCAACTCTGACCGTATACCGTCCAAATCTTCCCTTGTAATGTATCCGGCATCTTTCTTCGGTTCCCCTGCCCCTTTCACAAGGCTTTCATCATTCAGGCTGCGGATATAGTAATCTACCGCATCGACGATGAACTGGTTGACAGATTTGTGTATTTCTGTATTCAGCTCCGCCAGAACCTTGTGTATCCTGCAATGCTGTTCATTATCAAGGTTGAGCCGGACATTATGGTAACAGATATTTGATTTTGCCATATGTCCCACTCCTATCCTATCTGGTTACGGTGCTTTGCAAGGAAAATCCTGCCAAGCTGTTCATACCCCTTTGCATTTGCCTTGATGTCCTCAATGTACTGGAAATTCCCGCTGGCTTGTGAACCGAACAGCCTCATGACTGCCGCCCCGCCTCCCACGAACACAATCGGTATCACATCAAGGTTGTAACCGTGTTCTTTCAGGGTATTGTAGACTTTCTGTGCAAAATCACGCAGGCAGTCCTTTACAATGTTCATGTACTTATCCGGCAGTGCCGCCTCCCCGGTAGCCATGACCTGCTGTATCACATTTTCCTCAAGCTCCTGCCCGATCTGCCTGTTACATTCCTCATTGATTATTCTCATGCAGCGGATAAGTCCCTGCTGGCTTGTGATACATTCCGCTTCATTTGGCTTGCCGTTCTCTATCGGCATGATGTCAATGGTCCAGCTCCCTATATCCACCACCACCACACGCCCCGGCAGCATTTTCAACTGTTCTGCAACCGCCGCATAGCATTGTGGGAACACGGACACCCTTGCTATCCTTGCCGCATACCTCTCTTTCTCAAACCGGAAAGCGACCTCTTTCTTCTTCGACAGGTAATCAATGAAGTCCTGCTTCTCCGCACCGAACCTTGTCAGGGGAAGCCCTACCGATAAAAGGACATCTGCATTTCTCATTCCCCGCCTGTTCAGTTCCTTTGCGACTGCCGCAAGGGTAAGCAGATAGAAGTTGTCATTTTCAACTTTCGTGTCCCTGACCTCAAGGCGTTTGCCGCCTACCTTGTAATATTTTCCGTCCAGTTCCACCACATCGTCATAAAATGCGGGTTCCGTTGTAATCTCCTTTACGCCTGTCGTAAAAATCTGTGTTGCTGTTTTCATGTTCGACCAGCCGTGGTCGATCCCGATTACTTCAATATGTTTTTCCATTCTGTTCTTCCTCCATACTTTTTTCATTCTGATAACCTCTCTCATACAATTCCAGTCTTTCAAGATACAGCCTGTCCATAAATTCACGTTTTACTGCCTTATCCTGTTCGCTCCATGTTCCTTTTTCCTGTGCGTAGCTGCTGTCCCATATGTCCTGAGCTTCTCTCCGCCTGATAAACCAGTACATGCTGCTTCTCCTGTCAATCTTAATTTCATCCGGTCTGTGTTCTTTTTCTCTTGTCTCCCAAAAATCCCAGACTGACATTTCCAGTGCTATCGCTATCTTACATATGGCGTTCAGGGGTATTTTATTGAGCGCACGGCATTTTGCAGTAGTGAACCATCCCTGAACCGTTCCAATCGGATAACCTGTAACACTGCTTATCCACATATTTTTGCCGCACCGGGGTATTCCCCCGTATTTGACTGCCTTGTTGACATTCCTGATAAGATCCCTCTTATCTATCTTTGCATGAGTCTCCAATAACCGCAAAATATCTTTTTCGTATTTATTCATTCATCATCACCCCGTCAATATTTTTTTCATACAGGGAAAACAGTATTTTTCTGACTGTCTGTACGGACATCCGAAGCATTGGCTTTCTTTGACCGTTTCTGCGGTTTCAGGCTTGCTTTCTTCCCTGACACACTTTCTGGCGAGACACTGGCTGTTATTTCCGTAAAAGAATTTGCAGTGCATACAGCTTCTTAGGTCTTTTTCCAAATTTACCTGCGCTGTTATAATTCCGCTTTGTTTTGGAGCCTCCTGCCATCTTACGTTAATTCCCATTCATGCCACCCGCCTCTCCTGCGGCGGATAGCCTGTATATCTCCTCCATTTTTCTGTCTGCCAGCCCTGCTGATCTTGAAAGTGCAAGTACAAACACGACTGCTGCTATAATTCCTGCTGCTATCATCTGCTACCCCTCCTTTTCTGCTCCGCCTTCTTTTTCTGTTCCGCTTCCATCCGCTCGACGTACTCACGAATGTCAATCAGATCCTCTAAGTCATAGATTTTGGAACTCATGGCACGGTCAACATTTTCAGGGGTACATTCGCCATGCTCTGCCAGCGCTGCCATTACTTTCTGCCTGATTTCTTCCTGTACGGAATCCGGCATTGCTGCTATATAG
>VSNT01000034.1 GCA_009774465.1 Lachnospiraceae bacterium
ATAGATATGTTGTTACACAAAAATGTAAATAAATCTAAATTATTTATTTATAATGCAGAAGATCATAAATTGCTGCCGCTTTCATTAATTTATGATGATTATATAAAGAGAAAAATATTCAGAAAAAATGCGGTTCGACAGGTAAAGCTTGAGTTGTTAATGGAGACTTTTCGGGAGGAAGAATATGCAAATGTTGAAAGAGTGATTGTTATTGGAAGTAATGAAAACTTCGAACTGATAAAAGAGTTTTTTGAAATGTTAAATTGGGATATTACAGTATTATCAGGTGGAAATGTAGAAATAAATGGTATAAGAGAAACAGACAAATATATTTTTTGCAGCGAAAACTATAGGGGCGATTTGAAAAAAAATCGGGAAGAATTGATTTCAGAAAATCAATGGTTAATAATACCGCTTTTTGATGTTGAGAATACTATTATTTTATAAAAGCTGATATGTGATGTGAGGCATTGATGTGATGAATTATTATATAGAAGATTTTACAGAAGATAATTATAAAAGATTATTGCAAACTGTTCAGGAGAAAAGTCATTTTGTTTCATATAAAGAATGCATAAAAACGAATGGAGTTGTATGGCGCCATGATATAGACATTTCAGTAAATCGCGCATTGGCATTGTGTCAAATAGAGAAGGAATTGGGGATAAAAGCATATTATTTTGTTTATATGCACAGTTCATTTTATAGCGTTTTAGAAAAAGAGATTGTTAAAATGTTAAAAACTATATCTGAAAGTGCAATTATAGGTTTGCATTTTGAACCTTCTTTTTACAATTTAAATATAGAGGATATTTGTGGCTTAGAGCAAAAGATATTATTCGAGAAAAATATGTTAGAGTCAATATTGGATGTTGAAATATCACATATGTCATTTCACAATCCAGATGTGGGAGGGAGCTGGCACTTACTTCCATATGAGGAGCTTGGAGGATTATTTAATGTGTATGGCGATAATGTGAGAAACAATCTGATGTATTGTTCTGATTCTAATGGATATTGGCGATTTCAGCGTTTGGAAAATGTATTAATGAGTTTGGATAATTCGTCTAAATTACAAGTGCTGACGCATCCAGTATGGTGGCAGGAGCGCAGCATGTATCCATATGAAAGGGTAGAGCGTTGTGCAAAGGGGCGAATGGAAAAAAGCCTGGAAATTTATAAAAGTGATCTTGTGAAATGCAATAGGGTGAATGTGACGAAGGAAAAAATGTATGATAAAAATTATTGATGTACTGCATTTTTTGGAGGAATCTAATATTCCGTATGATTATTATGGGAAAATGGAAATAGTTTTTAATTCATTTTGCGCTTTGAATAGTTTGAAAGCAAATTCCATAACATGGGCTGGCAGTTTGGAAAAAGTGGATATTAATGAATTGAACAAGATAGAAGGTCTGGTTTTAGTAGCAGAGAAGGGGGATGCTATTGATAATGCAGCATTTTCAATTGTTTATGTAGAAAATGTGCGCCGGACTTATTTTAGGATAGTATCTAAATTTTTTGGACATATGGATCAGGAAAACAGAGAAAAAGTTATAGAAGCGACAGCAGTAGTGGAAACTAAGATGATAGGTCAGAATTTATATGTAGGCCATCATAGTTATGTGGGACCTGAAGTTATATTAGGAAATAATGTTGAGATTCTTCATAATGTCTCGATACAAGGCAAGGTAGTAATAGGTGATTTTACAAAAATAGAATCGGGGACAGTAATAGGTGCAGTTGGCTTTGGATATTACAAAGACGAAGAAGGCAATCCTATTGCCATTCCTCATTTGGGTGGGGTAGTAATTGGAAGTCATGTAACAATAGGAGCCAATAATACAATTTCGCGTGGGTGTTTGGCAGATACGGTCATTGAGGATTATGTAAAAACAGATAATTTATGCCATATTGCTCATAATGATCACATAGGAAAAAGAACAATGCTTGCAGCAGGTGTAGTGATTTCTGGGAGCACTATTATTGAAGAAAATGTATGGTTGGCGCCTGGAACACTGGTGATTGATGGTGTTTGTATTGAAAATAATGCATTTACAGGTATCGGTGCTGTTGTTACAAAAGATGTATCTAAAGGAAAAGTAGTTGCTGGAATTCCGGCAAAAACTTTGAGGGACAGAAATGATTAAGAATATAAAAATTGGCGATTCAGCACGATTGTCAAAGGTTATTTCAGAAGAAGATGTTTATGAATTTTCTGAGATTTCTGGTGATTTTAATCCAATACATATTAATTCAGAAGCAGCAAAAAAAACAAGGTTTGGAAAAAAAATCTGTCATGGGATTTTAGTTGCATCTTTGATATCAGCTGTTATAGGAATGCAGTTGCCGGGGGAGGGAGCGATTTATTTAGAACAGAGTTTAAAATTTGTTAAGCCTGTATATATAGGGGATATGGTTACTGCTACTGTGAAGGTAATGAAGATTGAAGGAAAGATTTTATTTTTAGAAACAGTTATTGTAAATCAGGACAATACAGAAGTCATTTTGGGAAATGCAAAGGTAATGTTAGATGAATAAAATGTTATTTATTACTACAAACCATGAACACTCGAATGATATGCGTATTAATAATGTACAGGCATTCTTAGAGGTTGCTCAAGTGGATTTTTTTGGCCCCGGTTATGTTTCACAGGAAAAGCTGGAGGAAGGTTTAAGTTCTTTTTGGAAAGAAAATGGTGGGTATGATATTTTGGTTTTAGATTTTTCCTTGGCAATGCTGCAGCAGGAATATCTGGATATACGATTGGCGTTTCACTGGCATAGATATTTTATGTCTGACTATAGTATTTACCAGTCTATAAGGTGGGTAGATAATATCGTTAATGATGCAAAGCAGATTGAAGCTGTAAAATTGTTATTGTATCAATTTGATACATATACATTTACAGAGATTTGGGAAAATTGTATTAATGATTTGTTGTCCTGTGGGTTCTATTTTTGGGGAAGTGGGAGTGAGTATTTCTCCCCGCTAATTATAGACGAAGAAATGAGAAAAAGGGGGGGTTCAAATCGATATTATTGTTTTTGTCAAAAAAATAAAGCTAAAATAATATCAATGTCAGAGAGCACTGTCAGCCCGAAAGAATACTTTTCAAATTCCCTTAAGGATAGAATGTACGATATGACGATACCAGGTAATTTAGATGCTTTTTATTATCCGGAAAGGGCTAAAATTACAAAAATAATGGAAACGTCTGGTTACAAGGTGTATGACCAGTATTATGAAAGGGATTTTGCATATCGCATGTCAGTATCACGTATTTCTCAAAATATATATTGGCACGAAGAAGATAAATTGCTTGATGAAAAATTAGAGAGTCCTTGTCCATATATAGATTCAAAGATGACAAGAGAATCTATTGTTATGTGGCGGGAAAATTATAATGTTGCATTAAGGAAATCTAAAATCGGGTATGCTTGTGGCGGTTGTGCAAATCAGTTGGTAAGAAAGTATGCAGAAATACCAGCCAGAGGAGCTTTATTGCTATGCCAGAACATTAAACCTCTTAAGAACTATGGATTTAAAGATTGGGAAAATATGGTTACGGTTACCTCAGACAATGTTTTGGAAATTTGTGATTACTTGTTTAAGAATCCTAAAGAGATGCAGTACATAGCAGATAATGGAAGAAAGATGGTATTTGAAAAACATACACCAATTAGACAAGCCAGGCATATTATTAAGGCAATTGAAGTTATAAAAACAGGTACATTTGGGGGTTCCTATTGGGAAGATGGAGAGTTCATTATTAAACAATTATGAACTTTCAATAAAAGGAGGATATGATGGAAGTTCCGTTTCTTGATTTGAAAATGCAATATAAAAAAATTAAAGGTGAAGTAGAACCTCTGATTTTGGAAGTGATGGAGAGCTGTTCTTATGTTGAGGGTACGTATGTTCGAAATTTTGAAAAACAAATGGAGGAATATTTATCTGTCAGGCATGTTGCGACATGTTCAAATGGAACGGATGCACTTGTACTTGCACTAAAAGCATGTGATGTGCAGCCTGGAGATGAAGTCATAACAACACCGTTTACTTTTTTTGCAACAGCCGAAGCTATTGCTTCAATAGGAGCAATTCCTGTTTTTGTTGATATTAAAGAGGATGATTATACCATTGATCCAAAAGAGATAGAACAGGCAATTACGAGCAAAACAAAAGCTATTTTACCAGTTCATATTTTTGGGGCCATGTGTGACATGGACAGTATTATGGACATAGCAAAAAGATATGGGCTAAAGGTAATTGAAGATGATGCGCAGGCGATTGGGAGTGAATACAAAGCCCAAAAAGCAGGTACGTTGGGCGACGTTGGCTGTTTTTCATTTTACCCAACCAAGAACCTTGGAGGTGCGGGAGATGGAGGAATGGTAACAACTAATGATGATGAGCTGGCAAAGATTATTCGGGCATATAAAGATCATGGCGCAGGACAAAATGGAGCAGAGGCATTTAGTCTCTTAGGTTTAGGGAACGAGGAATTAAGTGTTAATGAAGCTGTTTCGGGTTTGTATAATCCGTACAGGTATTACAATTATCTTATTGGATATAACTCAAGGCTGGGTGCCTTACAGGCAGCTGTTTTATCTGTGAAGCTAAAGCATTTAGATCACTATAATAGCAGACGGGCGGAAATTGCATCAATGTATTTTGAAGGTTTGACTGATAAATTACGAAAACCAGTGTACTCAGCAGATATGAAATCATGCTGGCACCAGTTTGTTGTCCGGTCAAAATATAAGCAGGAATTGTGCAGTTACTTAACGCAAAATGGCGTAGGGAATGGTACGTTTTATCCGGTGCCATTACATAAGCAAAAAGCTTTTAACTCTTCAAATTGTGGAAACCCCAATGCGCATTTACCGGTAGCAGAGGAATTATCGCTACAATCTGTATGTCTTCCTATTTTTCCGGAAATGACAGATGAACAGGTTCGCTATGTAGTTGATGTGACAAACAAATTTTATGAGGAAAAGTAATTATGGAAAATGTGTTTATACACAAAACTGCAGAGGTAGATCAGGGAGCGGAAATTGGCAGTGGCTCCAAAATATGGAATCAGGCGCAGGTGCGTGAGGGCGCTAAAATTGGAGAACAATGTATTATAAGCAAAAATGTATATGTAGATGAAAATGTTACTATTGGAAATCGTGTGAAAATACAAAATAATGTTAATATTTATCATGGCGTGATATTGGAAGATGATGTTTTTTTAGGCCCATCAATGACTTTTACCAACGATATGTATCCAAGATCTTTTAATGAAAAATGGCAAATTTCCAAAACATTAGTAAAAAAAGGTGCTTCTATTGGAGCTAATGCAACTGTTAGGTGTGGTGTTACAATTGGTGGATATGCAATGGTCGGAGCGGGAAGCGTTGTAACAAAAAATGTAAAAAGTCATGCTTTAGTAGTGGGGAATCCAGCACAGCAAATAGGCTGGGTATGTAGATGTGGATTTAAGCTGGATGATAATGGACAATGTTATAAGTGTAATAAAGTATATAATTTGAAGGAGTTTACTTAAAGTGGACAAATTGTGGAGCATGAAAGTGTTGTAATAAAAGTAAGGAGGATAGATTGAAATGAAAAAATTAGAATTCCCTGACAGAATAACAGTAGAATTGACAAATAGGTGCAATGTTTCATGCACTTTTTGTCCAAGGCAGTCAGTGGACATGAAAATAGGATACATGTCTATGGAATTGTATAAAAAAATTGTAGATGAAGCAGCAAAACATTTACCAGTTAAATTAGTCGTATTTTTTAGGGGAGAATCTTTATTACATCCTCAATTTATAGAATGTGTAGAATATGCTAAAAAAAGGGGAATTGGTCCAATTCAATATGCAACCAATGCGTTTGAAATGACTAAAGATATGGCCGATAAGTTGTTAGAAACTGGAATTGATTTTATATCTTTTTCACTGGATACACTGGATCCGGAAATTTATAGAAAATCCAGATTATGTGGAAACCTGGATGTCAGTCGTGATAATGTAATTTATTTAAGTAAAAAATGTGAGGAAAGAAAGAAAAAAGGATTACAGGCACCAACATTGCAAGTTTCAACTATTGAAGTTGAAGATTATATGCCAGGGCAGGAAAAGTTTATAGAATTTTGGAAAAAGTATGTAGATATTGTGCGTGTATATTATGAACATGATGATAATGGGAGATTTCGCAATGTAGAAATTCAGAAATTATTAGAAGAGGAAGTTCCGGATAGAAAGCCATGTCGTAAAATATTTACGGATTTGCTGGTATATTGGGATGGACAACTTGCTTTATGCTGTTATGACTGGCGAGGGGGACTGCACGATTTAAATCTAAATAAAATGACGATAGAAGAAGCGTGGAATTCACCATTATATGAGGAACTAAGAGAAGCACATAATAATAATGAAATTGCAGATGGAACTATGTGCAAAAAGTGTCAGCATTGGCGCATTGACTATGTAGAAAATGGATATTTAGGAAAGCTTTATCCGGGGAGAGCATAAAAATGATAAGAATTATGCAGATTGGATATGGCTACTGGGGCAATAATGTAGCAAAGAAACTTATACTATCATCTAAATTTAAACTTGAATATCTTGTTGAGACAGATTTAAAAAAATGTGAGATGGCAAGAACTACAATGCCAAATGTTTCGGTAATAAATGATTATCTGGAAAAACTGGATGAAGTAGATGCGGTGGCTATATGTACCCAGACAGAATACAGCTTTCAAATTGCTATGGATGCAATGGCAGCAGGAAAAGATGTTTTTATAGAAAAACCTTTGGCAAAAAATGTTGCATTAGCAGAGCAGTTGGTGAAATTGGCTGAGGCAAAAAAGGTTATTTTACATTGTGATCATTTAATGATATATAATCCGGTGATTCGATATATAAAAAAGATGATTGATGATGGTGAATTGGGAGATGTTATTTATATTGATATTTCACGGATTAACCTGGGACCGATTAGAAAAGATATTAATGCAATGCTTGATTTGGCAGTGCATGACATTGCAGTGATTGATTATTTATTAGGAGGATTTGAGCCGGAATATTTGGATATAGTAGGGACAAAGTTCTGTGGAAAGCAGGAGAATATTACATATCTTACCATGAAGTCAGGAGAAAAACTTGTAAATATTAACTCAAGTTGGATTTCACCAGTTAAAGTGCGTACTACTACTATTGGGGGTACAAAAAAGATGGTGATATTTGATGATTTGGCAATAAATAAGTTAAAAATATATGACAGTGGTATTGACGTTGTCCAGGGAGAAATATATGGCGACTATGAGTTTAAGACCAGAGTAGGAGACGTTTTTATGCCGCATATATCGTTTGAAGATTCTCTTTTGAATAGTTTGGAGCATTTTGCCGACTGCATAGTCAAAAGAAAGGAATCCATGTCAGGACCGGAGCAGTGCATACGTGTTATGAAAATCCTCGAATGGGCTCAAAACATTTTAAAATCTCAAAAATAGGGTGCCAATTATGATGAAAAAAGTGATAAGAAACATCTATTCTATCCCGTATAACAATATCCCGGTTGGCTCTAAGGTGGTTATTTATGCCGCTGGCAAAGTTGGGGAAAAGTATGTTCGAAATATTATGATGACAAAAAGATGTGAACTGGTAGCAATTGTAGATTCGAATTACTCAAAGAAAAATGAATTATATGGAATTCAAATTTTGCCGCCTGGAGCACTTCAAGAATTATCATATGACTATATATTAATTGCGGTAGAGAATAGCCAGGTGGCAGAATCCATTGCAGACAGTTTAATCAAAAGTGGTATAGAAAAAAAGAAAATCTTTTGGAATGGAAGCAGCATCTGTGCAGATGAACTGAAGCAATTTCAGGAATATGAAAAGTTTTTGGAACGAAATATATTTACCCAGGAACAGCGCTTTTTCATTTTTATGGTTCCAGAGCATGGTAATGGCGGAGATTATCTCATCAACTATTCTGAAGAAGCTTTTTTTAAAGAATTTTTTCCAGAGAAAAAGGTTTATAGTGTGACAACTGCGGAATGGATTAATGCAGCAGAGTTCTTTTTAAACTTTATTAAACCTGATGATGTTATTTTTATCAATGGCGGTGGTTATATTGGAGATTTGTGGCAGGATACAGAGAACTATAAAAGCATTGTTGAAAGTTTTCCCTGTAATATGAAATTCTTTTTCCCCAATACATTGTCTTATGTGCAGGCTGATTTGAGTAAATATCAGCCATTTCTTGATGAAGCAGAATGGTTTAATAATCAAAAGAATACCTATGTGATGTTCAGGGACAAATATTCCTATGATATATTCAGAAAATTTTGTGACCGGTGTGAATACTTGCCTGATATGGCATTGTTTAATCATGTGAAAAGAAATGTGGAACATACGGAAAATAAGGTCATGTTATGTTTTAGAAGTGACAGGGAGAAACTTTTTCAAGATTTGGATAATTTAAAATCTACATTATCGCAGGCAGGGATTGAATTTGAAGAGGTAAGCATTCATGCAGGACAGTTTATGTCTCAGGAATATGGAAGGGTTTATTTAAATCAATTGTATAAAAAATTTCAGAGCTCGAAATGTCTGTTAACTGACAGATTGCATGGAATGCTTCTGGCTGTGATTTGTGATGTGCCCTGTGTTGCGTTTGATAACCTGACACACAAGGTTAAGGGTGTATATGATTGGATAAATGACTATGCTGTATTTCTGGATGATTATTCTGATGAGAATATAATAAATATAATCGATCGTGCAATAGAGAAAAAAAGAATCACAGGTGATTACAAACCATTAAATAATTATTATGCTCAGATGGCAGAGTATATTAGAGATCGGATAAACAGAAAGGATTAAACATGAACAGAGCTGGAATTTTATTTTTAGGCGATAGTATCAGCTTAGGATATAGGGATATAGTTAAATATAATTTAAGGGGCTGTTGTGAAGTTTTATTTCCAAGGGAACAGGGAAAATTTGCATCTGATCTGTATCGGATGCTCTATGAATGGAAGAAGTATGTCACCTGTGACAGGCAAATAGACATGGTATATTGGAATGCAGGACTGTGGGACGTGGTGCGTATATTTGGAGATGAGGCGCAAACCAGTATAGATGATTACAAAAAATATTTGGAAAAAGTATGTCTGCGGTTAAGAAAATTATTTCCAAAGGCAAAAATATGTTTTGCCACAACGACTCCTGTTGTGGAAGAAAGATACACAGATGAATTTTTCAGAAAAAATTCAGACATAGAAAAATACAACAAGGCAGCAGAATGTGTATTAAAAGATAAGGTAGATTTTTTTGATGATTTATATTCTTTCATGCAAAATATGGAAGCGAAAAATTATAGAGATGCTACCCATTTTACATATGATGCAAATCAAAAAATAGCTGCTCATATATGTGGAATTATCAGAAATAGTTTTAAAGATGAAATAGATGCTGTAGTGCAGGCTGAGCAGTTAAGAGTTTCTAATATTAATAAAGTTATTGAAAATGTTGTTAGAAATAAGCTGCCATTAGTCACCTGGGGAGCAGGAAAAATTTTTAATGAGCACAAAAATTTTATTTCATCCTATTGTAATTTGGCGGCGCTTGTAGATAAGGACAGGCGAATTCAGGGAAGTAAGATTGATGGTATTCAATGCATTTCACCAGACGATATAACTTCTGATATTTCTTTAGTTGTTATTACCATTAACAATTTTGACGCACAATGCCAGATTGGTGATATTTGCAATAAAAAGAATATTAGTTGGTGCACCTATGAAGAATTTATGGATTGTGTATGGAGACTATATGAAGATGAAATGCTGATAAAAAGCAATTACATTCCAGAAGATTGTGATCCGGATGCAGTTGAGGATATGAAGAAGTATATTGGGATATCCATACTTGAAAATACCTGTAATTTAGATTGTGAATATTGCTATTTGAGGATAAATCCAAATCGAAGATATGAAGATATTGGAAGAAAAAATCCACATAACCCTCTATTTGTAAGGAAACAACTGAGTAGAAAAGCATTAGGGGGAAGCTGTCTGATCGGGTTAACCGCCTCCGGCGAAACGTTGCTTGCGGATAAATTTGCAGATATTTGTATCGAACTACTAAAAGAAGGACATTACCTGCATATAGTGACAAATGGCACAGCAGTTGCAAAAATTGAAGAGATTATTGATCGAGCTGGAAAATATGCGAAACATATCATATTTAAGCTTTCATTCCATTATATTCAGTTAAAAAACAAAGGACTGCTGGAAAAATTTGTGGAAGCAGTACGTGTAATAGAAAAAAGTCAGGCGTCTTATACCATAGAAATTATGCCTCATGATGAATTGGTTCCCTTTATTTCTGAGGTGATGGATTTTTCAATAAAGAACTTTGGTGCGCTCCCACACCTTACAATAGGGAGAAATGAAAATGATAAGATGAAACTTTTAACAAACGGCAGTTTTACTGAGTATAACGATACGTGGAAAGTTTTTGATTCCATAATGTTTGATATGCGGATGAAGCTTTATTTAACAAAGGGAAGAGACTGTAATGCGGGGCCATTAAGCTTTTTTGTTGATTTATATTCTGGGCGCATTGATCATTGCGTTTACTATGAAAATGCAGGTAACTTGTATTTGGATGGGGTAAGTGGATCTAAATTGGACAAAGTTGGAGATTCGTGTCCGATGGAATCCTGTTTTAATTGTCACGTATATGCCCCATTTGGAATACTGCCAATGGAGGATGTGCCTACATACTATACAATTCGGGATCGGAAGAAAGCAGACGGGACAAATTGGATTAAAGATGATATGCGCAGATATTTGGATGTAAAGTTGGATGGACTTAAAAATAATGAATAGAAAGCAAGAAGATACTTTGTCCGTAGTAGTTGCTGTTTTCAATACGGAACAATATTTGAGAAAATGTTTGAACAGCATAGTGGAGCAAAATTATCAAGTGGATGAACTGATTCTGGTGGATGATGGCTCCACAGATTCATCTGGTGAAATCTGTGATGAATTTTCAGAAAAATATGATTACATTAAAGTGATTCACCAGCAAAATAAAGGACAAACTGCGGCTCAAAAGGCAGGAATGGCGCTTGCAGGCGGATATTACATATCTTTTATTGACAGTGATGACTGGATTGAAAAAGATTTTTTTGAAATCTTAATGGGTAAAATGCTTAGTGTCAGAGCAGATGCAGTTATTACGAATAGTTTTCTATTAGATTATGAAAAAAATAGTAAGATCTGGGAATCAAATTTAAGTCCGGGTTTATATGCAAAAGAGGAGATAGAAAAGGTTATAGCGCCTTTTTTTGTGCACAATGAAATAGTGGCAAAAGATACTGTTCTGCCATTTATTCCGGGAAAGATTTTTGTTAGAGACACTCTATATAAAATGTCACTTGGAATTGTTGAGAAAATAAAACTTGGTCAAGATGGTGCAACTGTGTTTCCATATATTTTAAAATGCAGTTTAATTGCGGTGGTTACCTGTCTGGGGTATCACTATGTACAAAGAGAAGGCAGCATAAGCCAGGCTCCAAAATATAATTATTTTGAGGAGTTGAAATGTCTTCAGGAGTACCTGCTGAGATCATGTAAAACAGACAGCCTGGCGGAAGAAGAGAATAATCAGGTAAATATATATATCAGAGATTTATTAATCATTGCAATTAGAGGAATTTACAATTTAGAGATGGGCAGAATTCTTTGTGTGCCGCCCTATGAGAGCATTGATAAAGGATGCAGGTTGGTAATCTATGGCGCAGGAAATGCGGGCAGGTCTTTTGTGAAACAGATTTTACATAGTCAATATGTATCTGTTACAGGCTGGCTTGACCGGAATTGCAGAGACAATATATATGGAATCTGGGTTGAAGAACCGGAAGCAGTAAAAACAATGGACTACGATCAGATATTAATTGCTATTACAGAGGAACATTTGGCTCAGACGATCAGAGGAAATTTGGTGAAAATGGGTGTGCCCGACGAAAAAATGATCTGGAAGCCTATCTACTGGGGATAGTAATAACGGAATGCATTCATTTCCTATAAGAGGTGTCAGTTTGGTTACGGATATAATAAAAATATTGTTTATGAAAATGGAATGGGATGTTTTCAGGATTTTAAATCATATTTCTGATGAAGAGGGCATTCTTGTATTATCAGGAGAAAATGCAAAAATTGATGAGATCAGTGTTGCAAGATTTGATGAATATTTAAAAAAGAAATATTTATCAAAAGGCGTAATTTTAGTGAATCATTTTGAACAGAATATGATAAATCATATGAAGGAAAACACAGCATCACATATTCGAATTATCTGCCTTTCGCCAATCAGGTTAAAACATTTTTACCAATTGCATTGTGTAAAACCGTTTGCAGGCAATATAGCATTTACATATATTAATACTCCCAAAGATAATAAACTGGGAAAATATCTGGAAAAATCGGAACTAAATGAAAGTGAATTGGTTTGTCTGGCGTTATTTAGATTGGGACATGTATGAGAGATTATGAAAAGTTAAAGTTAAGAAATCAAATTGAGCAGATATTCCTGTCAGGGAATTTATTTCATAAAAAAATATTTTTATGGGGGGCAGGCGATTTCAGCAGGTGTATTGTCGGTGAACTGCTCAAAAAAGGTAAAAAGGTTGAAGCAATCATTGATAATGATAAAAGCAAACAGGGCGCCTTTTGCGCAGGGGTTCCGGTATTGTCTTTAGATGATGTTTCCGGTCAATATGGTTTGGATGATCCGGAAATAGGCTTTATCATATGTTCGGATTTTTGGAAAGAAATAGTGAATCAGCTTAATTTAGCCGGGGTTGCCAAAGAGAAAATTACTATATTAAAAAAAGAAAAAGATTCTCTGTGTGAGAAGATATCTGATGCGGTAAAGGGAGAAAAAATATACAAAAACATTACAGAGCAATATGGAAAAGGAAAAGTATTCTTATGTCCATATACCGGGACAGGAGATATCTATTTGATTGGATGTTTTTGGGAGAAGTACATAGAAAACTTAAACATCAATAATTATGTTTTTATTGTTTTATCAAACGCCTGTAAGAAAGTCGCTTCACTTTTTGAAATAAAAAATGTTGTTTTGCTGGAGAAAATGATATATGCGAAATATTTGATTGCATATTATCTCCTGAAAAATTCATCTTTGGATATGGTTATTTTAAATGATGGCTGGAGAGAGCTGCCATACACTTGTACAGAATGGTTAAGAGGATATAAGAAATTATATTTTACCCGGTTATTTCGTGATTTTGTATTTGAATTACCTTCTGATGTAAAACCCCAGCATCCGGAATTAAAGGATATGAATGATTCAATGCAGGAGCTGTTTCAAAAGAACGGATTGATAAAGGGAAAAACTGTGGTGATATCACCTTTTTCAAATACACTGCTTGATTTGCCGCAGAAATTTTGGAGTGATATTTCAAAAAGCTTATTGGAAAAAGGCTATAGCGTATGTACGAATTGTGGGTGCGACACAGAGCAGCCCATAGAAGGTACCATTGGAATTTGTGTTTCGTTAGACCAGGCACCGCAGTTTGTAAATTTTGCCGGTTATTTTATAGGAATAAGAAGTGGATTTTGTGATATTATCAGCGGCTGTAAGGCCAGAAAAGTAATTTTATATTACAAAAAAAATCGCTTTTATAATGCCAGTGCTTATGAATATTTTAATTTGAAAGACATGGAATTATGTGAGGATGCACTGGAACTGGAGTTTTGCATGGATGAATTAGGTAAGATAAAAAAAGAGATTTTAGAGTATTTATGAAAGAGAATGAAGAAAAGGATAAGAGAGATGGGAAAGAGAAAAAAGATACATTTAATTAATGATTTACCTCATATTTATGAATTGGAAGATACCATGTCATTCTGCCGGAAATATGAGCATTTATATATTTGGGGAAATGGCGAGACAGAACAGTATCTTCTTAAATACTTTGACATCTGTGGAATCATTGTGGAAGGGTTTGTAGTAGCGAAGGAAGATGACCGTAGTTTGGATTTTTCAAATGTTTACAGGAAACTGCCAGTTAAACTATTTGAAGAAATTAAAGATTGTCCATCCGCCGGCATTGTGATTGGCTCATCCGAAAAGCTGTATCACAGAATTATACCCTTTCTGCGTAAGAATAATTTTTCAGATTATTTTGAGATGACAGAATATAATAGACAGGGAATTGTGTGTCAGGTAAGGCCGAGAACAAGGGAAGAACTGACATTGGAAATCAGTCTGGCAGATCATTGCAATTTATCATGTCAGATGTGTGATCATTTTTCACAGCTTTCGGATAAATGGTTTCCGGATTATGAGCAAATGTGTAGTGATTTACGAAGAATAGGAACATTATTTGATCATCAGATTGCCGCTATTTCATTTCTTGGAGGAGAGCCTACATTAAATGAACATCTGATTGATTATTTGAAAATTGCACGCGAAGAATTTCCGGATGCGGAATTAATTATACTTACCAATGGTGTGGAGCTTTTGAATCTGGAGAATGGAAAGACAGGAAATTTGTGGAAGGCATGCAGCGATTTTGACATTCATATCATGATTACGGTGTATCCAATTAAAATTGATTATGAAGCTATTGAGAAAAAAGGACGTGAATACAATGTTCTGGTTGAAATGTCCTCTAATATTCATGTGGAAGACCTGACTAAAATTACCAAGATTTCGGACAAGCATACAATGGATCTTACAGGGAGCATTCCGCCTTTTTACAGTGTGAATTGTTTATATTTTAATAAATTCACTGTTCTTAAAGATGGCAGAGTCTATATGTGCCCTATTGCAGCTCACAGTGATATTTTTAACAAGGCTTTTGAACAGAATCTTCAGTTGAAAGAAATGGATTCGCTGGATATTTACAGCATTGACAGTTGGGAACAAATTGCAGAATTCAGTGCAAAGCCGATTCCTTTCTGCCGGTACTGTGATTTAAAACATTGGTATCATCATTCTCAGTGGAAATGCAGCAGTAAAAGAATAGAGGAATATATATGATTCATGCGGTTTTGTACAATGGGTTTGAAGTACCAATGCTGGGGATTGGCACCTATTCTCTGGGGGAAGAGCAGATTGGAAACGCCATACAATGTGGCTATCGATTGATTGATACGGCGGCACAATATGAAAATGAAGATGCTGTCGGTGCAGCAATTAAAAAAAGCGGGGTTTCGCGTAAGGATTTTTGCATTTCAACAAAGTTGTGGATTGATGATATGAAATCAAACAATACAAGGAATGCTTTTTTTGAAAGCCTGAAAAAATTAAAACTTGATTATGTTGATATTTATTTGATTCATTGGCCGGCGGCAGGAATATGTGAAGCATGGCATGAAATAGAAAAGTTGTATGATGAAGGGTACATCAAAGCCATTGGCGTGAGTAATTTTCATAAAAAGCATTTTGACAAATTACTTAAGTCATGCAGTGTTAAGCCTATGCTCAATCAAATAGAGCTGCATCCCAGGTTTCATAACCGTGAGCTGACAGATTATTGTAAGGAAAAAGGAATGGCAGTGGAGGCCTGGTCACCATTTGGCGGAACCGGAAGGCTGTTAAATAACAGTATCCTGCAGCAAATAGCATTTAAACATCAGAAAACAGCAGCTCAGATTACCTTAAGATGGCATATGCAAAAAGGGATTATTACCTTTCCACGATCAGGCAATATGGATAGATTAAAATCTAATATGGATATTTTTAACTTTGAATTGGACGAGGAAGATATGGGATTGATTGACTCTATTGACACGCATAAATGTCTGGGGGCTGATCCGGAATTAATAGATGTATAGTATATGGAGACGTTATATGCCGGAAATAGAAAAACTGGAAAAATATTTGGAGGAATATTCGTTAATCATTATATTTGATGATAGAAATGAAGAAATCAGCAGGTATAAACTTGCTTTTTTTGAAAGTAAACCGGAGTCATGTAATCAAAAGAAAGTTATGGTTATGGGATTGAAAGATGATGTAACTGCGGATAAGAAGGGATATAAAATAATAACTGAACAGGAATATAATATTATTTTACGGTTATACAGGATGTACGAATTTACTGACAGGCTGAGAATTGTAGATTTTTCTTTTCAATATGGCTCCATGCTTAACTATCTGTCAAATGATATGATCTCACAGGAGGAATATTTTGAAGCATTATTGCATTAAGGAAGCAGGTCGTTATGGACACAGAACATTATAAGGAAATGGTTTCGACGTTGAATGAACTGGAGCAGTCTGGAGAATTAAATGGAAAGAAACTATATTTATTTGGACACTGCAATGCTACAGAGGAATTGGCAGATTTATTAATTGAAAGACATTATAATCCAATTGCGATATTAGACAATAATACTGCCAAACATGGGAAGAATTACCGAGACATTCCAATAGAAGCACCACAGGCAATTCTTTCCGATGATCAGGAAAAAACCTTTGTATGTATTGTGGCGAGAGCGTATGCTGCAATGGCTTCTCAATTAAAGCGGCTGGGATATAAAGGACAGGTTAGAAAACTGGTGGATTATAACAGTTATGCAGATTATTCCTTATCAGAAGATACTATTCAAAGGATGAAAGCACGTGAAGCAGCAGGAGAGAAAAAGCTACATACATTAAAAAAGAAGTATTTGGACTGTCTTGTAATATTGTGTCCCTTTTCAGCATTGGGAGATATTTATTTCTGCATGTCCTATTTAAAATACTTTCTGGAGAAAAGAAATAAAGGTAAGTGTGTGGTAGGAGTGATAGGAAATGCATGTGCACAGGTAGTAAGTTTATTCGGTGAAAATAATGTGGAAATTTTTTCACAAAAAGATATGGATGAAATGATTCAGGCAGCATTATTTATGAGGGATGCGGATATCTTCATACCTCATCAGGACAGGCCCTATGTTGTAGATTTATCCAGAGCGTTATATAAAAAGCTGATTCCATTAGAACAGATATATTGCTGCGGAGTGTTTGGACTTCCTAAGGGCACAAAGCCGATTGAGCCCTTTGTGTTTAAAGATTATCCTGCGCTGGGCAGTGTTCCCGAAGGAAAGGCAGTAATTTTATCCCCATATGCAAAATCGGTAACGACACTGCCGGAAAGCATATGGCAGAGGATTGTAGAATGCTATAGAAAGCAGGGTTATAAGTGCTATACGAATGTAGCAGGAGATGAGAGGCCGCTTGAGGAGACGGAAGCAATCAATCCTTCAATTGCGGAAATAAAGTCTGTTGTTGAGAGAGCAGGCACCTTTATAGGAATAAGAAGCGGCCTGTGTGATGTGTTAAGGACTGCGCGGGCAAAGAAAACAGCTCTTTATCCGGATTACAATTATTGTGATACACAGTGGAAGGCAATTGACATGTATGCATTAGAGGGTTGGGATAACAGGGTGGTAAAGGACGATTTTATATGGCGGATGAATTGATTTTATCAACACTTCCTAAAACATGGGTGTTTGATTTGGATGGAACTTTATTAAAACATAATGGATATAAGACGGATGGCTGCGACACAGTATTAGCAGGCGTGCAGGAATATCTGCAGACAATACCGCTTACAGATAAAATTGTCATTTTTACCTCAAGAACAGAGGAATATAAGCAGATGACGCTGGATTTCCTTGCAGAGCAGGGAATCAGATATGATGAAATTTTGTTTCATATGCCTATGGGCGAGCGGATTTTAGTAAATGACAGGAAGCCGTCAGGACTTGACATGGCAGTTGCTGTGAATATTGACAGGGATAAATTTGATTTACCCGGTATTATCAGGGAAAAGTAGACTTTAGAAATAAACGGAGTGAAAGGTTATGAATGTTGCTTTACTGCTGGCAGGGGGCGCCGGCTTGGGAATTTCATCTGATGTTCCCAAACAATATATTCGTGTTAATGGAAAAATGCTGATTACATATTCACTTGAAACCCTGATTGCCTCTTCTCACATAGATGAAATTCAGATCGTAGCAGAACATGAATGGAGAGAGTATATTATTGCAGACTGTAAGGAGCATGGTATTAATACAGATAAAATAAGAGGTTTTGCAATACCTGGGTTTAGCAGGCAGGCTTCCATTCTAAATGGTTTACAGAACATTCTTCGGGAAAAAAATGGGCAGGTGGATATTAATAATATTGAGGAAGATGATAATGTGCTGATACATGATGCGTCCAGGCCGCTTGTTACTACCAGGCAGATTAATGACTGCTTTGGGAAAATGACTGATGGATATGATGGGGTTATTCCTGTGCTTTTTAGGGAAAATGCCTTTTGCGTGGGCGATAATGAAAACAATGTTTCAGAACGTATTTATGGGAAGATATCGGAAAGGCAGACTCCAGAATTGTTTCATTTGAAGAAATATTACCAGACAAATATGGAGCTAATGCCGGATAAACTTAAGGAAATCAGGAACTCTGCAGAACCTGCAATTATGGCGGGAATGAATTTGAACATAGTTCTGGGAGATAAGAGTAGCTTTGAGGTGATAACACAGGAGGATTTGGACAGATTTATTTCTATATTCAAACCCTCCTCTTCCTCACCAAATCCAAATAAAAATTGGCATAAGTAGTCTGCATATATGGGCGAATCCATATAAGGGAAATCCCACATGATAAAAAGCAAAGAAGAAGCAGGGGGATGAAAGAGATCATAATATAAAAAAGTCTGCCTTTATTCCCCTTCATAAGAGAAATACTCATTTTAAGCAGTTGGGAAGCTGAGTAATCAGGAAAATCCATCATCAGGTAAAATCTCTGCGACAGCATTAATTCTACAAATAATGAGATAATGGAGCCTGCCAGATAAACGATTGTATAAACTAAAAACAGAACTGCGCCGCCTGATATTTCATCAGATGCAAGAGTCTCTTCTGTAAGTTGTGGGAGAGAGTTAAGGGTAAAAATTCCAAGAATCAAAGCAGGCAGAGAGCACAATACCGATATGCCGCCTGCGACCGCCTGAACATAGGCAATCTTAGAGGCATCATCCCCAAAACACCGGAACAGATCTTTTACGGAAGGGGCTGCTCCGCTGGCAACAGTTAAATACGCATAAGCCTCACCAGCAAGGAAAAAACCGGTTAATATTTGCAGTAGAAACTGAGCGGCACTATATAAAAGAACGCTTACCACAGAGCTTGTTCCGATCACGAGACTGATAATCATCGAGACCGGAAGCAGGCAGATACCCATAAGGAGCGTAATAACTGCTGTCACGCCATACTTTCCAAGTAACTGTCCCTTGGCTGCCGATTTTAATGAAGAAGAGGACATAAATTGATCCATAAATAAATTAAACTCCTGTTTGATGCCCCACAGCAAGCAGCGGGGAATTCTATTGAATAATTCTGCTATACGGCAATATCCAGATTGCTTCCAATCAGGGATGCGGCATCAGCAGATTTTTTATTTTTGGTATAAGGATTGTCTTCGTTAGGGTACTTGATCTGAGTGGAAGTAGTTCCACCAGCCACATAGCTGCGTCCGCATTCCGGGCAGACAGCGGTTTTTAAAGAAACATTGGCAGAAATCACCTTTCCGTCTTTTTGCGCCGCTTTAGAATAAGCATTATTTACATGTTCCTGCTCGTGGGCACGCACTCTGGATGCAGAAGCTTCCGGAGAAATATGAGCCGCTGATTTAAAAGAAACCATCTCATCAGAACCATCCTGGTATTTACGATTTTTACAGGTTTCACATTCTGCCGGAGAGGATTTCCGTCCAGGAGAAACTTTGGTAGATTCACCAGGATTTACAACAGGCTTTTGAGAATTTGAAGCAGCATTTGACGAATAGCTGCCAGCGTATCCGCTTCCATAGTAATTTGCATAATTAAAATTGCCAGTGATTATATTACTCATAAAATTCTCCCTTCTTATACTTACTTTTAAAACATGAAAATATCATTCTGTATCTCCAACGTACTCACGCATAATATCCTCATAAGACATACCCATAAAATCTTCAATATCCTGTCCGGTCTGCTCTTTAAACTGCTGGTCAACCTGCTGGCCAAATTTGATCAGAGCATCTCCGCTGGTGGATAAAAGCATGGCGGATAAGGATGTGATCATAAGAAAAAGAAGCGCTATTGCACCTACTGCGGTTCCAATACCAACTTTGGCAGTTGTCAGCATTTTTTTGAAAGAGCCTTTGGAAAGAATGGCAAGTACTACTGCAATGCTTCCACAGACAATAGGAATATATACTGTAAATAAGGTAAATATGCAGACCACTCCTAAAATCATGGATACGGTAGCCATCCTCTGGCCAGGATTGCGGGGAGGCAGCCTGTAATCATTTGATTGATAATTATAATCCATATATTTTACTCCAATAAAGTACTGTGGGGCGACGTTCCCCATTTACTGATATCTTATCACTTTCTTGTGGAGAATACAAATCTTTCTTGAAAAAGGAAGGGGGTATCTATTATAATAAAAGATAAGTTAAAGCGTATGTGCAGATGGGAGACAGGTTGAAAAATCATGGATTTTTCAACCGGCAAATTTGTGCTGACGCCCAAATTCGCGGGATAGTGGCAACATGGAGGATTAGTATGGATATTTTACTGAAATTAAAAGAAGAACTGAAAGTGGAAAAATGGCAGGTGGAAGCGGCAGTCAAGCTGATTGACGAGGGAAACACTATCCCCTTTATCTCCCGTTACCGTAAGGAAGCAACCGGTTCTTTAAATGATGAGGTTTTAAGAAATCTTTATGAAAGGCTGAACTACCTTCGTAATCTGGAGGAAAAGAAAGAACAGGTAATCGGAAGTATAGAAGAACAGGGAAAACTTACCGACGAGCTGAAAGAAAAAATTCTTGCAGCGGAAACTCTTGTGGTAGTTGAGGACCTGTATCGTCCCTACAGACCAAAGAGAAAAACCAGAGCAAGTGTTGCAAAGGAAAAAGGACTGGAAGGTCTTGCCGAGTTTATTTTAAAGCAGGATGCAGCAGCGCCTCTTACGGAGGAAGCTGCAAAATATTTAAGTGAAGAAAAAGGAGTTAAGGACGAGAAAGAAGCTTTGCAGGGGGCAAAAGATATTATTGCGGAAATGATTTCTGACGAAGCGGATTATCGTATTTATATCCGGAATATTACTATGGAGGAAGGAATTCTCACCAGTACGGCAAAGGATGAAAAGGCGGAAAGCGTATATGAGATGTATTATGCCTATGAAGAACCTTTAAAGAAAGTGGTGGGGCACCGCATTCTTGCACTTAACCGGGGAGAAAATGAGAAGTTCCTTGTGGTTAAAATTGTTGCGCCGGTTGAGAGAATAAAACAGTATCTTGCAAAAAAGGTGCTTACTTCCGAGAACGAATATACTATGCCTGTGCTTATGGAAGTGATTCAGGATGCCTATGACAGATTGATTGCACCTGCAATTGAAAGAGAAATCAGAAATGATCTTACGGAAAAAGCCGAAGATGGAGCCATTTCCGTATTTGGAAAGAACCTGGAGCAGCTTCTTATGCAGCCTCCTATTGTTGGTAAGGTGGTGCTGGGCTGGGATCCTGCGTTCCGTACCGGCTGCAAGCTGGCAGTGGTGGACGCTACTGGAAAGGTATTGGATACCAAAGTAATTTATCCCACAGCGCCCCAGAATAAGGTGGAAGAAGCCAAGACAGAACTGAAAAAGCTGATTAAAAAATATGGAGTTTCCCTGATCAGCGTTGGAAATGGAACTGCGTCAAGAGAATCCGAACAGATTATTGTAGATTTGATTAAAGAATTAAATACGCCGGTTCAGTATGTAATCGTAAATGAAGCGGGGGCTTCCGTTTATTCGGCAAGCAAGCTGGCGACAGAAGAGTTCCCTAATTTTGATGTGGGACAAAGGAGTGCGGCTTCCATTGCAAGAAGACTGCAGGATCCATTGGCGGAATTAGTTAAGATAGATCCCAAATCCATTGGTGTTGGGCAGTATCAGCACGATATGAATCAGAAGAAGCTGGGAGAAGCACTTGAAGGCGTGGTCGAAGACTGTGTAAACAAGGTTGGCGTAGACTTAAATACTGCATCCGCTTCGCTTTTAGAGTACATATCCGGTGTTTCAAAGGCAATTGCCAAAAATATTGTGGATTATAGAGAACAGAACGGACGCTTTGTAAACCGTGCTCAGCTCCTTAAGGTACCTAAGTTAGGCCCCAAGGCGTATGAACAGTGCGCAGGTTTTTTACGTATTCTTGATGGGGACAACCCCCTTGACGCCACCAGTGTGCATCCGGAATCCTATGAGGCGGCAATGAAGCTGCTTGAAAAAATGGGACTCACGATGGATGATGTGCGTCTTGCCCAGAAGCAGGCAGCAAAAAATAAGGGCGTTTTGAAAAAGGAAGCGCCTGCGCCCAAAAAAGAGCCTAAAAACAGGCAGCAAAAGATTGTCATTCGAAATACCGACACTGCTATGGGAAAAGCTCTTGCGGCAGCAATGGGCGGCATGACTATGTCCTTTGAAGAAGATACAAAAGGAAAAGGGCAGAAAGAAAGCAGTATGTCAAGTGGAAGTACGACAGTAAGCACTCTTGAGAAAAAAATCAGGGATAAAAAGCAGATGGCGCAGGAACTGGGAATCGGAGAAATTACCCTCACCGATATTTTAAAGGAATTGGAAAAGCCTTCCAGAGATCCAAGGGAAAATATGCCGGCTCCTATTTTAAGAAGTGATGTGCTGGATATGAAGGATCTAAAGCCGGGAATGATTTTAAAGGGAACTGTCCGCAATGTAATTGATTTCGGCGTATTTGTGGATATTGGCGTGCATCAGGATGGACTAGTACATATTTCTCAGATTACAGACCGTTTTATTAAGCATCCTTTAGAAGCTGTAAGTGTGGGAGATATTGTGGATGTGCAGGTACTCACTGTAGACGCTGCGAAAAAGAGGATTGGACTCACTATGAAAATCGGACAGGATAAGAATTAGAGTGGTAACGTAAGGATAGCCCGCAAAGCGGGCTATCCGTTGTTTATAAAGCTGCCATGCAATGTATGGATGTATCCGCTTTATGTCGGTCAAGAATGTTGTGTACTCTTTCCACTTCATCAAGAATGAGCCCAAATTCTTTTTTTATTTCATTTCTTAATGAACATTCCATTTGCTTCATTTGAGATTCTAAATTGCTAATTTTATTGTTCATTTGAGACTCTAAATTGTCAATTTTATTGTTCATCTGAGATTCTAAATTGTCAATTTTATTGTTCATATTCTGCATATCGGATTTCATATCCTGCATTTCTACTAATAATAAATCTAATTTTTCACTGTTTGTCATATAATTCCTCCATCTGAATGCCCCTTATGCCATTATTGTATCACAGTAAGTGCACGGAGTCTACTTATATTTGGACGAAAATAAAAGATAATTAATATGATATATTGAATAAAATAATTCTGTAATAAAAAAACCATTCCTCTATTGCCTGCCGAAGAAAACAGTGATACAATAGCTTTTATAAGTGAAATACCTCGCAGCAAGCTACGGGGTATTTCACCCTCGCGGCAGTCGCCAGGGCCATGCAAGCATGACTTCGGCTCGTTGCTCGCGGGAATAAAGAAAAGTTCTTCGGGGCAGGGTGAAATTCCCTACTGGCGGTAAAGTCCGCGACCCATGAGTTTTTGTCAGGCGCGCAGATGAAAACGAAATGGCTGATTTGGTGAAAGTCCAAAACCAACAGTAAAGTCTGGATGGAAGAAGAAACTGGTGGTTTGCTGTGCATGCAGTAAAACAGTTTTGTATGAAGTGAATTTATGCCCTGAATGATTGGTTCCGGCAGGCAATGAGATAACAGCCTGTAAAGTGGAAGTAAACATTCAGGGATTTTTTTGCTTTTGATGAAGAACCTTTCTGAAAATTTAATACCGCATAATGTGTAAGTTTTTAGGAGGAAAAAGAAATGAATCATGGATTATGGGCAAGTGTAAAGGACAATGTAGTATTTGTACTGGTTTCAGTGGGAATTGCGGCGGTGCTTTTTGGAATCGCCTATCTTACGGAAAAGATTTGCAAAAAGAAAAACGGAAGTGACGAAAGAATTTTAACTACCAGAAAAATGGTGATGATTGGTGTGTTTGCAGCAATTTCAGCAGTTCTAATGATGTTTGAATTTCCGGTGCCTTTTGCACCATCTTTTTATGAATTGGATTTCAGTGAAATTCCCGCTTTGATAGGTGCATTTGCTTTTGGACCTGTAGCAGGGGTGATGATAGAGTTTTGTAAAATATTGTTGAAGCTTTTCGTGAAAGGAACCAGCACGGCATTTGTGGGAGATCTGGCAAACTTTGTAATTGGATGCAGTTTTATTCTCCCCGCCTCGATTCTTTACCTGTTTAAAAAGACAAAGAAAAATGCTGCCATTGCATCCACAATTGGAACACTGATTATGACGGTGTTTGGAACCATGTTTAACGCTGTTTATTTACTTCCGGCATTTGCCAGCTTGTATGGAATGCCTTTAGATGTGATTGTAGGAATGGGAACTGCCATTAATTCAAATATTACCAGTGTAACCACCCTTGTGATTTTTGCGGTGGCGCCTCTTAATTTGTTAAAGGGCGGAAGTGTGTCCTTAGTGACCATGCTGGTATACAAGAAACTAAGCCTGATTCTTAAGGAGGCGGCGGTTCCGAAGAAAGTAAAGAAAGTGGAGACTGTTGTAAAATAGCAGTCCGGGGAGCAGTGTGAAAAATCACACTGATGTGCTGATTTTTCACACGCTTATTTGTGCCGGAGCGTCACAAATAAGCCTTGATGGCAAAACTTTGTTTACAAAGTTAGCAAATTGGAGATTTGTGACTTTGCGTTAGCAAAGTCTGCCTCTTGTCGCGTAAACGCTCCGGAACGGGGAGTTTTTATGATTAAAGTAGATCATATTTCAAAGGATTTTGTGTCGCCTAAGAAATATCCGGGACTTAGTGGAGCTGTCAGGGGCTTGTTTTCCAATGAAAAAGTGATTAAAAGGGCAGTGGATGATATTTCGTTTTCGATTAAAAAGGGTGAAATCGTGGGATATATTGGCAGCAATGGCGCCGGTAAATCCACCACCATCAAAATGATGACGGGAATCTTAACGCCCACAAAAGGAAGCTGTGAGGTGGCTGGGATTAATCCCAGCCGCAGCCGGAAAGAAAATGCGCAGAATATTGGTGTTGTATTTGGGCAGAGAACCCAGCTATGGTGGGATCTGCCCTTAAGTGAGTCTTTCACCATTTTAAAGGAAATTTATAATGTGTCAGAGGAAGCGTTCAGAGCACAGATGGAATTTTTAAACAAAGTGCTGGTGCTTGATGAATTTTTTGACAGACCGGTGAGAACCCTGTCTTTGGGGCAGCGGATGCGGGCGGATTTGGGTGCAGCGCTTTTACATAACCCCAAGGTGCTTTATTTAGATGAGCCTACCATTGGACTTGATCTGGTAGTGAAAGATAATATTCGGAAAGCGATCAAAGAAATCAATGAAAAATATGAAACTACAGTAATTTTAACGACTCACGATATTGGTGATATAGAAGAATTGTGCAGCCGGATTATTATTATTGATGAAGGAAAGAAAATATACGACGGTTCGCTTCAGAATTTGAAAGAAATATACGGAACCAAAAGAACAGTAGCGGTGGAGATCAGAGAGCCGGAAAAGGCAAAAGAGCTGTGCCTGCCTGAAATTTTAGGGGTGGAGGAAGGAGATTTAACTGCCGCTTATGACGAAGAAAGCAGCACCTTAAATGTGACCTTTAACAAGCATAAAATTCAGGTGCCGCAGATCCTTTCAGCAGTGATGAACAGAGTGGAAATCAAAGATGTGCAGATTCAGGAGACAGAGCTTGCCCAGATTGTAAAGGAGATCTACAATCATGGGATGACGGAGGGTGCGTGATGGGAAAGCGGTTAAAAATTTATCTGCCCTTTGCCACCAATGAAATGAAGCGGCAGCTGGCGTATAAAGGCGCCTTTTATTTATTTATCTTAATTGATTTGTTCAGTTCCTTTATCAGATATTATCTGTGGATGGCCATTTATGGAAGTTCCGGACAGGAAGCGCTTGGTGGCCTGTCAAGAAGTGAAATGGTGGTTTATGTGTTTATGGTCTACGTTACTTCCTCTGTGGTTATGATTTCCATTTCCACTCAGGTGAGTGATGATGTGGTAAAGGGAACAGTTGCAATGAATCTGATTAAGCCCATTGATTATCGTTTGAGCCTGATTTCCCGGGCTTTTGGAGGCTTGATGTACCGTTTTCTGGTACCATGTGTTTTTATCTGGATTGGGCTGGAAATCTATAAGGTGACAGTGCTTGGACTTGCGCTGGCCGGGGTGAGAGAAATTGTTTTATTTTTGGTCAGTTGTATCATGAGTTTTTTAATTTATGTGCTGTTTGATTTTTGTTTTGGCATGATTGCATTTTTTACTACTTATATTTTTGGACTTAGAATGATAAAGGAAGCCCTGCTTGGATTTCTCACAGGACAGTTGATTCCCATCAGCTTTTTTCCAGAGGCGGTAAGGCATATATTTGATTTTTTGCCTTTTTCTTCGATGGTTTATACTCCTGTCATGATTTATCTTGGAAAATATACCGGAAATACACTTCTGTTTATGTTGCTAAGGCAGGCTGTCTGGGTGGTGATTCTTTACCTGCTTGGAAGTTTGATATGGAAAAGAGTGACGAAGCGCCTGGTGGTGCTTGGGGGGTAACGTAAGGGAAATTTCTAAAAGGAAACAGGTTTGTGGGAAAGGCATGAGTTAAAATGAGTAAATTGAAACGATATCTGCGGCTTTACCGGGTTTTGATCAGCCAGTTTTTAAAAACAATTATGCAGTCAAAGGTTGATTTCCTTATGGGACTGTTTGGCTTTTTCTTTAACCAGATTTTGGGAATTGCCTTTTTATATCTGGTATTTGAACAGATTCCATCCTTAAAAGGCTGGACGTTGGATCAACTAATCTTTATTTATGGTTTTGCCCAGATTCCCAGAGGGATAGACCATCTTTTTACGGATAATATATGGCTGGTGGCATGGCGGCTTGTTCTTAACGGAGATTTTGACCGTTATATGCTGCGCCCCATGAATATCTTTTTTCAGGTGATTGCAGAAAAGCTGCAGCCGGATGCTCTTGGAGAGCTTTTGGTTGGCACGATTCTCGTATGCAGGGCTTTGGCAAAAGGGATTGTTATTGTAGATGCATTACATATTCTATTGTTTTTTGTGTCGGTTTTTGCAGGCGCCCTGATTTATACTTCCATAAAATTATTCTTTGCTTCGCTGGCATTCTGGCTTAAAACCAGCGGGCCTTTTTTGCAGTTGGCCTATGAAATGTCTGATTTTGCAAAGTATCCCACGGAAATTTATGCGAAAGGAATCCGATTTTTAATTACCTGGGTGATTCCCTTTGCTTTTGTGGCGTATCTGCCGGCCAGTTTCTTTTTAAAAAGCGGTATTTCTCCCGGAATGATTGGTATTGAGTGTGTGATCGGGGGGCTGCTTTGGTGTATCGCCTATGCGCTGTTTCAGTATGGGACACGGATTTATGAAAGTGCGGGTAATTAAATTTGAGAGGCAAAAAAAGGTATAGGTTAGAGGCGGCAAATTGCATAAAGAATTTAGGCTCACTCCATTGCACCTGGCATTCCGATGAGCCTCTTAGAGCGAAAATCGTGGAAGCAAGGGCTTCCACGATTTTTGAGTCTCATCTGCATGGTGCAAAAGTCGTTCACCCAAATTCTTTATGCAATTTGCCGGGGTAACGTATATTTGAAGGGGTTGCCTATAGTATCAAAAATATTTTATAGTGCCATAAATTAGTTATTTTTGTGCGTATCTATTATATAGAGTTGGCTGTGTGGGGTAAGGCGGATGCGCAGGAGGGCTTTGGAAAATTGAGAAAAAGAGTTGTGCACTGTAGTAAAGTATAAGGGAGGATGGATTATGAAAAGGAGAGGGATTGGATTTTTATTGGCGGTAGCGCTTATGGCAGGAGCGTTGTCGGGATGTGGAAGAAGTGATGAAGGTGCAAAGGCACCGGAATCGACGGGAGTGGAAACGGATACTGGGGAGTATTTTGATATGGCGCCTTCGGAAGGAGAAATATATTTTACGGAGGAGGCGGAAGCGGCGGCTGAGGAACCGGAGGAAAGTTATGCTCAGTCCTGTTATGATTTTGACTGGCCGGCGGAAAATGGTGAGGAGTACAGCAAGTGGGAGGAAACAGGATTTTTGTCTGTGATGAATGCGCCTCTTTCCACCTTTTCGGCTGATGTGGATACTGCTTCTTACAGCAATTTGCGCAGGATGATTACGGACGGGTATTCTCTTGAGAGCATTCCGGAAGGTGCGGTCAGAATAGAGGAAATGCTGAATTACTTTACATACGATTATAAGGAGCCGGAAGGAAGCGAGCCTTTTGGCGTGACCACACAGATCAGTACCTGTCCCTGGAATAAAGAAGCGCAGCTTTTGATGATTGGACTGAAAACACAGGATATTGATTATGCGGATGCACCGCCCTCAAATCTTGTTTTTCTTCTGGATGTATCCGGTTCTATGGGGGATTATGACAAGCTTCCCCTTTTACAGGAAGCCTTTGGGCTGTTGGCGGAGAATCTTACGGAAAAGGACAGAATTTCAATTGTCACCTACGCAAGTGGAGATAAAGTGGTTTTAGAAGGTGCAAAGGGGAATGAAACAACGAAAATCAAAAGGGCATTAAACAGCCTGAAAGCAAGCGGCGGAACCAATGGAAGCCAGGGGATAGAAACCGCCTATGAAATTGCGGAGGAAAACTTTATTGAAGGCGGTAATAACAGAATTATCCTGGCTACGGACGGGGATTTAAATATCGGGCTTACCACCGAGGAAGAACTGGAGGAACTGATTACGGAAAAGAAAGAGTCGGGAATTTTCCTTTCAGTGCTTGGCCTGGGAACCGGAAATATGAAAGATAATAAAATGGAAATCCTGGCCGATAAGGGAAATGGAAATTATGCCTATATTGACAGTCTTAAGGAAGCCAAAAAGGTGCTGGTAGAGGAAATGACGGCTACCCTTTTGACCATCTATAAGGATGTAAAGTTTCAGGTGGAGTTTAATCCGGCTGTTGTCTCTGATTACAGATTGATTGGTTATGAAAACCGTTCCCTTGCCAGGGAGGATTTTCATGATGATACGAAGGATGCCGGTGAGATCGGAGCAGGACATAGTGTGACGGTTATGTATGAACTGATTTTGAAAGAGCCTCTTTTGGCATTGAGCGAAGAGGAAATCGGTGATTTGAAATATGGAGATAATTATAAAGAAGAATTGGAACAGGCTGATAATAGCAGCGCGCTGGAGCAGGAGTGGCTCACCATCAGCATTCGGTATAAGAAGCCGGCGGAGGAAGAAAGCAGCCTTTTACAGTATCCGGTAAGCTATGAAAGTTATACGTCAGAACCGGGGGAGGACTTTCAATTTGCAGCAGCGGTAGCCGAGTTTGGCCTGCTGGCATCTAAAAGCAGGTATCCGGAAGAAGCCTCTGTAAGCCATGTTTTGTCTGTTTTGAGGGAGTTAAAACTGGATGATGAATACAGGGGCGAGTTTGAAGATTTGGTAAAAGAAGCAAGATAAATGGCCTATAAAGTGAATACTACGAAAAATACTACTTTTTCCCATTAAAGTAGTATTTTTTTT
>VSNT01000340.1 GCA_009774465.1 Lachnospiraceae bacterium
ATGTTCGGCTTCCAAATATTTGGAGAACTGCATGCTTAACCGTACAGGGCAGATATGTCAGGGGAACAAAACAAGGCAGAACCGTACAGGGCAAATATGGCGGTGGAGCAACACAGGACAGAAGCGGCGGCGCAACCGCACAGGACAGATATGCGGACAGAAACACACAGGGCAGACAGGGGAAAGAACAGGAAGTGCGGCAGTCCGTGAATAAAGAAAACCGTATGTATGCCCAGTACCGTGTAACAAAAGCGAAAAAAGAGGCGGCAGTCAAAAAGAAGCCTCCCCTTCCTTCTGGTACTGCTTCAGTGGCGGCTGGGACTGCATTAGATGAAATGGAAGGCGGCAGTGAAGTCTATGATGCGTACATGACGGCTTACACGCTGGCGAAGCCTGCCACGAATGCCGTGGATGCGGGCAGGAACCTTTACCGTTCAAAAGCGGCAAAAGCAAAACAGGATAAACTCAGGAAAAAACAGTCCAGAAGCCGTATCAAGGAAAAGGCGGTTAAGGAAAGTGCGGTCAAGACGGCAAGGAAAACTGCACAGACGGCGGCAAAGGAAGCGGCAAAGGAAACAGGGAAGAAAGCGGCGAAAGAAACATCAAAGGCGGCGGCAAAGACGGCAGCAGCCACGGCAGGAACAGGGGCAGGCGGCGTACTTGTCGGAATCGCAGCGGGCGAAGCCGCCGGGATTGCAATGGATAAGCGTGATGTGAAAAATTCCACCAGAAACCGCATGATAAAGCTGTTTGTGGCAAAGCTGCGGCAGGAAGATAATCAGGATAATATCGGGAAGGCATTAAAGGACATTGTGCTGATGCGCTTTTCCATGATGGCAAAGTATATCGTGCGGTATGTGGGGCTGTTCCTGCTTGCGCTGTTTGCGGTAGTGGCGCTTATTGCGCTTCCGGTCATTGCCATCATAGCGGTTATCTATAATTCGCCGTTTGCGGTATTCTTTCCGTCCATATCGTCGGGGGAGACAATACAGGAAGTCCTGTCGGCGTATGTGTCGGAATTTAACGGTGAGGTCAATGCGGAACTGAATGACCATGACGGATATGACACAAGCGAAAAAATCTATGTAAATTATGAGGGTTCCGGCACACCGGACAATTTCTGCGACATTCTCATGGTCTACATGGTAAAGCATGGGGACGGCGACACGGCAACGGACATGACGGATAAGGCAAAGCAGAACTTAAAAGCCGTCTTTGACGATATGTGCAGCTATACCATTTCCAGCAGGACGGACACGGAGACGGACGATGAGGGGAACACGACAACCACGACGGTCAAAGAGGTCAACGTGGAACTGAAAACGTGTTATGACATGGTTTCCGTCTATGGGTTCAATGCGGAAGAACAGGAAATGCTTGCCGAACTGATGAAGCCGGAATACCTTGCAATGCTCGGCTACACTGGCGGGGGCGGCGATCCGGGGGAAACGATTTCGCCCGAACAGTATCAGGCAATCGTGGATGCCATTTCTGATGAAAACGGAAGGAAGGTCGTTGCGTTTGCACTGTCAAAGGTAGGATACCCATACAGTCAGGCATACCGTGACAGCGGGGATTATTATGATTGCAGTTCCCTTGCTTACTATGCATGGCGCAGTGCGGGGGTAAGCATCATGTATGAGGGTTCCAATACGGCGGCAAGTGAGGGAAAACTCTGCTATGACAATAACCTGCTTGTGAATTATGACGAGATGCAGCCGGGGGACCTGATATTTTACAGTTATGAAAGGAACGGACGCTTTATGAACATTTCGCATGTGGCAATCTATGCAGGCGGCGGAAAAGTGGTGGAGGCGGCAAATACACGCCTCGGTGTGGTGTACAGACCAGTGCAGGGGCGTTCTTCCATTGTGTTCATAGGCAGACCGAGATAGGCGGTGCGTATGGCAAAGAAGAAAGAAAAAGAAAACCTTGCAGCAGAGCTTGCGGATTCTTTTGGGCGGTGGGAATACCTGAAAGAGCATGGCGGCAGCGATCCGTCCTATGCGGACGGCACGAACATGAACCTTGTAAGAAACCACATCATGTATTATAAAAACAGGATGGTGGAAGAGTACGGCAGGGATTATGAAAAATACCCGGAAATTTTTTACCGGGAAGTGCCGCCGAAAGTAAATGAGAACTATATGGCAAGGGCAGGGGAGATAAAGGACGGTGCGGTGCAGGCGCTTGAATATTATCTTTCTGATCCCAATTTCTACTACCTCCTTGCAAACAAGGACAGGCTGACAGAAAAAGAGGCAAAGCAGATCAGTCTTTATAACGTGCTTGGATATGCGTCCGGGCTTGCAAGGGCAATCAGAGACGGTGATCTGATTACGATGCGCCGTCATGCGGGCAGACCGGAGGGGTATCTGGAGTCCTTTGCCCGGTGTGCGACACAGATGATGAAACTGATAGATGAAAAGAAAAAAGAGCCGGAACAGGTGCAGGGAAACGGGCAGCTTTCCCTGTTCCAGTTTGGCATGGAGATGGGGCAGTGCCGATAAACGGACTGCCTTTTTGGGTGGAAGGAGAAAATCGTGAAGTTAGAAGATATGATTATGGTGGTGGAAAACCACAAAGGGACGGAAACCAATTATTTACAGGAACTGACGGATTATATGGGAGAGACATTAGGGCTGTGGCGTGACGGTTATGTAGTGGAGAATATCGCCGGAAGCATAAATGAACTGTACGGAACGAAAAAAGGAAAGGCAGACTGGAGCGATCTGTATATTGCGGCAAACAAGAGTATCCATGCGTCATTTTGCAGGAGTGAACCGCAGTTAAGGGAGTTCCTTTCAGGACATTTTAATGACGGCGAATGGTCTTTTGATACGGAACGCTGTTCTAAGGACTGTCTTGACGTCCTGCGGATATATAACCTGAAAACAGACGGACATTCCCTGTTCCCATACCTGCACCATGAGCGTGTGGAGCATACTTTCCATGCCGGAGAGGTGCTGCACAACATGAATGGGAATGACTACCGTGTGCTTGCGGCGTTAAGTCCTGATGATCTGCTGGTTATGAGCCTGACTGACAGCCAGCTCATAGTCGGCAGGGGTGTAAAGCTGTACGAGAGATACCCCAAAGGGGAACGTCCCGATGATGAAAGCGTGGTTACGGGCATAGAGTGGGATCACGGCGTTTATCTTGGGCAGGACATTACAAGGATTGACTTTGACATTCTGAAACAGGAGTACGGAGAGCCGGACAGGGTGGAGAATGTTTCAGACCTGCGGGATATGATACGGAGAAATTTCTGGATGCAGAAGAATGTGGAGCAGAAGGAGGGACTGCCCGACAGGGTAAGAAATGCCGCAAGGGACTGTCTGGAAAACACTTTTGGGACAAGTGAGCCGGAGGTATTCGACAGGATGCTTGACAAGGGAATGTATGACGGAATGTACCATGCAAGGGAAGAACAGAGACAAATATCGGGACAATCACGCTGAAAAGGGGGAAAATCAGATGGAAAAAATGACAGGAAAAGAAACGGTTAAAAACATGGAGCATCTTGTAAAGCTGCTGCATAAGGAGTGGGAGCGCTCCGGCAGGACAAAGGCGGAAGTTTCCATAGACATTACGGACAAAAAGGAAGTCGGGGCAAAACTTACGGCGGAGATTCAGGAAAGACAGAAGCAGCTTGAGATGACAGGAATGGACTTTAAGGACTGCATGGCGCTTTCCAGAGAGAATTTTGTACTCCTGCGCCTTGCAAGGAAGGTAAAGAAGGCAGGGGATAAGGCAGGGCGCCGGGAAGATGCCGTTTCCTTTGACGTGGAGATGGACAAGGAAGAATACAAACTTTTCTCAACGCTGATTAAGGTACAGGAGGCATAGGCATATTGGGAAAGAAATATAACATCATTTATGCCGATCCGCCGTGGCAGTACAAGGTGTATTCCAAAAAGGGGGAAGGCAGGAGCGCAGAGAACCATTACCACACCATGAACATTGAGGATATAAGGTCATTGCCTGTTGGAAATATAGCCGATGACGACTGTATCCTTTTTTTGTGGATTACGTTCCCCTGCCTGCTGGAAGGCATCTCTGTCATGGAATCATGGGGGTTTACCTATAAGACCTGCGGGTTCAACTGGGTAAAACGGAATAAGAAAGCGGACACATTCTTCATGGGGCTTGGCTTCTGGACACGCTCCAATTCGGAAATCTGCATTTTAGGCACAAGGGGCAGACCAAAGAGGGTATCGAAAGCCGTCCCGCAGGTGTGCGATGCAAGGATCATGGAACACAGCAGGAAACCGGACGAGATACGGGAGCGGATTGTGGAGCTGTGCGGGGACCTGCCACGGATAGAACTGTTCGCAAGGCAGAAATACGAAGGATGGGACTGTCTTGGGGACGAGATAGACGGAAAGGATATTAGACAATCAATTTTGGAGGTATAAAGCATATGACGTTTGAGGATATAAAGGCAAGTGAAATCAGGGAGAAGATTTTCCCTATGGTACTGGAAGAAGCGTGCAGACAGTGGTGTGTGTTCCTCGATGATGTGCCGGAACGTGCGGACGGGGAAGGCTTTGCAGAATTTTTTTACGAGATTTTTGAGCAGAAGGAACTGGAATATGCCAAGCAGGTATATGAAATGGAGGCGCAGGAGGCGGTAAAAACGCCAAAGGAGAAAAGCAGGTAAAGGGGGCTGGCTATGGGCGCAGACACGAAAACATCAAAGCTGTATGATGCCGCCATAGACGAAGTGACCGCAAGCGGGCAGGCATGGAAAAGCATATGCAGGCTTACGGGGCAGCTCTACCGCTATGAGTTTGACAATATCCTCATGGTCTACAAGCAAAGGCCGAGGGCAACGCTGATTG
>VSNT01000341.1 GCA_009774465.1 Lachnospiraceae bacterium
GGTTTTAGGGGCAGTCCCCTAACCAGAGGCATGAGGCGTCTCTCATGCGTATCTGGCAAATTCCTATCGGAATTTGGGCGGGGGCAGAAATCATGGGCTTTATTTTATACAGATAAGGAGGTGGTTGCAGATGGAAACCGTGGACGTGCAGAAAGAGGTGCTTGAGGAAGTAGAATTACTGGGGCGGACAGGATATTTCACGGAGCTGCGTGTGGATAAGGAAACAGTGCCGGAGGGGATGCACTGTTATGAGCTGCGGCATGGCGATGACGACGGGTTCCCGGTGTCCGTGGAGGAAAGCGTCAGGGTAAATTATTTTGGAGCGGTTCTTTTTACGGAAACGATGGAACTGGGAAACGAAAAAGCCCTGCAATTCGGATATGAGGATTTCAGCTATACGGGCGGGCAGATGTATCTTTCACAGGTAATAGGAGGGCAGGAGCCGGAAGATTTTAAGGATGGGAAAGAACTTGCGGAGTTTGTTGCAGGGGAAATTTCAATAACGGAGGAAGAAGGGCAGAAACTCATCGGCTATATGGAAGGGCATGATTACTGCCTGGGACACATGGACGGAAAGATGTTCCGGGGTGATTTGTGCTGGGAGCAGGGGAAAGTGCATTGGGAACCATATGATATAGAAGATGCGGTCAATATAGCTGCGGAATGGAATTATGAGCTGCTACAGGAGGCAGAAGCGGCAGTGTTAGATCCGGGAGATGATGATTATACAGATAAGAAAAACTATCTTGACACCCTGCGGAAAGATGAAGAAATTCTGGATAAGATGTTTGACCGCACAAGGTACGGAAAAGAACTTGATGCGCTTGCAGTGACGCTTGCTGAGGCGCTGATTGCGGATATAAGCAGGGAGGGCGGGATTGATGCCGCTGTAAGGAAAATGACAGACCAGATAAAAGCGGGGGAGGACCTGCTCCCGGATGTTTCCCCTGCATTAAAGAAGGACGGAGGGAGGTCACGGTAGATGGCAGCAGAAAAAAAGGACATCATCAAGCCTTTCCGTCTGACGCAGCAGGAAGCGGACAGGCTGAAAAAACAGGCACAGGAAAGCGGCATGAGAGAATCTGAGTATATCCGGCTGCTGCTGTCGCAGAAGCCCAACGATTACCCTGAAATCCGTATCCTCCTGAAAGAACTGATCAATGAGGTCAACGCAATCGGGAACAACATCAACCAGATTACAAGGAACTATAATTCAAAGCTGTACCGTACAGAGGACAGGGAGCTTTTGAGCGCCTATATGAAAAAACTCAACATGACCGTGAGGGAGGCGGCGGACAGGATAGGCAGCATGTAAGGAAAGGGGGGAACCATTTGACGGAAACACTGACGGCGGCACAGGAAGAACGCCTGCGTAAGAACGGCTATTTTCCCTATCAGGGCTGTCATTTCAAGCCTGTGCGCCAGTTCACGGAAAAGGACGGGGACTTTTTTGAAAAGACAAGGCGGCTGAGACGTGACGATGAACTTGGCATGATGGAAGCGGATTATGACGGAAAGCAGAAACACCCATATTCCTATGAAGGGTTCTATGCTGCGTCCACGGATAAGAAAGCGGATATTTTCTTCTGCCTTGAAACGATGAAGGAATACACGCCCTGTACACATGAGCTTCAGGAGTATGTCATGGAACAGGAAAAAAAGCATGACAGGGGAAGGGCAATGTAAAGGGGGCAGGGACGGTTGGCAATCAGCAAGATACTTTATATCGGGGACTGTGGTTCAGGATATGCAGGGAAACACTTGAAACAGGCGCTCGACTATATCACTGTGCCGGAGAAAACGTGCGGCGGACGGCTCGTGGGTTCCCTTAACTGCCAGCAGGAACAGGTATATGAACAGATGCGGCAGACAAAGGAACAGTTTGGAAAGACAGACCAGCGGCAGGGCTACCACCTGATCATATCCTTTGTTGAGGGGGAAGTGGATGCGGATACTGCCTTTGAAGTGATTGGGAAGTTTGCAAAGGAGTATCTCGGAAAAGATTATGAAGCCCTGTATGCGGTGCATGACAACACAGACCATATCCACGGTCACATCATCTTTAACAGCGTAAGTTTCCGGGACGGCAGGAAGTACCGTTATAAAAAAGGGGACTGGGCAAAGGAGATACAGCCGATTACGAACCGCCTGTGCGAAGAATATGGGCTTTCCACGATTGAAATATCGGAGGACAGGGCAAAGAAATCCGAAAATTACAAGGAATGGAACGATTTCCGTGATGGTAAATTTGTGTGGGCGGACATGATAAAACGTGACATTGATGCGGCAGTCCTACAGTCGGCAACCTATGAGTCCTTTTTATCCGTCCTTTCCGGTATGGGTTATGGGATAAAGAACGCATACCGTACAGAGGGCAAATACCTTGCAATCAAGCCTATGGGCATGAGCAGGTTCAGGCGGTGTAAATCGCTTGGGGAGAATTACACGGAGGAGCGCATACGGGAACGGATTGAACAGGAGAGCCTTTCTTCCTATAAAAAGATACAGGAGGTGCAGGAAACAAGGATTGTGCGGTGCCGGGTAAGACGCTATAAAAGGGCGAAAATGTCCGGCATACAGAAACGCTATTTTGCAAGGCTTTACAAAACAGGGCTGTTAAAAAAGCGTCCGTACAGCAGGGCATGGCAGTACCGTGACGACATCAGGAAGATGCAGAAGTTACAGGAAGATTACCTGTTCCTTGTAAGGCATAACGTGACCGGGGATAAAGGGCAGACGGCAGATGCAATAAAAGAGCTGCATTTGCAGATGGCAGACTGGAAGAAAGAAACTTCAAGGGAAAAAAGCCGGATATTCAAGGAACGTGCAAGGATGAAGCCGCTCTTTGACATTGCGGCACAGATGGAGGCGCTTTTGGAGTGTGAAAACTGTTACCAGCGTGGGGAAGCCCTGTTTGAGAAAGAGCATGGGAAGTATGCGGAACTGTCGGAAAGGATTGCAAAGGAAGGGTACACGGCAGGGCAGCTTGCGGAATTTAAGGAACATTACCGTAGCGAGATAGCACGTATAAGAGAAAAGGAGAAGGCAGTGGCGAAAGAGGAAAGGATCGCCGCCCGTATCCTTGCGGAAATCACGGCAGGGGAGCGGGCAGGAAAACCGGAGCCGGAAAAGAAACAGGAAAAGGAGAAGGAACGGAAAGAAAAATCCAGATAAGTGTAACAGCCCCAAAACGGCTGTTTTATTTTTGCCCGGAGCGGGCAGGAAGGGAGGACATTGATGCAGGAACGGACGGTGCTTAGCGGCATGGACCTGAAAGCATATCTTGGCAGGCTGAAACAGAACCCGAAGTATACGGAGGAAATCTTAAAGCTGATAGAGGATGACCTGCGGTTCGGTCTGACAAAGGAGGAAACAGAGGAATACAGCGGCGGCAGGTACGATTACAGGCAGATGTGCGTGTATTCCCGCTGTCTGCGCAACGGCTATAACGAGGAAGAAAAGGCTGCAATCTTAAAAGAGGGGTTAAGCGGCGACCAGATGGCGGTGGCGCTGGAGTTTTATGAAAAAGGCGTCCCGATGAAAACCATAACCGAAGTGCTTTCCAGTGCGGAAAATACGGCGTATACCATGAAACGCCTTTTCTCACAGGTGCTTTGCAAGGCAAGGGAAGCAGAGCCGGTGAGCGGGCAGGATGCGGCGTATGCAAAGGAACTTATGCAGCAGATCCGTGAGGTGGTCGAGAAGATTGCCTGTCAGGAAAAACGGTATGACGCCTTAAATGAGAAGCTGAAAGAGATCGGGACGGCGGGGCAGGATGCACAGATACAGAGCAACCTCCTTGCACAGCTTTCCGAAAAGGACAAAATGCTGGAAAAACAGCAGGATGAACTGAACGAGGCAAGGGTGCAGATTGCAAAGCTGCATGGTGAGATAGAAGCAGCAGGAAAGGAGCGGAAAGCATTGGAGAAACAGATAAAGAATACAGTCAGGGCAGAGCCGGAAACGGCAGCAGAACCCCAGAAGCCGGAAAAGGAAAAGAAGCCGGAGACAAAGGCGGAAAGCAGTGCGCCCGGTATGCAGGAATCGGCGCTTTATCCCGGAATCGAATACCATGCTGCGGTTGTGGACAGGGACGGCAACATTATCCGCTTTGTCCCGGTGGAACGCATGGAGCGGAAAGACAGGGGGAATGTGATGGGTTCCATGTTCTCACGCCTTTTCTTAAAGAAGAAAACGGACATCGTGAAGCTGCTTGCGGAAAAAGACCTTTCGCCGGAACAGCTTGTGCAGGTGCGCAGCGCCATTGAAAAAGGTCTGTCAGAGAAACAGCTCCTTGTGC
>VSNT01000342.1 GCA_009774465.1 Lachnospiraceae bacterium
CCATACAATTGGCTGCAGATATAGCGCAATGGGTTCATGCTCTATGTGTAATTACGGAACAGGAAATGAATGTTCCTCCCAGGCAATATTGCGGGAATTGGAAAAAATATGCCATTCTGAAATTTTTATGCAATCAGATATGATTCTATTAGGGGCATCTGGCAGCTTTTTGGATGACTGTGAAATCCCGGAGCCGCTTCAGCTGGATATTATGCAATATATTTCCCGATGTCATATACAAGAAATTCATATAGAAACACATTATCAAAGCATTACGGAAGAAAAACTAAAAAAAATACAAGAAATATTTTCGAATAAGAAAATTTATATCGAGATGGGGCTGGAAACAATTACGGAAGCGTATCAAAAAGATGTATTAAACAAAATCATCCCTGCTAAGGAAATCAAAAAAACAATCTCCCATATCCATGCGCATCAAATGTATGTATCATTGAATATATTGCTGGGAATGCCTTTTTTATCAGCCAAACAGCAATTGGAAGATACAAAAGCTACTATTTGCTGGGCCACGGAAAATAAAGCTGACTACATTGTCATATTTCCAATTAATATCCAGCCGTATACTCTTTTTGAATGGTGGCATAACCATGGATTTATTTCGGATGTGTCGCCTTGGCTTTTGTTTATTCTTCTATTTAGCTTGTCAGAGAACGAACTCAAGCATGTATGTTTGGCATGGTATGGCAATCGGTCTATTGTTTATTCTAACGGGAAAAAGACAATCACTCCATATTCCTGCCCGGAGTGTCAACCCGAATTGCTTGATTTCTTTAAAGATTTTTCTGCTCGTTTTGATGCAGATTATCGCAAAAAAATATTACAAAAATTTTTTCAAAAAACATTTTCTTGTCATTGCCGCCAGGATATTTGGAACAAAATCGAAATAGACAAAAATGAAAATCCATATCCCAAAATAAAAACGGCATATGAGGCAATACAAAGGCAGATAGATCATGATGAATTTAGATGAGGCAATACATGCCAGAAGAAGCAACCGCAATTTTGAAGAATGCACAATCAGCATGCAGGAAATTCAACAAATTTTGGAAGCAGGTTTGCTTGCGCCTTCGGCCAAAAACAGACAGCCCTGGTTTTTCCATATTATTTATAACGAAGCTTCCAGACGCTCTTTTTTGGAAGTGATGCATGGGGGAATTGATGAACTGGAGCGAAGCTATCATTCCCAAAATATTGTTCGACCCGATATAGAAAGTGCAAAATTTACGGCACGGAGTATGGAAAAAGCAGCAGCTATTATAGTGGTTACATGCAAGAAAAAATATATAAACTTTTATGAAGACGATGTACAATGGTCGCTGCGCGCGCGGGATATTGAAGTTACGGACATTTTGTCCATTGGGGCGGCTGTTCAAAATACATTATTGAAAGCTACTGAAATGGGATATGAGACTCTTTGGGTTTGCGATATTTTCTATGCATATCCCCAAATTGCAAAATTTTTACAGACAGAAGATCCTATCGTATCGGCAGTTTGCATAGGAAAATCAAACCAAACAATTCAAATGCCACACCGTCTGTCATTAAAGGAAGTAAGTACTATTATATAAACATAAGGAGCGGAAACAAAACATATGGAGCATATATATTGGGTAGGGGTTCGAAAATCAGATTTACTCTCATTGGGTTCTTTATATCAGGGATCCATTACTTTTTTTGGGGATGGAAAAGATGGAAATATTTGTTTATTTCATAAAGGAATTACCCGGAAAAACCATAATATAGAGCTGGATATTTTTTCGGCCTTTAACAAAGAAGCAATGGAAAAAGTTATATACAACGACCCAGAAGCCAAGTTTATGTTCTACAATCCAATATTGGCATATTCTTTGGAAAGCCATTTACGGGAAAGAGTTATATGCCTAAATCCTTTAGATATATTGAAGATTATTGATGATAAAATGCTGTGTAAACTGTGGCTGAAAGAAAGCGTCCGGCAATTGGAATGCATCCAGATGTTTGGGAAGGAAATTAATTTAAAATCATTAAACAATATTTTGGGAAATAGAGGAGAATATGTCATACAACATCCGGTTTCTTCAGGCGGAACGGGAACTTATATTTTCAACAGCCAAAATTGTGCCTCAATTATGAAAAAACTTTGCCCTTTCCAGTTGTATACCGTTATGCCGTATTATAGAAATGCTGTTTCATTGAACATGCACTGTGTAATATATGCAAATGATTTCCAGCTTTATCCGTTGTCCGTGCAAATCATAAAGGAGAAAAACAGCAATCTGCTTTATAAGGGATGCGACTTTATTTCCTGCCGTTCTTTAACGGATCATATACAGGCTCAAATACGAATACAGGCAGAAAAAATTTGCCAAAGGCTTTGCCAGAGCAATTACAGAGGCGTATGCGGCATAGATTTCATGCTGATTGACGACCAAATATTTTTTTGCGAAATAAACCCTCGTTTTCAGGCATCCACCCTCGTTTTGAATCTGGCGCTGGCTGAAAATAAATTATTATCTATCAACGAAATGACTATGAAGTCTTTTTCCGATATGACAGAGCCTATAATGTTTGCTTCCGATATAAATGTTTCCTATAGCGCATATG
>VSNT01000343.1 GCA_009774465.1 Lachnospiraceae bacterium
ATTACCTCCCACATCTTATCCAGAAATTTCCTGCGGCTTCGTTGTCATAATGCGATACAGCTCGGTATCCTTCGGGAAACGGTCCACAAAGGGTAGAATCACGTTGCCATAGAACAGCAGCCCCTCGCCCTCGCCGGAGTGGGTGACGTAGGAGAGCTGATGGGGGCTGATGTTGAGCTGCTTGGCAAGGATTTTCCGATCTCCCGCCGCCTGATTGAGCATATAGATGAAGTCCGAGTTTTCCAGAATATTGGAGATTTCCGGGCTTGCCAGAAGGTCCTTGCTGTTCTGCGTGATGCCGGTGGGAATCCCGCCCCATTTTCTGAACCGTTTCCAAATCTCTACGCTCCAACTCGCCAGCTCGCCTTTCAGCAGAAGGTGGAACTCATCCACATAGTAGCGGGTGGTCTTGCCCGCCGCCCGGTTGACGGTGACGCGATTCCATACCTGATCTTGAATGACCAGCATCCCCAACTGCTTCAACTGCTTGCCCAGCTCCTTGATGTCATAGCAGACAATACGGTTGTCAATATCCACGTTAGTGCGGTGGTTGAACACGTTCAGACTGCCGGTGACGTAGATTTCCAGCGCCGTGGCAATGAATTGGGCCTCCTTTTCCTCCTGCGCCCGGAGAGCATCGTACAAATCCTCCAGGATGGGCATATTCTCCGGCCTGGGGTCGGTGAGGTACTTCTGATACACCAGCCGCACACAGCGGTCAATCACTGTTTTCTCCACCGGCTGGAGGCCGTCTTTACTGCCCACAACAATGTCGCAGAAGGACAGCAGGAAGTCCACCTTCAAGGACAGCGGGCTTTCATCATCCGAATAGTCCAGGTTGAGGTCCATCGGATTGACATACTGCTTGCTGGTGGGGGAAATCTTTATCACCTGTCCGTCCAGCCGCTGGACAAGGGGGTAATACTCGGCCTCCGGGTCTGCAATCAGAATGTCATCGTCCGTGACGAGGAACACATTCAAAATCTCCCGCTTGGCGGAGAAGGATTTGCCGCTCCCGGGGGTGCCGAGGATCAGGCCATTGGGATTTTTAAGAGCCTTTCTGTCCACCATGATAAGATTATTAGAGAGGGCGTTCAGCCCGTAGTAAAGGGCTTCGCCGCCGCTCTGAAACAGCTCCTGGGTGGTGAAGGGTACAAAAATAGCGGTGCTTGAAGTAGTCAAGCCCCGCTGTATCTCAATCTGATTGCGGCCCAGGGGGAGGGAGGACATCAGGCCCTCCTCCTGCTGGAAGTCCAGCCGGGTAAGCTGGCAGTTGTATTTCTGCGCGATGCTGGACGCCTGGAACACGTTGTTGTCGAGCTGCCGCTGGCTGTCCGCTGTGTTCACCACCAGGAACGTCACCAAAAACATCCGCTCATTCCGGCTCTGAAGGTCTTGCAGCAGCTTTTTGGCCTCGCTGCCGTAGGTGGCGAGATCGGAGGGGATGATGTCCATATCATAGCCTGCGCGGACTGCCTTTTTCTGTTCCTCGATCTTGGCCCGGTCCAGGTCGGTGATCTTTCGTTTCACCGTCTTGATGGCGCTGATCTGGTCCACGGACTGGATATGGAGGCTGACAATCTGGCTGGATTCCATGTCCAGAAAATCCGCTAACATCCGGTCATTCAGTTCCGGGGCCAGGATTTGCAGGAAGCTCACCGCGCCGAACATCTTCCCCATGCGGAACATCCGCCCATTTTTGAACTCAAAGGAGCTGGGGGCGATGAAATCCTTGGTGGACAGCCCGGAGGGGGCCAGCCAGTCCCAGGAGAAGCGGAACGGGGTCTGGCCGTCCATGTGGAAGATGCCGTGGAGCAGATGCAGCCGCTCCATGCCGTTCATAGGGGAGCAGGCCACGCCCAGGCGCTTGAAGTTGTTGATAACATCCATCTCGATGCGCTCCAGCCGGGGCTTGGCGGCTTTGATGCTGTCCGCGTCAATGCCGAAGGTGAGATACTTGGTCTTTGTCAGGCCGTTGTTCCCCTTGGCAAGCTGATTTTGCAGCATTTCCGAGTATTCGTCCCGCACATCGTTGAACTTATCCGCCCGCAGGGGAATGACGATGCTCCGGGCATAGCCGTCCTGGGCAGTGGACAGGTTCAGAAAGGAGAGCTGAAAGCGAATGGAACTGTCAAAGTAGTTGAGGAAGTCGGACCAGCCCTCGAAAATGGCAGTCTTGTCCTCGTTCTGGCTGAGTTGGTAGTTGATGTCCTGGAACTGCACTGTCTTGGTATAAAAGGTATCGGTGACGCGGCAGATGCCGTCCGGGAACATCCGCTGGTAGGGGATGCTGTCCTGGGCGGACAGCTCCGTTTTATCCTTTCCCTTGGCTTTGGCGATTGCCGCCTCAATCTGCCGCCTGTCCTCATGGGACAGATGCTTACCGCCTTTTCGCTGAGCCGGACGCGCCTGTGGCTCCGGCTCTTTTCCGAACAGGCGGCGAATGAGCTTTTTGATTGCCGTAAACAATGCGGTACACCTCCTTGTCTAATCGGTCCTGCCGCTCCAGCGCGGCATAGAAATTGTTGGTCTTATAGGGGCGCTGCTTGGGCCGGAAGAAGCAGACGCGGAGAATGTTGCGGACGATCTTCTCCATCGGCTGGCCGTTCTTCTCATATACCCCCAGCAGGAAGAAGGGGAGCATGGCGATCATCATGCACATCGCCGCCGCGCTGTTGCCAAACGGAACACGCAGCAGGAAGAACAGAGGAACGCCGATGAGCGCCCCGCCGCCGAAGCAGATCAGTTGCCGCTTGGTGAGATTGAACGCCACTTTGGTTTTTACCTTGGTTAAGTCCTTGGGGACCGGCACATAAGCCATTACCGTACCTCCTGTTCCCTGGCCGGGGCGCTGGGCTTGGACGGCTCTGCCGCTTTCTCCCGGAGTTTACCCAGCACAGACTTCTTCTCCTGGGTCTCCATATGCCGAAACAGGTCATCCAGGGCAAAGGAAAAATCACTGAGATCGCCCATACGCTCCATCCATTTGTCCGCTACCGCTTGCAGGGGATCATTCAAAGACAGAAGATAATCTACTTCTTCCGGCTCCAGGCCGTGTGTCTCCGTCAGGTATTCATGGGCATCCCGAATGGCGGTGATTTCTCTGGACTGCATTACCAGCATGTCGGGCGGTAATTTGCTCCATGCAGAAAGATGGCCCTGCAAACCGGCGTCCAGCCGGTCATAGAGCTGCTGACATTTGTCCATGATTGATGTTCCTCCCATCGTTTTTCAGATTGGACTTTCCCGCAGACGCTTTGCCGGGGCATAGTCGGCAAAATCCCTGACAGTGTGAAAAATCCGCTTGTTGTTCACCCACCTTTGCAAGTGCCGGGTGATGGGCGGGGCGCTGGGGCGGTCATAGACCATCACATAGGGG
>VSNT01000344.1 GCA_009774465.1 Lachnospiraceae bacterium
GGCGTTCCCCAAAAGGTTGTCCACCACCTTTTGAAGAAGCTGCAAATCGCCTGAAATGCTGACCTCCGAGGATATGTCTTTTTCAACCGTCAATTCATGTTGCATAAACAAATCTTCATTTGCTGCCAGACGGTCTTTGATCAGTTTGTCAAAGTGAATGTGCGAGGGATTGAACGCATACCCCGGCGTGTCCAACCGTGATATTGTCAAAAGCTCCTGCACCATTTTCTCTAAGTTATCCGTAACTTCCAGAGATTGTGCAAGATAGGTTTCCCTGTCCTTATAGCGTCCCACCTGATAGAGCATACCTTGTAGCTGGCCTTTGATAATAGTAATAGGTGTTTTTAGTTCGTGGGAAGCCGCCGAAAAAAACTCTACCCGCTGGCGTTCAAGCTGTCGCTCCATATCAATATCAGCTTGCAGCTTCTGATTTGCACTCTGTAGCTCCGACAAGGCGGACGATAGTTTTCTCGACAGGTCATTTAAGCTGTCAGCGAGAACACCTATTTCGTCTGTGCGCCGGACAGTACATAGGCCGTTGAAATCCAATGCTGCCATTTGTTTTGATATTCTACTGATTTTTTTAATGGGTGTTGTCATGTAAATGGTATAGAAAAAAGCTGCGATGATGGAAACAACAATAATCACAACGCTCAAAACAGGAATTGCTTTTTGAAGTGCCTCCACCACCTGACTTTCTTTTTCTGTGTTTTTAGAAAAGAATACTACGTACTCATCTATGCTGTCCGAAAAAGTTAGTCGACACCATTGTGATGTATCATTTTTGCTAAACTGCTTGAGTTCTTCGCTGTTGCTTTGAAAAAGGTGGAAAACAAATTCATCATCATTTTTTTCAACAATCTGATTACAATAATCCTCTATGACAAATAATGCTTCCTCTTTTGTAAAATGGGAAATGTCCTCAATGAAATAAGGCAGTTCCTCATCTATCGTAGAAAAATCATGCGTATATATGTATGGAGCAAATTGGGTTATGCAGAAATATGTTATAGAACAGCAGGCTGCCATTAGGACGGCAGTCATCAAAAAAACTTTTGCAGACAGGCTATTTCTAATCTTCCTTATCAACTCTATATCCCACCCCTCTGATTGTTTCTATGTAGTCAGCAGTGCCGAGCTTTTTCCGCAGATTTTTGATGTGTGTGTCAATAATCCGTTCTTCTCCGAAAAATTCATATTTCCAAAGAGTTTGTAAGAGATTTTGCCGCGTTAAAATCCGGCCTTGGTGCATGATTAGCTCCCGCAATATCTCAAACTCGCGGGGCGTGAGGTCGATATTTTCTTGCTTTGTATATACCCTGTACCCCTCTAAATCCAAAGTGAGGTCTTTGTATGTGATTGTGTGCGGTTCGTCTGACTGTTTTGCAGATCGGCGCAGGACGGCGGCAATTTTCCGCAGCAAGACGGGCATGGAAAAAGGCTTTGTGATATAATCGTCCGCCTGCATATCCAACCCCTTAATCTGATTTTCCTCTCCATCCAATGCGGTAAGCATGATGATAGGCACATCTGACTTTTGCCGGATAACCTCGCATACACCATAACCGTCAATTTTGGGCAGCATAATGTCAAGCAGTATCAGATCGAAAGGCTGCTCGGAATACTTTGCAAGTGCTTCAACACCGTCAGACGCTAATACAACGCTGTGGCCTGCTTCCTCAATGAAGTCGTGTAGCAATGCCTGTATGGATAAATCGTCCTCCACAATTAAGATTTTGCTCATGGCGCACCTCCTCGTCTATAGATTATAACAGGGAAATGTGAATCTATTGTGTAGATTTATTTTTTTCCCACTTTTTTATGTTCTTTAAGGTCATCCATATTATTGCCACATCTGCAATACTGGTGATACATTCAGGTTCACAAGATGTAATGCCCGATTCCTTACGAGGTCATATAGGCTATATCGCTCCCTTGCAAAATACATTATATTTCCATTACTCAAATATGGCAAGGATATAGTGTCCACCTTACATCTTGGACATTTCTTGGATTATCGCCAGTATAGGAGCAGGACATATCCTGAATATCATCGGGTACAATACAACATGAAGCGGCCAGTCGCTTGGCCGCTTCATGTTGTATTATTCAGCTTTTTCATGATGCCGAGGATGTATTCCAACGATTGGGAGTCCAGCTTTTTGGCCTCCGCTATAAATGCCTGGAGCGCCTCCGGGTGGGCGTTCCCGTCATCAAAAAACTCCTGGGGCGTCACATCAA
>VSNT01000345.1 GCA_009774465.1 Lachnospiraceae bacterium
CGCTAAAGGCGGGCTTGCATACTCCCGTGCCGGGGGAGAGCAGTAAGGTGGTCATGCCGCCCGATAATACGGCACACATTTTTCTGAAAGGGTATTCCAGGGAACCCGCGCCGGTCACATTTCCTCACAGAATGAGGACACAGCCAGGACCGGCGCGGCCCTTCCTGCCCACCGGATGAAAGACCTGGAGCCATAGGCCAACTGCGGCCCCAGGTGTTCCATCCGGTAAGGATGAACGATAACAGGCCGAAGCCAGGGAGGTGAAAATATGCTTGTTCCAATCAGTGAGATCAAGATCAACGCCGGACGGCGGGAGGCAGACCCGGAGGGGGTGCAGGAATTGGTGGACAGTATTTCCAAGGTGGGCTTGCTCAACCCCATCACCATTGACCGGGAGCATACGCTGATCGCCGGATTGCACCGGCTGGAAGCGGCAAAACTGCTGTGCTGGACGGAGATTGAGTGTAATGTCAGCAGTTTGGAGGGCTTACTGGCAGAGCTGGCAGAGGTTGACGAAAATGTGGTCAGAAAGGGCTTATCCGCCGTGGAGTACAGTGACCTGCTTCTGCGTCGGAAGGAGATTTATGAAGCCCTCCACCCGGAGACAAAGCATGGTGGTGACCGCAAGAGCGAAAAAATCAAAAGTGCAAAATGCACATTTGATTCTGAAAAATCTTTTGTAGATGATACGGCTGAAAAATTAGGTGTGGACCCCAGCACCATTAGACGCCAGATTCAAACCGCAAAAAATCTGACTTCCGAGGCAAAAGACATTATCCGGGACACCGGAACCAAAATCACGAAGAAGGATGCTTTGAAGCTGTCCCGGCTGGGACCGGAGCAGCAGAAGGACGCAGCCAGCCAGTTAGCGGCGGGGGAAATCAAATCCATGGGCGAGTACCATCCCGCCCCGGCAGAGCCGGAAGAACCGCCGCCCCCGGAACCGGAATCGCCGCCAGCGGCTCCGACTGTACCCTCTGTTCCCTACTCTCTGGGCGATAAGCATTATGCCAGCATAGAGGAATCCATAGCCGACCTCAAAAACCCCAATAAAGATTGCAGCTATAACCCGGACACGCTGCTGGCAGATATTGACGGCTTTGTAGACACCTTCCACAAGAATTTCGCGTGGTATAGCGACCCCTTCTGCACAGTCGTTTTCCCAGACATATCCCCGGTGCAATTTGATTTTGTACGTCAGCGTTTTGCGACCATTTCCTCCGCCATGGAGGATTTATTGAATTTAATGGAAAGGAATATGAACAAATGAGCTATCGGAAAAAGCGCAGTTCCTCCAAAAAGGAACCCCTGGAGCAGCAGACCACCATCCCCGAAGTAAAGTACCATAACCCCGGCGTGAGCCGTGATCTCTCCACCGCCAAGCTGACCTCCGGCCTGCCCTATCAGCGGCCTGTGGAGACGGAGGATGTGGACAAGCTGATCGCCAAGTGGAACCCTTGCCTGCTGACCCCCATTGTGGTCAGCTTCCGGGACGGCAATTTCAATGTGGTGGACGGACAGCACCGGATCGCCGCGATGCGGAGGATGGCGGGCGGCGGGGATGTGATCGTCCCTTGCATCATCTACACCGGCCTGACCTATGAGCAGGAGGCCGAACTGTACTATATGCTGGACCGGACCAGAGGGAAACTGCGGCTGGGCCACGCTACCAAGGCTCTGGTGGAATCCGGCGCGGATGCGGAGATCATTGATGTGAAACAGCGGATAGAGGACGCTGGCTTTACCTGGGCGCTGGACCGGCCCACCGGGGAACCATTTGAAATTGCTACCACCCGCGCCGTCATCAACGCTTACCGGCTCCTGGGCGGCGCGGCCTTCTCCCGGATGCTGGGTTTGATTGCCGGAGCGTGGCATGGAACCCCCAGCTCTCTCAAAGGGTCCATCTTCTCCGGCATGGCGCTGTTTGTCAAGACCTATGAGACGGAGCTGGTGGACCAGACGTTTATCAAACGGCTGTCTGCCGTTGACCCGGATGAGATCATACGGCGGGGCAAGGTGGACTTCTCCACTAATAAAGCCGCCCTGCGGTTTGCCCGTGTCATTCTCAGTAAGTACAACGGCCACCAGCGCGGAGGCCGAAAGCTGCCCTACCGCTTTAAGGGCTGATACATCACAAATCGCCGCAGGCTGGGAACAGTCTGCGGCGATTTTTTCAAGGAGGTTCATCTATGCCTGATATGAGGAACGAAGAAAAAGTGACGGCGGAAAGCCCTGCGAATCAGGGCTACCGTCTGAAAATTGGCCGCGACATTATCCGTGTAGTCAGCGTGTTCAGCGGCACCAGAACCGCAAGTGAGGTGATTCATGAGGCTGCGGTCAAGAAGATTCTTTTCGAGAAAGCGGCGGGATAGTCCCCGCAGAAAATTTTGTGAAGCAACAGGCGGCACAGCTTGACTTTCACACTTTAATGTGCTACACTGTCCTTGACAGTCGTACATAAACCCTGTTGTTTCTCTGGCTGATAAGGAGGCAGTTTTATGAGAGAGCAACAGAATTATCGGGCCGCTATCTATTGTAGATTATCTTCCGAAGATGGGGCCGATCATGAGTCCATGAGTATTGGAAACCAACGGGCCTTATTGACTGAATATGTTGAGAAACAAGGCTGGGAAGTTGTTGATACCTATATTGACGATGGATTTTCAGGCACAAATTTTG
>VSNT01000346.1 GCA_009774465.1 Lachnospiraceae bacterium
GGGCGAACATGTCCGGCACGGTGACCACCGACGGCTCCACCTCTATGGAGAAGGTGATCGGGGCGCTGGGCGAGGCGTTCATGGAGCAGAACGACGGCGTGACCTTTACCTACAACCCCACCGGTTCCGGCTCCGGCATCAAGGCTGTCCAGGAGGGCCGCTGTGACATTGGCCTCAGCAGCCGCAATCTGAAGGATGAGGAAACAGCCAGCGGCTTGACGGCCACCGTCCTGGCCTATGACGGCATCGCCGTCATCGTTCACCCGGACAACCCCGTGGCCGACCTGGACGTGGAAACCATCGCCAAGCTCTACACCGGCGAGATCACCAACTGGAAGGATGCAGGCGGCAGCGACGCGGCCGTAGTCCTCATTGGCCGGGAGGCTGGCAGCGGAACGCGGGACGGCTTTGAATCCATTACCGGCACCGAGGATGCCTGCCAGTACCGCCAGGAACTGACCTCTACCGGCGATGTGATTACTGCCGTCTCTCAGAATCCGGACGCTATCGGCTACGCTTCTCTAGCTTCTGTCAGTGACAGCGTAAAGGCCCTTACCGTGGGCGGCGTGGCTCCCACCGAGGACACCGTCAAGGACGGCAGCTATGTGATCCAGCGTCCCTTCGTGCTGGTGACAAAGACCGATGCCAAGCTGTCCGAGGCCGCCCAGGCATTCTTCGATTTCGCAACCTCTGCCGATGCCTCTGACTTTATCAGTAAGGCCGGCGCGGTGGCGGCGAACTGAACCCCTCTCGTGGAGCGGCGGCTTTCTCTGCCGCCGCTCCTACCCATTAGGAGGCTCAATTTATGGGAAAACATCAACGGTTTATAGAAAACCTGATTCACGGGATATTCCTGTTCCTGGGTCTGGTCACGGTGGGCTGTGTCCTGCTTATTACGGTATATCTGATCCTGTCCGGAATCCCTGCTATCCGGCAAATTGGCCTGCTGGACTTCCTGTTGGGAGACACCTGGGAATCCACAGCAAAAGAACCGTCCTTCGGAATTCTGCCTTTTATCTTGACCAGCATCTATGGAACTGCCGGAGCTATTCTCTTTGGCGTACCGGTTGGCTTCTTCACGGCGGTATATCTGGCAAAGCTGGCCCCGCCAAAGGTGAAAGCTGTGGTGGAATCTGCTGTCAGTCTGCTGGCGGGCATCCCCTCGGTGGTCTACGGTCTGGTAGGTATGCTGGTGCTGGTTCCGGGAATACGGCAGCTCTTTCATGTGCCGGACGGGGCCAGTCTGCTGGCGGCGATCATCGTGCTGGCCATTATGATCCTGCCTTCCATTATTAAGGTGTCTGTCACTGCGTTAGAGGCGGTCCCGCAGGAATACGAGGATGCCTCCCTTGCTCTGGGGGCTACACCCATCGAAACCTACTTCCGCGTATCCGCTCCGGCAGCAAAAAGCGGCATAGTGGCGGCGGTAGTACTGGGGGTGGGCCGGGCTATCGGAGAGGCTATGGCGGTGATGATGGTGTCCGGCAATGTGCCTAATATGCCGTCCCTGTTCCAGAGCGTCCGTTTTCTCACCACGGCAGTCGCCAGCGAGATGGCCTATTCCAGCGGATTGCAGCGGCAGGCCCTGTTCTCTATTGCCCTGGTTCTCTACCTATTCGTGCTGCTGCTCAATGCCGCGCTGAATTTCTTCCTGAAACGCAAAAAGGAGGGCTGACCATGCAAAGCAACTGGATCACGACCAAACGGAAGGGTTACATTGGCCTGATGAGGGGCTTGATGGCACTGTCCACAGCTCTGACCTGTGGAATTGCCCTGTTCCTGATTGGATATGTTCTGATAAAGGGACTCCCCAGTATTACCTGGGAACTGCTCTCCACAAAACCAAGCTATCTGGCGGGAACGATTGGCATTTTGCCGGATATTTTGAACACAGTCTATATCATCGTAGCTACACTGCTGATTGTACTTCCCCTGGGAGTGGGTGCGGCCATCTATCTGACAGAGTATGCCTCCAGCCAGAGGTTGGTGACGGTCATTGAGTACGCGGCAGAAACCCTGTCCGGCATTCCGTCCATTATCTTCGGGCTGGTAGGGATGCTGATTTTCGCCAACAGCTTCGGTTCCTGTCTGCTGGCCGGGGCATTGACACTGGTTATTATGAACCTGCCTACTGTCATGCGTACCGCACAGGAGAGCTTGAAAACCGTGCCGCAGAGCTACCGAGAAGGGGCTTTCGGCCTGGGAGCCGGAAAATGGCGGGTCGTTCGGACGGTAGTACTCCCTGGCTGTGTGGATGGGGTAATCACTGGCTGTATCCTGTCGGCGGGCCGCATTTTGGGGGAATCGGCGGCGCTGTTATTTACAGCGGGATTCGCTCATGTTCTGAACGGCTTTCTCAGCGGCCTGGGCAGTCCGGGAGCCACCCTTACTGTGGCGTTGTACCTCTACACCAAGGAGCCGGGGCCGGGCGGCGCACAGGCATCCTTTGCTATCGCCGCGATTCTGATGGCACTGACGCTGACCATCAATTTTGCCGCAGTCCTGGTTGGCCGGATCTTCAAAAAAAGGAGAGCGTTATGAGCAGTATTGTTACCGCAAAGGATTTGTGCCTGTGGTATGGGACGGCCCAGGCACTGAACAATATCAATATTGAAATTCCGGAGAAGAACATTACCGCCTTTATCGGTCCCTCCGGGTGTGGGAAGTCCACCTTTCTGAAAACACTGAACCGGATGAACGATTTAATTCCTGGCGTGAAGATCACCGGCGAGGTGCGCTATGGGGAGCAGGATGTATACGCCCCTGGCCTGGATGTGAACTTGCTGCGGAAGGAGATCGGCATGGTGTTCCAGAAGCCCAATCCCTTCCCCATGAGTATCTATGACAACATCGCCTACGGTCCCCGGACCCATGGTGTCCGCAACAAGGCCAAACTGGACGATATTGTGGAGCGCTCCCTCCGGGGGGCGGCAATCTGGGATGAGGTGAAGGACCGACTGAAAAAGAACGCCCTGGGCCTCTCCGGAGGCCAGCAGCAGCGGCTTTGTATCGCCCGCGCCCTGGCTGTGGAGCCGAAGGTGCTGCTGATGGACGAACCCACCAGCGCCCTGGACCCCATTTCCACTTCCAAAATCGAGGAGCTGGCGATGGGCCTGAAGGAGCAATATACCATCATCATCGTGACACACAATATGCAGCAGGCCGCCCGCATTTCGGACTATAC
>VSNT01000347.1 GCA_009774465.1 Lachnospiraceae bacterium
AGATCGCCGCCTTGATAGACGCAAAAGAGCAGACTGCGATGGATTTCTCCCTCCTCATACATGGTCCGTCCCCATATCGACTGATGCAAGAATCAGTTCCACACAGCGGTCGATCCCCAGCTTGCTGCTGTTCAGACAGAGGTCATAATTTGCCGCCATCCCCCACGCCTGATCGGTAATATGCCTGTAGTAGCTGGAACGCTTTCTGTCCCGCTCCTTCACATGACTTCTGGCAGCATCAACGGCAACCCCATGCTCTGCGATGACACGGTTGGCCCGGTCAGGCAGCGCGCCGGTGATAAAGACGTGGAAGCAGTCCTCCCGCCCTTGCAGGATGTAGTCGGCGCACCGTCCCACGATGACGCAGGAACCTTTATCCGCCAGCTCCTTGATCAGCTCGGTCTGATAGGCGTTGATCTGATCCGGCAGGGCCATATTCCCCCTCTGATTGGCGTTATAGGCCGAGTACCCCCGCGATGAAACGCTGGTGAACAGGCTGCTGGCGGAGGAGTATTCCCCCTCCCGCCGCACCGTCTCGGCGGACAGCCCGCTGCGCTCCGCCACAATCTGCACCAGCTTCTTGTCGTAGAAGGGAATGCCCAGCCGTTCCGCTACGGTTTTCCCGATGGTATGGCCTCCGCTGCCGCACTGACGGCCTATGGTAATTACACATTTTTTCATTGCTTTGCCTCTTTTCCAAAAATTTTCTTCCAGGACAGCCACACGGTAATTAAGGAGATCACACCAGATAGCCCGTCACTGAAAGGGCCAGCCCAGAGAACCCCTTCCACACCCATAAAATATCCAAAAATCAGCATAGCCGGAATCAAGAAAATAATCTGCCGGGACAATGAGAGCAGCGTGGCGGGAACGGGCTTACCGATGGCTTGGAAGAAAATCCCGGTGACAGCTCCGGCAGGGATCAGGAAACAGGCCAGCAAATAAACCCGGAAGCATTTTACCGCAAACTCTATGTACAGTTCCGACTCCTTGCCAAACAGGTTGATAATTTGCGCTGGGAAGATTTGAAAAATAAAGAACGCCGCGACCATGATCGCACTGCCGATTCCCAATGCCAGCTTATAGGTTCTTTTTACCCTCGGATACTGACCGCTGCCATAGTTATAGCCTAAAATGGGCTGAACCCCCGCAGCAAGGCCCAGCGTAATCCCGGAAACAAGACTGCTCACCTTCATCACGATACCGAACACCGCCATGGGAATGTCAGAACCATAGGGGGATGCAGCGCCATAGGCCACCAGTAGATTGTTGGTAACGGCAATAACAAATACAGAGGCGATTTGAGATATGAGACTGGATACGCCCAGGGAAGCAAGCCGCCTGGCAATTTGTGGTCTGGGCATAAAGTATTCCCGCTTCAGCTTGATGGTCTTAAACCGGAACAGACAGACAGCAAAAAAGGCCGCATTCAAAATCTGCCCCAGGATGGTGGCCCAAGCGGCGCCTTTGACTCCCCACCGGCACACAAAAATGAAAATTGGATCTAAAATGATATTTGTTGCACAACCTATGAGCAAGCCAATCATGCTGACTCTGGGACGCCCGTCCGCCCGGATTACACTCCCGAAGGCGGAGCAGACAGCGGAGAAGGGAAAGCCCAGCACAATAATACGGCCATAATCCAGCGCATAGGGGAGATTTCCCTCTGTAGCCCCGAACAACCCGCAAAGCGGCTCCAGGAAAAGCTGAAACAAGATCAGAAATATAAATCCTGTCCCAATCGTCAGGGTAACCAGATTCCCTACACCGCGGGCCGCATCATCGGGTCGGTTTTTTCCCAAGTTTAGACTCATGTAAGCTGCGGCACCATCCCCTAACATAAAAGCGATGGCCATGAGGATAGTCGTCAACGGCATGATGACATTGGTGGCGGCATTGCCCAGGTAGCCAACCCCCTGCCCAATAAACACCTGATCTACCATGTTGTAGAGCGAGTTGACCACAATGGAAATAATGCTGGGAATGGCGTAGCGGATCATCAATTTCCCGACCCGCTCGGTTCCCAGCGGGTTGGCGGCAACTTGTTCGTTCATTTCAAATTCCTCCTAACGAATGTGAATTGTTCAGGCAATGGCGTTGCCATGGGACCGTCATTGGGCTAACGCCCAACGACCGGTCCGGCAGCGCAAGCGCTGCCCATGTAAAGCTGGTAGTATCGCCCTTTTTCCTCCATCAACTGGTCATGGGTTCCCCGCTCGATGATCCGGCCCTGCTCCAGAACCATGATGCAGTCGGAGTTCCGAACCGTGGAGAGCCGGTGCGCGATGACAAAGGTAGTGCGGCCCTTCATCAGCCGGTCCATGCCCTCCTGCACCAACTGCTCTGTGCGGGTGTCAATGGAGGATGTGGCCTCGTCCAGGATCAGGACGGGCGGGTCGGCAACAGCGGCGCGGGCGATGGCGAGGAGCTGCCGCTGGCCCTGGCTCAGATTGGCCCCATCGCCGGTGAGGACTGTCTGGTAGCCGTCCGGGAGCCGCCGGATAAAGCTGTCGGCGTTGGCCAGCTTCGCGGCGGCAACGCACTCTTCATCGGTGGCCTCCAGCCGCCCGTAGCGGATGTTCTCCATCACCGTGCCGGTGAACAGATGGGTGTCCTGCAAGACGATGCCCAGGGAGCGGCGAAGGTCGGCTTTCCGAATTTTGTTGATATTGATGCCGTCATAGCGAATCTTGCCGTCCTGGATGTCGTAAAAGCGGTTAATCAGATTGGTAATAGTAGTCTTTCCTGCGCCGGTGCTGCCCACAAAGGCGATCTTCTGTCCGGGCGTGGCAAAGAGCTTGATATTGTGCAAAACGATTTTTTCATCGTTGTAGCCGAAGTCCACATCGTCAAAGACAATATCGCCCTCCAGCTTTTTGTAGGTGACTGTGCCGTCCGCCTGATGGGGATGCCTCCAGGCCCACAGGCCCGTCCGCCGGGGTGTTTCCGTCAAGGTTCCGTCCGGCTGCTGCTCCACATTGACCAGCTCCACATAGCCGTTGTC
>VSNT01000348.1 GCA_009774465.1 Lachnospiraceae bacterium
AGGCCGAACAGCGGCCCCAGCTCCATCTCCATCAGTTGTTCCTCCATGTCCGGCATGACGCTGCTCAAGTCAATACTGGTATCCCCGATGATGATGCCGGACGCCTGATTTACCACGCCCTGGGCCACATCGAATATCCCCATCACAATCGTCCAGGTGTTGGTGACAATGAGGATGGCGCAGGCGGTCTTGAACACCCACTTGAAAAATACGACCGTCTCCACGTCATGGAAGTTATTTTTGTCCATGAGTATCTGCACCAGCTCCAGCGTCATTACAAAAGCGAGAATTACACCGGCGATAGGCATAATCACATTTTCAGAGAGGTTTTGCACCATATTGAAGATGCTGCCGTTCCATGCCTGGGGGGTCATGCCCACCTGGGTGGAGATTTCCCCCACCTTGTCATTTACACCGTCAAACATCCCGGACAGATTGCTCATAATGCCGCTGACTAAAATCTCTTTGAGCCATTCCGTGATGGCGTCCCATAGAAAATCCATAGAGGTTTCCCCCTCCTTTCAGCGCCCCTCCCGCCTTGGGCGGGAGGGGCAGAGATAAACCGGGCCGATCAGCCGAACAGCCCGGACAGCAGGGGGACCAGCACCATGCCGATCAGGGCAACGCCTCCGCCCGCCATGAGCTGTTTCATGCCCTGTGACTTCGCGCCGGGGTTGTCGTTGCCGTAGCCCTCCAGCAGATTGATAAGGCCCCACACGCCCAGGCCAGCGCCCAGCGCAATCACCAGGGTCTGCAAAATGTCAATAGCAGAGTTGAAAAAATCCATAAGTACCTCCAAAAAATTTCAAAAATTTTGAAGGCGCATTTTCCACTTTGTTTATTCCGCCGTGCCGGTTACTCCGGGTCGGCGGGGTCTGCGTCCTCCGATACGTCTACCTCGTACACGTCATAGACCTCGGTGGACTTGGGTTTGAGCTTCGTGGATAGAAAACGCTCTAAGTCGAAAGCGTTTTTCTTATCGCAGTCGGCCAGGAACTTGTAATTGGGATGGCGCGTTATATCGAATTTATCCGAAAGGAACGGGCGGACGCCCCGCAGTTGCAGGATGCACTTTCCGCCGTCCAAAACGGCCAATTCGTCCACATCCATGAGGGCTTTGCCCAATTTCTGATAATTCAGCGAATGGGAAACCTCACGGCCCCGGCTCTCGCCGGTGTTGAAAGTGTCTATCGTCTCTTTCCCCAGGCTGGCAGAAAGCTCTTTCAGTGTGGTCGGCTCCTTGCCGCCCAGGAAGATGGAGCAATCGCAGTTGCCAATGATGGTGTCGGCGTTGTCCTTGTAAATGGCCTTGAGCTGGCTCTGCGCTTGCAGCACCAAACAGGCGGAGATCTCCCGGCTTCGGATGGTAGCCATGAGTTTTTCCAGCTTGGGTATCTGCCCGATGTTGGCGCACTCGTCTATAAGACACCGCACATGGACCGGCAATCGCCCGCCGTACACATCGTCCGCCTTTTCGCATAGGAGATTGAAAAGCTGGGTGTAGCACATGGAAATCAGGAAATTAAAGGAATCATCCGTGTCGCTCATAATGAGGAACAGCGCCGTTTTTTGATCTCCCAGGGTGTCCAGCGCCAACTCGTCATAGGCGGTCACATCCCGGACTTCGGCAATATCGAATACTGCCAGCCGCGCACCGCAGCTCACCAAAATCGACTTAGCCGTTTTGCCTGCGGCTAATTTATATTTGGCATATTGACGCACAGCAAAGTGATTGGGATTCTTTTGCGCCAATTCCTCAAACATCAGGTCAACAGGATTTTGAAATTCCTCATCATCTTCCCGGACCTCCATCGCGTTAATGAACTCAATGAGGGTGGAGAAATTCTGTTCCTCTGCCGGGGCCTCATAGTGGATGTAGCCAATGAGGGCGCAGTAGAGCAGCGTCTCGGCCTTGGTCCAGAACTCGTCCCCGCCCTTCTGCTCTCCTTTTGTGTTGGAAATCAGGGTTGTTACCAGCTTTAAGATGTCTTTTTCGCTGTGAATGTACGCGAAAGGATTATAGTGCATGGACTTCTTAAAGTTGATCGTGTTGAAAATCTTGATCCTATACCCGCTGCGTTGGAGCAATTTCC
>VSNT01000349.1 GCA_009774465.1 Lachnospiraceae bacterium
ACATTAGCAGCAAAAACAGCAAGAAAAGCCCCCAGAACGGTTAAGCTAATTTGATGTATTGCAAGCCAGCTTGGAATCTGAAACGCTGGGTCTAATGTTCCCATGGTCAACGGAAATTGAGAAAAGAAACCGCTCAACGAAAAATTGATTGCCGGAGGCAGGGGTAATACGGTCAATAAAATTACTGCCGCCATAAGAGCGTAGATCAGAGTATGGTTGAAGCGGCTCAACATCATTCCTGCCCCAAGGCAAAAGACAATGGGTGGAATCAGGGTCAATAGAGCGGGTAAAATCAGTTCCCCATAATCCACCCACCCAAACAGCGACACATAGAATCCAACCGCCAGGGCTGCAAGACACAGGCAGAGAATAGCCGTCGCTGTCAGCACCGCTCCACACCGCAGAGCCGCATACCGCCGCTGCCTGATTGGGGTGGCTTGGGTCAAGGGCCGGAGCAGACGCTCCTCCTTGGAGAAGAAGAACGCAAGGAAAAACAATTCTCCCAGGCAGATCAGCGGCAGCGCTTGGCTGAGATAGTATCCAAAGCTCCATGGGGAAAAAGGCGCTGTGTGAGCCACGCCCCGGACCACAGAGCCAGTCAGTGTCAGCCAGCCATATCCCAGGGACACCAGCAGAATACCGAAGAACAGCTTGTTCCACAGCAGGCGCCGCAGCTCATATCGAAATATCTTATTCAAGGTTTAAGTCCTCCTCTGTCAGATGGCAGGCATCCAGAAACTCCTGATAGGTCAGGTAGGGATATTCCGGGTTCAGCTCCCGGCCAAAGAGACCTTTCAAAATCTCGTCCATAGCCTCCTCACCGCCCACCAGTTGTTCAGCCTTCAAGATTTTCAAGGGCATTTCGTTATATTGCCGCATCCCACGCAGATTGTTGGCAATGTCAGCCTGATACTGCTCCGGCAAAGCGGACAGGTACTCCGGGTGGCGGACATAGAAATCCTTGTAGTAGTCGTCTGCGGCCTCCTGCCAAGCGTCCACAAAGCTGGCCTGGGCCTCACGTTCCCCATACAGCGCCTTTACAATGCGATAGGTGGTGTAGCAGGTCAGACCCTCGGCAGACCAAATGCCGCTCTCGTCCATGGGGTCAAACATATTCCCCAGGCCCCACCATTGATGGACAATTTCATGGATCGTCACCTGAGCGGAGGAGCCGCCTTTTGCGCCGTTGGACAGGTTTTCAGCGGTATAGTCCAGCTCGTCTGCAATGCTGGCGCCGTCTCCGGCATATCCGCCGCCGTCGCTTCGCCGCTCGATCAGGTTAAAGGTCCCATCTCCATAAAAAGACAACGGGCCGATATGTTCGGTACAGTATTCAATGGTCTGGCGGATGGATTCCGCGGCGTTCATAGCCTCCATGACGGGCTGATGCTTACGGCTGTAATAGAAATTGACAGTAATGCCCGCCGATTCCACCGGAATTTCCTCCCGGATATAATCCCCGGCATATATAATCATGCGATAGCTGTCCCGCTCCATGCGCCATGTTTTTGTGCTGTCCGGATTTTCCCGCAGCAGCTCAGTGGAGCCAACCCCAAACAAAATGGGAGTCATATGTCCGGGGAGGGTAATGTCCGTCACGTTAGGAAGGTGATCTCCCTGATACCGCACGTTATAGGGACAGGGCGACAGCGCGTCGTTTTCTAGATTCATATAGGCGCCGCTGATTTCCAGACTGCCCTGTTCAGCGGACACGATATTCCACTCCTGGGGAAAACCGCCATATTCCATGGTAAGCTCAATTTCCGGGGCGGCAGGGATGACCACAACGAACGCCTTTTCGTTGATTTCTTGCCTATCCTCCAAGGTAAACGGCACATCTGCGCCATTTGCTTGAATGGAGGAAATTTCGTATCCCGGATTGATAAGGAAACGGACATTCTGTTCCTGACCGCTGGTATTTTGAAGCTGAAATTGGGCCTTCCCATATACGCTGCCCGTTTTGGGGTCGGGACGCACGTCTGCATAACAGCCGGAACAGGTGACAGCCTCCATATATTCAGAGGCAAATACAAAATCATAATCCATATCCGGGCTGCTGTGATCGA
>VSNT01000035.1 GCA_009774465.1 Lachnospiraceae bacterium
AATATATACACGATAAGATAAAGTATTTAATTTTTCTTCTATGTAATTAAAATATATGCTCCGATTCACTTTATCCTCCTTTCGAAGCCCTCTTCGTCTGTTTATTAATATAAGAAAATTATATCATGTAATATGTCCAATAGAATGGGCTCAATACAGTTACTTAACTAAATTTTATGCCATTTTTATTTCAATACATAATACTTAATCTTCAATACAGATTCCAAAATCATTTAAATATTTATCTATTTTATTAGCTCCATTTTCTTTCCAAAGATCCACGCTTCTTTTGTTAACCCCCTGCCAATTACCATTGTATGCTACCTTAAAATATTTCTCGCAATCCTTAATAATCATTAAGTCTCTAAGCACCCCAATAAAAGTAGCTACATGATTTTGAAAAATACTTTCATATTTGTTTAAATCAATTTCTAAATCTTGTATAGTTTTATATCCGAATTTAATTACTTCCGCAATAATTTCCTCTGATATTATTGGCCCTTCCACAAATGGTCTAATATTTGTCGTACCTTCAAATCTTTTTAACATATATTGTTCCAGTGACTTTGAATTTATACTCAAATTAAAATCACCTTTTGATAATGCTTTTTCCGTTTTCTTTGCATATTCGTCGATATCTTTCGATAACTTATCAAATTCGTAATCCATCAGTTCTAAGGCACCTGCCACCAGATAAAACCTTCTTTTTATTTCATTTGGCAGTACCCCTGCAAATTTGTAATTTTTATCATGTTCAATTTCTGCCCACGCATGTTGAAGCAAGGTTCTTACCTGCACTTCACATTTTAAATTCTCATATTCTTTATATTCAACTAATTCCAGACGCTTTTTGCTTAATTGCAATACGTAATGAACAGATAAATATCCCACTTTATCTGTTGCCAGCATATCAGCTTTATTACCAGAATTGCCTTTATCAATAAGAAATTCATCCTGTAATATTTTGCATATGTCTGAAACATCCTGATTTGTATATGCAATAATCCTGATACCCGATATATCCATTATTTGCTCAATTGGATTAGTATACTTTTCATTTTTACAAATCAAGACTATTCATATTTAATAAAAAGTCATATATACTCATTATAAGTATTCCTTCCTCTGTATACCAGGGAGCAGGAGTATCTTTTACAATAATAATCTTCTTAAATGAATCGTTAATTCGAAGCAGCGAATTTGATTCCTGTTTCATTTTATTTGGATCCGGAATTGCAAAGGCAGACTGTATATAGTAACGTTTTGAACCTTTATTACATACAAAATCCACTTCCAACTGCTTACGTACAAATTTGTCATTTTTATCCTTTTGATTCACTATTACTAATCCAATATCCACATTAAAATTCCTTATAAGAAGTTCATTGAAAATAATATTTTCCATCGTATGATTTTCTTCTATCTGACGAAAATTAATTCTCACATTTCGAAGCCCTACATCTGTAAAATAATATTTTTGCGGTGTATCAATATATTTTTTTCCTTTTATATCGTACCTGACTGCTTTATCTACAATAAATGCATCACACAAATAATCAAGATAATTCTTTACAGTATTCGTACTAAGTTTTTTCTGTTTTTTTGACTGAAAAGTATCGGCCAGTTTTTTAGGGTTCGTCAGGGAACCAATACCTGATGACAGAATATCTATCAGTTCTTCAAATTCTTCTTTATTTTTGATTTTATGCCTTCCTACAAGATCATTAATATAGGTTTCTTTAAATAAATTTTTAAGAAATTCTATTTTTTGCTCCGGAGAAGGAAGTAAAACTACTGGCGGAAGCCCCCCATATAAAACATATTCATTCCAGCCATCATATTTATTACCATCATATACAGACATAAATTCAGAAAAAGAAAGTGGATACATATGAAGTTCATCTCCACGTCCACGAAACTCAGTAATTATATCTTTAGAAAGGAATTTTGCGTTACTTCCGGTTACATAAACATCCACATTTTCTATTCGTATTAGCCCATTTAATACGGATTCGAATTCTCCAAGTAATTGAACTTCATCCAAAAGAATATAATACATCCTGTCATCAATAATTTTGCTTTTAATATACGGGTAAAGAACTTCCGGATTACGGAACTGTCTATTTTCAAAAGAATCAAAAGCAATCTCTAAAATATGTTCTTTATCAATCCCATTTTCTAAAAGATATTTTTTGTATAGGTGAAACAGCAAATATGATTTTCCACAACGCCTTATACCTGTTACAACTTTAATTAAACCGTTGTGCTGTTTCATAATAATTTTGTTCAAGTAATAATCTCTCTTTATTTCCAATACAACACCTCCATTGAAAATTTCTGCATATATAATACTATATTTTCAATATAGATATTGTATGAGAGATATAAGAAAAAGTCAAATTAGTTTTTCTAATTTTTATGGCATATTTAGAATTTAATTCCAAATATGCCATAACTTTATTAGAAGATATTCACTTTATTCCCTAATCAACGAATAAGCCGATATCTTCCTGATCGGCAAGGCCAGACACACGCTGATTACAAAATCGATTGCTATCTGACAGATAGCAAAAAGCATAAGAAACACAAAAGAAACCTCCAGATTATTTTTCATGGCGCCAATCATCTGAAAAAGCATTCCATTGATCACCGGCATATACCATAATCCCGCCACTGCTGAAATAAGTATGGCGGCAGCAGATACAGGCAGAAAGCTTCCGGCAATCTGCAGGATCAACTGAATATTAGAATATCCAATTGCCTTATAAATACCAAGCTCCTGTTTTCTCTTTATGATTAATGACTTAATCATCATATAAAGTACTAAAAAGATAATCAAAATAGTAACAAGGAAAATGGCTGCAATGATGCCTTCCACCATGTCTGAATAAATTCTCTGTGAAGATTTTGCCATTTTATCATAATTGACCACACTGATTATATCCCTTTCATATTTCTTTTCAATCTCCTCCACAAACCTTTCCACATCTGCCTTTTCATTCAGGTAAAGGTATAAGGACTGGCTTTGGTATGTACTGTCCAAATTTAAATATCCTTCATTGGTAAGCTCCAAAACCTCCCCCTGATAATTGACGCTTTGAATATAGCCTACAATATCATAAGTACAGTCTGAATTTCCATTTTTAATTGTAATCTTATCTCCAATGGAATAATCCGAGGCCAGCCCACTTCCAACTGCAATCTCATTTTCCTTTTCCGGATTTCTTCCTTCATAACATAAATCATTGGAAACAAGAGAAAAGTCCTGGGCAATAAAGGCTGTTACGGTTTTTTCCTTTACTTCCAGTTTTACAGAAGCATATTCCAGCACCTGCTCTACTTCTGAGATATCCAGCATCTCCTTTTTCATTTTTTCAAATCTATCCGGCTTTACTGTCAGAATAATACTGGGCATTTCCTCCGATAAAGTACTTGTAAAATGCTCCGGCTCTATCACCACATTGTAAAACAACGTTCCGGCAAATGCAGCCAGAACCATCATCAAAAAAGATACAAGAAAAAGCAACACATTCTGTTTCGCTGAAACCGCTATCTGTTTTAAAATCAGATTAACGTGCAGACTTCCGGCTGCCTCATCCAGTGGAAAATAATTTCTCCGGCCCCTTTTTCCTCCGCTGTTCCCTCTGATTGCGTCAATGGGAACCAGTTTTTTAATCCTTTTCGCTGCCAAGTAAGTAAAAAATAATGTAACTCCAATAAGTATCAAAAGAACCAAAATAAGCGCGCCTGTGTCAAAGCCTGGCTGAAAGGAAAACCCTGACTGAAGAGCAAGCATTTGCACCAGACCGGGCAGTAATCCATAGGAGAGTAAAATTCCTGCCAGCGCGCTTATTCCCCCCACAATCATATAGGGAAATATGACTGCCATCAAAAGCATAGTCCCTGTGTAGCCCATCGCCTTTAAAACTCCCATTTGAGTTATCTCTTCCTCTATACTGTTTTGAATACGAAACTTGCAGAGAAACATGCTTACCAGCAAAACCACAAAGGAAAATGCCATCAGGATAAGAACTGTCAAGTCACATACCATTGTTCTTGTCTGCTTCGCCGAAGCACTGTCCAACATGGAAACCAGATGAATCCCCTTATTAGAAAGCATTTCATTAATCTGACTTTTCGTCTCATCCACATCCCCATTTGTCATAAGGGAATATTCTATTACCTGATTTCCTTCTTTTTCCCCTGCAAATGTTTGATAAGCATCCTCCGGCAGATATGCACATAACAGCCCGCTTCCTGCATTTCCATACTGCATTTCCTCCAAAATACCGGCTACGTGAAAAGCATATTCTGTTCCATCTACTTCATATACAATCTCATCTTCCAGACTATACTCTCCAAATTCTGCCACAAATAGAGGAATGAAAACAGTTGCTTCAAATGACTTATTGCTTTCTTTTACTATTTCATATTGATTCAGGTGATGTATTTCATCCATATTATAAAAAATCGTATTCATGGCAAAATCTACACCCCGAAACTCTTTTATAACCGCAGAAGTAAAAATGCCTTCTTTGCTTTCTACCCTCTCCACTCCTTTCAGATCAGACAGTTCTCTTTTCAATGAAGCTGTATTCTGAACTTTTGGAATGCAAAAATACAAACCTGCTGTACTTAAATCATCTGATTTCCGGTCATATGCTCTATCCATCTGAAAAGATAAAACCAATGCCAGATTTAAGATAAAAGCTGTAAGCAGAATAATGATTCCAAAGGACAAGTACTGTCCCTTATCCTTTTTCAGATTATGTATTACCATCCTTCCGATTTTCCCCATATTACCACCCCATCTTTGCTAAAAATATGTCAAGCTTATCTTTTCTTTTTTCATCTCCGTCAGAAAAACCTTCCAAATCACATTCTCCAAAAATCTGTCCATCCTTTAAATAAATAATCCGGTTTCCCCGAAGCGCGCTCTTTTTATCATGGGTTACCATGATAATGCTTTGACCATTACAATGCAGTTTCGTGAACACATCCAAAACCGCATCAGAATTGCCGGAATTAAGTGCGCCTGTAGGTTCATCGGCAAACAACACCTCCGGCCGGTTAATGACAGCTCTTACAATCCCGGCTCTCTGCGCCTCCCCACCGGAAATCTGGGAAGAAAATTTCTTTTGTGTTTCTTCCGGAATATTCACCAGTTCAAATAATTCCGAAGCTTTTTTCGTAATTTCCTTCCGGTTTTTATTTACCAGCGCACCTGCGGTAATCACATTGTCCATCAGACTCATTTTTTCCAAAAGATAAATCTGTTGAAAAACAAAACCACAATTTTTCCTCCGAAACACTGCAAGCTGGTCGTCATTTAGCTTTGTAATGTTCTTACCATTAAATTTAATTTCTCCTGCAGTTGGGCGGTCCATCCCGGAAAGTGCATACATTAATGTAGATTTTCCGGCTCCTGAGGAACCCATAATTACGGTAAAATCTCCTTTATAAATATCCAGGTTCAGCTGATCAAAAATATCCTGAGATCTGTCTTTGGTGGTAAAACTTTTCTTTAAATTTTTTGCTGATATAATTGCTTCTTTTTTCTTTTTCACTCTTGCACCCCTTTATAGATTTGAAGTATAGATAACCAGTTCACTTTTAATACCATTTAATTCAATTCTGTTATCAGAATCCTCATCTGCAAAACATGTGGTTTTCTGCCCGTCCTTTTCATAGGAAATACTTGTTTTGATTCCCTTTGACTGGGCAGCAAATGCGGTTTTTTCCGGCAAACGAATTCTTGATGTTGCGGAAACCTGATTAATTTCTACTGATCCGTTCAAAGAATTACAGATAATATTCATATCCAGATTACAGTTTATTTCCACAACCCCAATTACCCCATCTAAAATCATATTTTTTGTTTTTGTATCAAGTTCAATTTTTTCACATTCCAAAGAACGTATTTCAATATTTTCAGCATTGACGGACAGCTCAATCTTGCCAATGTATTTATTTGGAAGCTGTACAAATATTGTAAGTGCTCCTTTTGCATCCGCCTCTGTTATTCCATTTTTTCTTGTAATATCCAAATCAATACGGTTTTTAATGTCATCAATTTTAAGCTTAAAATCATTCTGCAATGTCGATAAGGTATTAGAAGCCAGCCGGACTCGCACCTTTTCTCCCTCATATCCTGACATAATCAGTGCATTGGCGCCTCCCAGTTTCATATCGAACCTCTTGGAAAAATCAATATCATATTCTGTAACACTTTCAAATAAGTAATCCCTCAGCTGTGTAATATTTTTTTCATTAGACAAAAGCTCATCAATTGAAACATGAAACAATGTGGAAACAGCCATAATATTTTCAATATCCGGAATTCCCGCATTTGTCTCCCATTTTGTAATTGCCTGTCTGGACACTCCCAGTTTTTCTGCCAGTTTTTCCTGTGACATTCCCGCCTGCCTGCGGATTGTCTTTAATTTTTCACCAAATGTCATTCTTATCCTCCTGTTTTTCATTTAACTGAATATGTTAATTCACATGATAGAAAAATGCACTTTCCATAACAAGAAAGTGCAGATTACATAAATGATATTTTTGCTACTTTACGTGGCATTTATGGTTTTTACGCGCTTTGTACCGCTTCTATCTGACAAATGGAGTCAAAAAACGCATCCACCACTACCGGATCAAAATGTGTGCCGGATTCTTCTCTGATAATGCTGTATGCTTTCTCAACCGGCATGGCGCTTTTATAGCATCTCTTAGATACAAGTGCATCAAATACATCTGCTACCGCCATAATCCTTGCACATAAAGGAATATTTTCTCCTGCAATTTGATAAGGATAACCTTTTCCATTCCACCACTCATGATGGTATGCCGCCATATCTATTGCAATATTTAAGTAAGAGGACTCGCCCAATTGCTGTTTGGCACGCAGCAAAAGATCTCTCCCTTCCGCCGCGTGGCTTTTCATGATTTCAAATTCTTCCTCTGTCAGTCTTCCCGGTTTATTCAGTATAAGATCTGAAACATGAATTTTTCCAATATCATGAAGGGGCGCCGCAACGATCATGTCCGCCATGTACTGGTCTGTCAAAATATCCGGGAATGCTCCCTGCTTTCTTAATGTTTTTGCGATAGCCTCCACATACCTGGCAGTGCGTCTTATATGACCGCCTGTGTTGCCATCTCTGCTTTCCACGATATCCGCCATTGTGGTAATAATGTTAAACTGCATATCCGATACCTGCTCATGATAATAAGATCGTTTATTTCCCTGCACAATCAGCACAATAATTGTGATTGTCAGTATAAAAGCAGTAATTCCCATAATACACATATTTAATGCATATTGGCTGGTAAAAAATTTCTCTTTTGTATCTTCTACATTAGCAACCGCCATATTGGAAAAAACCAGCATCAAAATACCAACTGCGCAAAGCAGCCACCGCTCCCAATTATGTAAATGCCGGTGATTCATTTCTTTTTGAAAAAAATCCCGCCAGCTTTTACCTTTTATATAAAACAATATCAATAAAAAAGCTGTCAATCCCATTATGGCAAAGCTATATAATTGTTTTCCCTCTGCTGACAAAATTAATAAACGCACCGGCAATATTAAAATTGGAACAAGCAGCCCATCTATAATTCCAGGAATTGGAACACATAAAAGAAATCCCCGCAGTCTGTGCGTTTTCCTTGCAAAGCTGATATTTACTCCCACTGTAAGCAAAACAAGCAGTGTTGCGTAATCTTTACCAGAAAAAATATAAACAAGAAAAATAAGAAGCAGACTGGCCAGATAAAAAAGCTTCTGTTTTTTTAATTCCAGGTCATTTTCAAGAAATACATATTTTTTAATCAAAAAGGCGCCTGCATATACAATAAAAATTTCCAGAATATCATTGACAGCACTCATCATTTGTCCACACCCTTCCTCCATAAACATTTTTATAGGAGAACCAATCAAATACATAACTGTATTATTATACCTGAACCTATTTATTATTACCAGAAACTTTTCGTTGCAATGCAATTTACCGCAATAACTTGTCCATAAAATCGCAACGAATGTGTATGGGACTGCACGAAGAGCACATATCAGCATAGACGAACTGCTGTATCTATGTTATAGTAATAATCGAGGTGGCTTTTGTGCGGAAGATAGAACGGTATATAATCAGTTTCATAATTGTATTATCCATGCTGATTTCCGGAATGTGCTTTGATAATTATAAAGCAGATTCCTCTTTGGATTACACGCCCTTTTCATCTCCCGCAGCCAGCATTTCTTCCTGCAGCACTGATGCGGCAGACAGTGCAATCTGCACCACAGAAATGCTTGGCATCCATAATATTTCCTATGTACGACCGATTACCAGACAAAGCTCTGGTTTAAGGAAAGATATCAAAGCATCCTTTGAGTTTTTATGTGAAAAAGCACAGTCTCATTTAAATTCTAATTTTCTTATGGCAACAGGCATTATGCAGTTTCCCAGGCTATACTTTCAGGCTGTCGTCTCAAATTATATCCACAATACAGATGGTAAAAAAAGAATGGCATAGCTACTCTTATTGCCTATGAATCCATAGGCTTATTTGCGTACCCAAATTTTAGCAGTTTTTAAAATATGTTTTATTTTATGGAGGTAATGTTATGTCATTATATAATATTATAATACTTTTGATTGGTATTGTCGGCGCAATTGTGGGCATCGGCTCTACACTGGCTATTATTGTTTCTCTTTTTGGAACACTTGGATATAAAATTCACAGAAAAATTAAATATGGAATTTCTTTATATAAATAATTCAAAAAGCTGCCGCGTAAACCGCGGCAGCCTTACATTCCAGGATTTTTATTAACTTTGCAATTTATAATCTCTTAAGCAGTTCTTCCCTCTGTGCCTCATAGCCGGGCTTTCCAAGAAGTGCAAACATATTCTTCTTATAACTTTCCACACCGGGCTGATTGAAAGGATTTACGCCAAGTAAGTATCCGCTGACGCCGCATGCAAACTCAAAGAAATAAAATAACTGCCCCAGGTAAAATTCACTCACTTCAGGTACTTTAACCATCAGGTTGGGAACCTGTCCGTCCGTATGAGCAAGAATGGTTCCATTCATGGCGCTCTTGTTTACGAAATCAACGCTCTTGCCTGCCAGGTAATTAAGCCCGTCAAGATCCACTGCTTCTTCCTTGAGAACAATCTCTTCTCTGCTGGTTTCAATGTTGATTACCGTTTCAAACATATTTCTTGAGCCATCCTGAATGAACTGCCCCATAGAATGTAGATCAGTAGTCAGATCCACGCTGGCAGGGAAAATACCTTTCTGATCTTTGCCTTCGCTCTCTCCATAGAGCTGCTTCCACCATTCGGAAACATAATGAACGCTGGGTTCATAGTTTGCAAGAATTTCAATACATTTTCCTTTTCTTAAAAGAATATTCCGAAGAGCAGCATATTTCAGCGCATCATTTTCTTCAAAGGAAGCTTCCAGAGCGGCCTTGCGTCCTGCCTGAGCTCCTTCCATAAGTTTATCAATATCTGCTCCGCTTACAGCAATCGGAAGTAAACCAACAGCAGTAAGAACGGAAAAACGTCCGCCTACATCATCCGGAACTACGAAGCTTTCATAGCCTTCTTCCGTAGCAAGATTTTTTAAAGAGCCTCTTGCCTTATCTGTTGTGGCATAGATTCTCTTTGCTGCTTCTTCCTTGCCATATTTCTTTTCCATCATTTCCTTAAACACACGGAATGCAATTGCAGGCTCTGTAGTAGTGCCTGACTTACTGATCATATTAATGGAGAAATCTCTGTCTCCAATTACATCCATTAAATGTTTAATATAGGTGGAGCTGATAGAGTTTCCTACAAAATATATTTCAGGAGTTTTTCTGATTTCCTTACTTACTGTGTTATAAAAGCTGTGTCTTAAAAATTCAATGGCTGCCCTTGCTCCAAGGTAGGAACCGCCAATGCCAATCACCAGCAAAACCTCTGAATCGCTCTGGATTTTGGCTGCTGCCTTTTTAATTCTGTCAAACTCTTCCTTGTCGTAATTTTCAGGAAGGTCAATCCATCCAAGGAAATCATTACCTGCACCTGTTTTGGAAACCAATAATTCTTTTGCATCCAGAGCCAGCTTCTTCATGGATTCAACTTCCTGATCCTGAATAAAGGAAGCTGCTTTGGAGTAATCAAATGTTACTTTGTTCATAATGTACACTCCTTTTTATAAAATAATATTTTTTACCATATTAACCAATTTTTAGTGTAACAAATAGATTGGTCTTTTTCAAGAACTTTGCTTAAACAGTTCCACCAGGCATAGCACTTAATCCCCAATATAGTATTCTTCCAGCGTCATATTTCCATCCAGAAAACGATAAAACTCCTCGTCAAATTCATAATCCTTACCTTCATATTCTCCGGCAAGCTCTTTCGCTTCCTCCACCCTGCCATTTGCCACAAGTGCAACTATGTAAGTATCCACAACATAATTGCCCTCCTCATACAGTTCATAAGCGCGCAGTGCATAGTCAAGGCCCTTTTCCAGATTGCCTTCCACCAGCTCCAATGTTGCATAAGAACGCAGCACCGCATAATCTTCTTTATTTACTGCATAAATTTCCTCAAGTATCTGCCTTGCCTGTTCCAGCTCTCCCTGCCTGCGGTAATAGGTTGCAATCTGTGCCTGTGCATCAAAATAATAAGGGTTAATCTCAATGCATTCCTTTAAATAATTCATTCTCGCTTCATCATCTGCCGTCATACTGCCCAGACAGTAATAAACAAGCGCCTGATCATAATTTTTACTTCCAATGTATACTGACATGGCTTCACAATATTGCTCCATAGCTTCATAGGGATCTCCATCTTCGCCAATATCTTCATACACCTGTTCTACAAGTTCATCACTTAAATCACAGGTATCATAATATATATTAAGCTTATCCACATATCCAATCACTTTCCGGTATTGTTTATCGGAAATGTCTCTTTCCGCAATATATTGATTGATTGCATAAGACGCATAGTCATAATACCCATACTTCATGCCAATATCTGTAAGACGAAATGCTGTATTGATATCTTCCGGATCTTTTTCCAATGCGTCGAGCAATTCATTCATTTCCGTCAGAATATATCCATTTTCTGCTGTAAGAGACGTACTTTCCTGCCCTTTATCCGGCTCCTGTACATCCTCATTTTCCGACATATCCCTGGCTTCTGAGGAATCTTTCGATTCTAATACATCTTTGGTATCTGAAATCTCTTCGAGCGCAGCTTCCGCCTCCTGCGTATGCTGCTTTTTTAACGCGCCTACAGCCAGTAAGACGCCGGCAGCACAAATACAAACCACCGCTGCACCAGCCCCTATGCAAAGTATCCGCCGCTTCTTCTTCCTGATTAGTTCTTCTCTGCATTCTTTACACAAAACAGATTTGGGATCTTCACTCCGGTCTATGGCTCTGCGCTTACAATTTTCACAAAGTCCCTGTCCCATATTTCCAAATGGATCTCCTGTGTATCCTGCCCACCATTCATTATCCCTGTTTTCCATTTTCTCCCTTCCTTTCTCTCATGCATCCCGACAATACAAATATATAATAAAAAAGTTTGCATTTCATAACATATTTTTATTATAAACCGCTCTCTCCCCACCAATAAACTTCCCTCTTGTTCTGGCACATACCAAATGTGCATGGCCGATTTCTTTTATATGAATGCGTACTGGAACCGCCACCTCCATAAGATGCATACCAATCAGCGTATCTCCGATATCCATTCCTGCCTGCCCGCTGATGTGCTCTACCACCACCGGTTCAGAAAATCTTTTATAAGCTGTGGTTCCAAAGGAACCTCCTGCTTTCGGCTGGGGAACCACATTTACAACAGGAAGCCGCTCTCTTCTTGCCAGCTCTTTTTCAATAACTAACGCCCTGTTTAAATGCTCGCAACATTGTGCTGCCAGATAAAGCTTCTTTTCCAATACCACCTGATAAATACCTTCAAACACTGCCTCCGCTGTTTCCAGACTGGAAGAGGTGCCGATTCTTTCTCCCGTCACTTCACTGGAAGAGCATCCCACAACTAAAATATCCCCTTCCAATAAATGCGCCTGTTCAATAAGCAGTCTGGTCGCCTGCCCTGCCTGCTTATTTATTTCTTTTAAAAATTCTTCTTCCATGTAATATTTCCTTTCTCAATTTTAACAGTTTTTTCTACCGATAGAAAGCATATCCTTTTACTTCCCTGACAAAACCATTTTCTTCCAGAATTTTTGCTGCCTCATCAGGGTATTCTTTTACCTGAATTCTCTTTTTATCTTTAAAAATCTGTCCTTTTTTATACTCTTCCACAAATAATTTTACTGCTTCTTCTAAATACTTATCCTCAAAAACCCGCAGCGTTTTTCCCTGTTTTTCAAAAACTGCAACAGGATTTCCTCCTTTGAGAGCCGCCGCTGAGCCCGATATATTAAGGAAGTTTTTACCTTCTTTGTGGGGAAGAAGTTTTCCCCATATCTGCATGGGATCTGCTCCGTTCAGCCAGACCATATCACTTTCTGCATGAGACAATGCAGCGGTTACTCCGCCAAAATCTTTTCCTCTGATAAACTGTGCCCCGGACAGTCCTTCCACAAAATATCCTCTTCTTACCTGTCCCGTATACTCCTGAATCCGTAAAAGATTTAGCGCCTCCTGCCAGGACAAACCATATGCAGCAGCGCTTTCCCGGCAGAGAATCAGGTACCTGTCAAAGCATCTCTCCATCTGCTCCTGCACTGTAAGAGGACGAAGCGGTCTCACCAAATCCCACCGTCCTGCCTGCAGCGCTTTCACACGGGCTCCCACCCGCACTCTGGCAGCAGATTTTTTTATTTTCTCCTGACCAAGCCACTGGAGCACCGGCACAAAGCTGTCTGCACACACAATGCCTTTTTCCATAAGAGCTAAAAGAGTATCATAAGGCGATTCCCCTTCCAGAACTCCACTTAGCGCCTGCATAAAACTGGCTCCCCGTCTGGATAAAGCCCGTACCAGCAGCTTTTCCTTTTCCGAAAGACTCTCCCAGTCAATTTCCGGTTCTTTCTCCCAATCAATCCCATCCATACGGTCAAAACGAACTTTCCCACCCTCTTCCATATGCCAAAAATATTCCCCGGCAGATAAAAAGGCATCCAACTGACTTTCCCTGTAATTTTTTACCCTGGAGGGAAAGAGTACTTCCTCCCATAAAGCTGCCGGAAAAGCTGTTCCCGCAAAGGAGGATACCGTCATTTTTAAACTCTCTTCGGATGGTGCAGAACGATGCACACGGGAAGCAAGCAGTGCTGCGTAAGCCTGCGGCGGACAGGTGGAAATTTCCTCCCTGCGGTTTTTTAATGTTTTATTTCTGGCACGCTTATATAATTGGGCATGATAATAGACAACAACCTTATCTTCCTTTTCTTCATCCAAAGATTCTTCCTGAGAAACAATTTCTTCATTTTCACATAATATTTTAAGCAGTTCCAGGGCTTTTTCTTCCTTCCAGTTATAACGGAGCGCCACCTGACGCGCGCTTGCCCCTCCCCGATATCTTAACATACGCCGGATAACAGAACACGCCTCTTCTCTGTTTCCTTCCTCCAGCGCCCCATGATAATCCGCTTCCTGTTCCGCCGCAATCCAAAGCCCCTGCTCCAGGTAAAGGACGCGGCCTTCTTTGCTCAAATTTTCAAGCCACTCCACCGGAATATCCAGATCTCCGGCCGCCAGATCTCCCTCTGTCATTAAAAGGGAATGAAGCTGCTTTTCATCTGTCGGAAGCTTTTCTCTTTTTTGAACCAGGGAAAGCTCCAGAGCGCCCGGTCTTACCATTTCCTCCTGCTTTAGCGCATCTGCAACTGCAGCATGAACGCCTCTGGGCGTCGGCGCATAATCATACATAACTGCTGCCTCCTGCCCCCACTGTAAAGGAAGGGACATGGGAGAAGGCGTCTTTGTGTAAACCTCGCGCACCAGAACTTCTCCCGATCTGATTTTTTCAAGCAGCTCCCGTACACCTGCACCGTCCCAAATCTGTTCCATGCACTCTCTTTTTGTCTCTCTGATCAGAGGATGGTTTTTCTCTCTTACCACCTGATCCAGCATTTCCGCACTCCGAAGCCGCTGCATCCAAAGGGGCTGCCTTCCATTTCCTTTTGCTCCCATCATAAGTGCTCTACCGCAGTTATAACGAAATGCCATGTTAAAAACAGGTGCGGAGGGAAGCATGGCGGTTAAAACTGTTTCTACTGTTTCAGGATCAATTCTGTTAAGCAGACCTTCCGGCATTACCTGATCCCCATAGGAATAAAGTAAAAATCCATCCTCCTCATCCACACTGCCTACATTCATTTTAAGTTCTATTTCCGCTTCCTGCGCTGCAAGCAGTGCCAGGGGCGCATTAATCCGCCTCCCAAAAACGGAATGGATCATTAACTGGCTGTTTCCGGACTGATCCCGAAAATGCTCCGCCAAAATAGTTTTATCATCAGGCAGCCCGCCTGTGGCGGCAATCTGCCTTTTCAAATATCCTTCCGAAAGCAGTGCCGCAGATTCATCCAGCCCCAGCTTAACAAGGGCATCTTTTAAGTTTCCCTCCTCTTCTGCTTTGGAAAGACTGCGCAATATTTTTCCAAAATAAATTCCGGTTTCCTTGTTCCGCCCTTTCAACTCCCCCTTCCAGAAGGGAAGCCTTGCACCCTCCACCGGCGCCTGTGTAACCGTCACTGTATCTCTTCCAATATTTACTACTTTCCATGCAAAAGCGCCTAATATAAAACGATCCCCTTTTTGCGTCTCATAGACAAACTCCTCATCTGCCTCTCCTACTTTTACCCCTTCCTCCGTACGAACCGTGTAAAGCCCCTTGTCAGGAATCGTTCCACCTGCTGAAATGGCAAGCATTCTGCTGTAACCATCTCCTTCCACCTTTTCATGAATCCTGTCGTACAAAATTCTGGGGCGGACCGGAACATCTCTTTTATGCTCATAATCCCCTGCCAGCATTTGAAGCACTTCTTTTACATCCTCTTTTGTAACTTCGGAAAAAGACCATGCTCTTTGCAGAATTTCCATCACATCATCCACTTCATAGCCCTTAAATGCCGCCATAGAAACCAAATGCTGGGCCAGCACATCAAAACACCCTCTGGGAGGATTCATTAATTCCACTTTCCCTTCTCTGGCAAGCTGCGCGGTCATTCCACTTAAAATGCACTCCGCCGCTGTTCTGGGAAATAAATACATCACGCTGGTGCGTGAGGGGTTATGCCCTGCACGCCCTAACCTCTGCATTGTCCCGGAAATGGTACGGGGACATCCCACCTGCAGCACCTGATCGATTTCTCCCACGTCAATTCCCAGTTCCATAGAAGAAGTAGCGCACAAAAGCCGCAGCTTTCCTTCCCTTAAAGACTCCTCCACTTCCTGACGCTGTTCTTTGGAAAGGCTTCCGTGATGCACCCTTGCAAAATCCTCTCCCCCAATTAAGTTTACATAATATGCCAGTTTCTCCGCGTACCGTCTTCCTTCCACAAAAGCAATTACACTTTGATTTCCCTGACAATACCGATACACCAGCTCTGAAAGCTCCTGCCAAACAGGATCTTTTCTTCTCTTACTGCTATTCACATAAGAGCCTAAAATCTGTAATTGTATCTTCTTTTCCATAGTAGGCGCCGCAATGGCAACCGCCTCGGGAGCCAGATACCTGGCTGCTGCGGAAAGCGGAGAAATGGTGGCGGACAAGCCAATTCTCTGTAGCGTGCTTTTGCACAAAATATCCAGCCTTGCTATGGACAACATTAAATGAGCTCCCCGCTTGGTATCAATCAGGGCATGGAGCTCGTCAATGATCACTGCCTTAGCTGTACACAATATGTTCTGCCCTGTTTTACTGGTCAGCATTAAATATAAAGATTCCGGTGTAATAATCAAAATATGGGGCGGCTTTTTGATCATCTGTCTTCTTTCATGCTGGGTAGTATCTCCGGTACGGATTGCCACCGAAATCAGCTCTTCCCCGCCAATTCCCTTAAGAGGCTTTCTTAAGTTCTCTCTGATGTCCGCCGCCAGGGATTTTAAGGGAGATACATAAATTAATTGAAGCTCCTGCTTTAATGTGCCTTTACAAGCTTCTTTTTTCAGTCTGTCCAAAAACACCAGAAAGGCTGAAAGTGTTTTTCCTGTTCCGGTAGGTGCCGACACCAGCACATGTGTGCCTGCAGCAATTGCCGGCCATGCTTCTTTCTGCACAGGCGTGGGCTCTCCCAACGTTTCCTTAAACCATTTTGCTGTTTTTTCGTTAAAAAGCTTTAGACAGTTCTTCATCATTTATCCCTTTAAAACACATACCGCCAAGTGTACTATTTTAAAACTGCCGGAAGATATTCCGGCAGTTTTATTTTACTTTAACATAAGGATGGCTCACGAAGCACGGTGTTCGTTGCTTTCCAACTCCCAAATGTATTTATTCCGCCTGAAATACAGACATACTCCTATGCCCGCAAAGGCAATTACAAAAAACAAAAATGCTGCGCCGGATCCCTTTCCTGCTCCAAACATTTTCACCAGAATACTCCCGGCATCCTTCCCTTTCATAATCGGTTCAAACACCTGATCCACCAGAAAACCGCCCAGGAAATATCCCACAGGTATCGTAAAAAACTGAAGTGAATTTCTCACAGAATAAACTCTTCCCTGCATTTGTTCCGGCACGTGCAGCCGCATAACCGCATCCAGATTGGTACTCATAAGCGGAATTGCAATCCAGCCAAGGAATCCACCGATACACCAGATAAGAGGCGTTCTTCCGAATGCCAACAGGAAATTTTCCGTACTCATGGAAAATAACAGGCAATTACAAATAACACGTATCCGGCTTTTTGGTTCCTTTATGAAAAAGGCTAAAATACTTCCTGTAAATGTGGTTATTCCAATCACTGCATTTACCAGCCCCAACACCTTCTCGCTTCCGCCATTTCTTGATAACATCATGGCAGGAAATGCAGCTTCATAAATAGACGCTACCAAATTGATTGCTGCCAGAAACAGAATCAGATTAAAGATTCCCCGTTCCTTTTTCAGATACGTAATCCCTTTTTTTGCAGAAATCCAAAGAGGTTCCTTCTCCTCTTTTGTCTCCATGCTTTCCGGAATCCGTATGAAAAATGCCAGGGTTAAAAACGCTGTTCCAAAGGTAAGCAAATCAAATATTACCACTGCTCCCATTCCTGCGATTCCTAAAACAGCAGTGGAAATAATCGGCGTTAAGATGGAATTTAATGAACTGGAAAAATAACGCAGTCCTCCTACCCGCTGGTAATACTTTTTGGGAAGCACTCGCGTCACCGCCACCTCAGATGCCGGCTGTTGGACGGTATTCATCAGTCCGTTCACTCCATTAATCAAATACAAATGCCATATCTGCAGCTCGCCCCTTTGTAATAAAATCAGCATAACTACAGTAGTCAGCGCCGCTATGGTGTCACACGCCAGCATGGTTATTTTTTTATTCCACTTGTCGCTTAAGGCTCCTGCAAAGATACTGAGCAGTACATAAGGTGCATAGGAACTTACCATCAACAATGCTGTCATAAGGGCGGAGCCCTTCTGGGTATAAGACCAGATCACCAGTGCATAACTTGTCATCGCACTTCCAAGCCCGGAAAAGGACTGGGTAATCCAAAGTATGAGAAATGTTTTCATTTCTCTAAATGTATTTTTATTGATTTTCATAGACTTTGCTCCTTTTCAAATAATTTTTGAAATCTGCAAAGTCCCAGAGCAGTTACTCTACTCCATGCAATCCTGCCCTAAAAGACTTTGCATGGAGCTGCTGCAATGCATAATACCATTTTGGATCTCCTTTACATATAATTTAAACATTCGAAGGTCTCGCTTCGCAAGCTGCCTTTGTGTTAAACAAAAAAGACGGTGAATCCCGTCTTTTTTGGCATTTCAAACTGTCATATACTGGCTCGCTCCCGTATTATATCCGACAACATTATAGCTATAAGAGATATCCACACTTTTTAAAATTGTACATTTTTTTATTTTATTTGCTTCATCTTCCGGTGACTTATATGTTTCTAATTTAGTCTGCCCAACAATCTGTGCATATTCTTCAAAATAATTTCTATCCATACTTTTACCCCCAGTCATCTTTTTACCTGATTTGTAATCATAGCAATTCCTTTATGATTTTCTACAACTTTTAAAGCCGCATAATTTGCAAACACATTCATATAAGAATGATGTATTGTTAATACACAATCCTGCAAATCTTTACACTGGTCAATACTATTATTATCCAGTCCTTCTAAAGGTATTACATTAACTCCAATTTTTTTTAAATCATTTATGTGTATGTGCCTTGCATGAGAATAAGTATTGTTGTGGCTGGACAAATATGCAACTACTCTGGATGCATCGACATCCGGACTTTCTGAATCAACAAACATATTTTCCATCAACCATGTTTTTACCATCTCTTCGGACCAGTCAATCGCTTTTTTACAATCACCAAGAAATGTAGGATGATATTTTCTAATAATATTTGCCCATAAGCTGGCACTTTCAGGATTATTTTTTATATCTTCAAGCGCCGTATTAAATTCTTCCAATACAGCGGCACAGGACATTCCTCCAAATTGAGGATCTATAGGCCCCAAATTGGATTGCTTTCCCATTACAATTTCTTTCGCTGCTAAAGAAATCATTGTTCCGGCGGACATTGCAATTTGTGGAATAAATACACGGATATCATTGCCAAACAAACTTTTCAAATAATATACTAAAGATTCCGTTGCTGCTATATTGCCTCCTGGCGTATGAAGTATTAAATCCAGTCCCAAACTTCTATCTAATCCATGCGCCGCCTGCATAAATGCATTTTTATCACTGTCTTCTATACCAGTTCCATCAATGTCCGGTTTCTGTATAAACGCAGAATAATATGCGATAATATTTCTCCCAGTATACTTATACATAATATCCAAATACTTACGCCTTACACTATCATATGGATTTGGAACGCTGTTTATTTCTTTTATAACCTGTTCCCAATTTGGCATTTTGAATTTTCCTTTGTAATTTTCTTCTCTCGCACCTTTTTGTTTATTATATCACATTTTTCATGCAATTCAATAATTTGTGGATAATCTTGTGGACAAATTGTGGATACATTAACATACTTTTACTTACCAACGTTTATTTTAACCGCCCCTTTCTTCCAGGGCCCTTTCCCATAAAATCTTACCGAAAGCACCGTTGCAACCGACCAGCCAATCGGCCATGCACACCAGATTCCTATATATCCAACCTGTGGTGCAAGCACCTTTGCCAGCACTACCCGCAGAATCAGATCTGTAAATGTTGCAATCATAAAATTCTTCATAAGGCCACCGCCTCTTAAAATACCGTCTGCAACCAGTTTTACCGATACCACAAAGTAAAAGGGTGCCACAATATATAAAAACTTTGTTCCAGATGCCAAAGCAAGTTCCGTCGGTTCATTCATAAAGAAATTCACAAGCACTCTGCCTGCGGTCAAATATAATAGCACAATTGGAATACAAATCATCCAGACCATTTTCACCCCTGCTTTAAATCCCTCCTTCACTCTTGGCATAATTCCTGCACCAATATTCTGTGCCGCATAATTGGATACGCCATTTGCAAGGGTGGTAAAAGATGTAATCACCAGATTATTCAGTTTAATGGCGGCAGAGTACCCGGCAATTACCCCGGAGCCAAAACCGTTTATTACGCTTTGAATCACTATATTTCCAATTGAGATAAAGCTCTGCTGCAAAATGCTTGGAACTGCAATAACCACAATCTTTTTAAACACATCAAAGGAAAAAATCGGAATCTTTTCTTCCACATGAATTCCGGCAAGCCTTTTTAATACTACTACAATCGCCAGCACACAACTGATGCCCTGACATAGAAAGGTTGCCCATGCCACACCTGCCACTCCCATATCAAATCCACAGACAAACCAGATATCTACAAGAATGTTGGAGGTAGAGGAAACTGCAAGAAAAATAAAAGGCGTTCTGGAATCTCCCAGTGCGGAAAAAATTCCCGTTGCAATGTTATAGAAAAACAGGAAAGGAAGTCCCCACACATAAATGTCCAAATATAACTTTGAATCATCAAAAATTTCCGCAGGCGTATGAATCAATGCAAGAAGATTGTCACAGCATAATATTCCAAACAGCATCAAAACTGCACATAAAACCGCACTTGATATAAAAGTGGTATAAACAGCCGCCTTCATATCCTTAAACTTTTTTGCACCAAAAAACTGGGAAACTACTACGGAACAACCGATATTGCATCCAAAAGCAAATGCAATAAAAATCAGCGTGATCTCATAACTGTTTCCCACTGCTGCCAGCGCCTTTTCACCAACAAATTTCCCTGCTATAAGACTGTCTGCAATATTGTATAACTGCTGAAAAACAATGCTTCCAAATAAAGGCAGACAAAACTTCCACAACACCGTCTCCGGTTTTCCTACCGTAAGATCCTTGTTCATCCTCGTCATCTCCATTTACTTTTTTTAGCCATTATACCCTGATTGCATCAGCATGTAAAATATATCTTTTTAATTCTGCATATGAATCTGCTCCTCTTTAATCACCTGATATCTTATTAATTTACTGCTTTCCAAATCTTCTTTATGCATATTCACTCCGGTAATCTGATGGTTGTCATAAGAAGTATAATAATAAATCCCTCTGCTGGCGTTACAGCATGAAGTATAAATGGTAATTTCATATTTTCCATTTTCAAGTTCGCAGCATCCTCTCTGCTGATCTACGGAATTGAGAATATGAAAAAACTGACTGACGCTTTCCGCTTCCCCATCTCCTGAAGCAGAATTCATTTTTACAAACGCCGCCCTGACAAATCTTGACTGGGATGACAAATCTCCGGGAAGTCCTATTGCACCCATACCCCGTCCGTATTCTTCCAGACTAAGCCCTTTGGCAAACCTGTTTTCCGGCGGTTTGGCCGATAAGTTCATATAGTTGCTCAACATAAGCATCTGTATGTCAAAAGGCGGGTTATTAGTCAGAACGCCTACAGGGTTATCATATACTTTAATCCCTTCTTTTACCGGCTCCACCGTTATGCTTTCATTCTTATCTGAAATCATATAATGAAGCTGTGCAAGGGGCAGTTTTTCATTAAAAGAAACATTCAGCATATTTACTTTTTCAATTAGCACCCGAGCTTCCCTTACATTTGCACACTGACACAAAACCCAGGGAATAAATTCAAATTGCGCTATGTTATCTTTCTCTTTCTGACTTTTTTTATAAAATGCATTTCCTACAAAGTTTAATCCTGCCATTCCCAGCCCTTTTTCATTTACAGCATCATAATACAAAGGATACCCTTCCATCACACAGGACATGCCAATCATTGCGAAGTGATTATTTATCGTCTCTTTTTCAATAAAATGAAAGGGATAATTCCGGGGTGTGACCACCACCTCATCCCCATATGAAAAATCATAGTCCAATGTACGTCCAAAATAAAAATCTTTAGTCTGATAGGTTGCTGCCGTACACATAATTCTCTCTCCTTCCAATATTTCATATCCCAGGTCTAATACACCAGCGAAAGACTGCTGGGTATATTTTTAATCACTTCCTCCTGGGGTTTTTTGTCTGTAATAATCATATCAATTTCATCTGAAGAAAAACATTTATAAGAATAAACAAGCCCTATTTTTGTATGATCACATAATAAAATCTTTTTGGTTGAATTTCGATACATCGCTCTTTTTAACTCCACCGAATCCTCATTGGTCTCACTGGTTCCATGATCCGCCGAAAAGCCGCTGCAGGAAAAAAAGAATACGTCCGCGTAACGCTTGGAGATCATATTAAGCGCAGGCGTTCCATGCATCGTTACATTGTTTTTGATCTGTCCCCCTGTAGCAAAAACCTGAATCGTCTGCTGTTCCGCAAGTTCATACACAATCTGAAGGCCGTTTGTAATTATATTCAGATCATGAAAATTACTTAAATACTTGATAAGACATGCTGCCGTAGAACTGGAATCAATGAAAATAGTCATTGCGTCATGTATATACTGAACCGCTAAATTTGCAATATAATGCTTTTCGCTGATATTACGATTATTGCGCAAATGAAAAGGTGAGTCATTACTGATACCGTTAAAATGCATTGCGCCCCCGTGCGTCCGTTTAATCTTTTGATTTTCCGCCAGCGCCGCCAGCTCCCTGCGTATGGTCGCGCCGCTGCAAAACAGTGTTTTACTTAAAAATTCCACGGAAACAAATCCATTTTCATCAAGGAGTTCTAAAATCTTTTGCTGCCTTTCCTTCATAACTTTTCCTTTCTTTTTTACTTTTATTCCTGCTTAGTTCAGGATATTTCTTACTAACATGATCATTTTTAAGAATAATATTGAGCACTTTAGATTTATTTCTTTCAAATGCGCATATTTTGCGCCATACATTGACTAATATCACTCATAACATATAATATAATTAACGACCGGTCAATTGCAATAGAATTTTAATTCTTATATGGCAGTTTTTATACTGCTATTATAAACAAGCAGGAGATAAAGTTATGTACAAGTACAAAGATTTTGGTTTTTCTGATGCAAAAGAAATGCTGAAAGATGCCTATGATAATCGTTATGCCCTGCCTTCGCTAAATTATATAGCGGAAGAACAGCTAAATGCGATTATTGATGCCATTTTAGAAAACAACTCTCCTACAATCATTATGGTAGCTCCAAAGCATTGCCGGCAATTTGAAACTGGAATGCTGGTGCGTATGGCACAGGCCGGTGTTGAAAGATTACGACAATGCAAAAACGACTCTCCTGTTGCACTACACTTAGATCATGGAAGTACTTTCGAGGATTGTAAGCTGGCAATAGATAATGGCTTCTCCTCCGTAATGATCGATGGGAGCAGGTTAAGCCTTGAGGACAATATTAAGCTGACCAGGGAAGTTGTTGAGTATGCCCACCCCAGAGGAGTAGCTGTTGAAGGTGAAGTGGGAGCATTATCAGGATTTGAAGATCTTGACGAAAAAAAGGAAGGACAAGAGACTGATAATATTTTCACCGATCCTGAGGATGCCCGAACATTTATTAAATCCACAGGTGTGGACGCACTGGCTGTTTCTGTAGGGACCATACACGGGTTGGACAAATCCATTGCAGGAAATATGACCTTTTCAGGTCTGCGATATGACATAATAAAACGAATTGAAGAATTAGTACCTGATTTTCCTCTGGTTCTTCACGGATGTTCCGCCCTGCCGGATGAATACATTAAAATGTTCAATCAGTACAATGGCAAAATTGAAGCTGCTGTAGGCGTCCCTGATGAAAGCATAATAAAGGCAGTTAAAACAGCAATATGTAAAATCAACATTGCATCCGACGGATGGATACCATCAACTGCTATCACAAGAAAAGTTCTTGCAGAACATCCTGAAGTGATAGACAGCAGATTGTACAGAGAAATTATCCGCAGAGAATTAAAACCCATTTATCAGCACAAAATGGATATATGCGGCAGTACTATGAAAACAAAACAAGGAGGCTAAATCCTCTGCTCCTGCAAGGGCAGTCGCATTTTGCTTCGCAAAACAAGGAGGATTGTATGAAAAAGAAATTATTAGCATTACTTATGACAACAGTTATGATATTAACCTGCGTTGGCTGTGGAGGCAGCAAAACAGAAAATGAAGCGCCTAAAACAGATACAGCGCAGTCCGAAACACAGACAGATACCCAGGAGGTTTCCACAGAAACTGCTGATGAGGCCCCGTCGGGTGAACAGATGTCAATTGAAATTGCTGCAACAGCCGGCGGTCTTCAGGGCTTTCCAATTTACATTGCGCAGAAAAATGGCTGGTTTGAAGAAGAAAATTTAAATGTAAATGTTACTTTTTATGAAAATGGGCCTGTTCAGGTAGAAGCAATCTCCACCTGGGATCTTGCCACTACAGGTATCGGCGGTATTCTGGCCGGCGTAATCGGCTATGATGCGAAGATCATTGCATCCTCCAACACCGACAACGGTACCCAGACAATTTATGTACGTCCCGATTCCGCCATAGCAGCAGCCGGTCAGGGAAATAATACATTAAATGAGGCAATTTATGGGGATGCTGATTCCTGGAAGGGTTCTAAAGTTCTCTGCTCCGCCGGAACAGTATTACAGTATATGCTGATTAAGGTTCTTGACGGTTTTGGACTTACCATTGATGATGTTGAATTTGTGGGCATGGATACTCCTACCACCAATTCCGCTTTCCTTGCAGGAGAAGGAGATGTTGCAGTACTAACAGGTGTTGTTTCCTTTGACGCAGATAAAGCTGACTATGTGCTTGCTGCAAATGGCGCAACCTCTGATGCCGGACTTGATGGTGTTGTAATTGCAAATAATAATTCCGTAGAGACAAAGCATGATGAAATTGTCGCTTTTCTGAAAGCTTACCTTAAAGCGGTAGAATGGATTGACGCTCACAAAGGCGAAGAAGAAACTGTAAATGATCTCGTAACTTTCTATGAAGAATCAGGTAAAACTACTTCTGCAGAAGCCGCTCAAATTATTTTAAACAGTGAGACTTATTACTCTCTTGATGATAATTACAATATGCTGCACACTGTAAAGGACGGAGATACTTATGTAACAATAGAACAACGTATTGTAGACGTGCTTGAATTCTTTATCTCTGCAGGCAACTATCAGGAAGGTGATGACGAACGTTTTGTAGGACATGTTGACGCTTCCTTTGTAGACGAGATCTGTGGAAAGTAAACAGGTATTCTAAAAAGACATGGGGTTAGGATAAATGGAAAATAAAATGAATGATTTGAAAAAATTGCAGCTTGAAAATAAAAAGGCAGAAAACCGCAATACATTTAAGCTCAGGATGCTTACTGTTATCACGATCATATTATTTTTCGGGATCTGGCAGTTTGTAGTGGATCAGGGCATTGTAGATTCCCGCACACTGCCTTCCCCTGTCAAAATATACGAGACTTTTCTTGTAAAACTGACCAAAAAGGCGCCTGATGGTAATCTGCTGTCCACAAATATTTTAGCAAGCTTACAGGTTTCTCTTTACGGATTCTTTTCTGCAGTTATCATTGGTGTACCTTTAGGACTTTTAATGGGCTGGTACAAAATAATGGATAAAACTTTAACGCCGATTTTTGAAATTATCCGCCCTATTCCGCCAATTGCATGGATTCCCATTGTTGTTGTCTGGATGGGCGTGGGATTAAGCGCAAAGGTTCTGATTATTTTCTTTTCCGCTTTTGTGCCCTGCGTCATAAACTCCTACACAGGAATACAACTGACAAACAAAACTTTTATCAATGTCTCTCAAACCTTTGGCGCAAATAATTTTACTACCTTTATAAGGGTTGGAGTTCCCTCCTCCCTTCCTATGGTAATGACCGGTATCAAAATAGCCCTTGGGAACTCATGGTCAACACTGGTTGCTGCGGAAATGCTAGCCGCATCCGCAGGATTAGGCTTTATGATTCAGATGGGGCGTCAGTTTGCCCGGGCGGATGTAGTTGTGCTTGGTATGGTTCTCATAGGCGTTTTAGGAGCTGTTTTATCATTTATATTTTCATCACTGGAAAAATACCTTCTGCGTTGGAAATAAGAGCTGAAATAGAAAGGAGAAATAAGTTTGGAACAATATACAAAGAAAAAAATAATATATCAAATACTGCCTCTGCTTTCTGTATCTGCGCTGATTCTTGCCTGGATTATTTTTTCTTATTCAACAGGAGGAATTATATTTCCGGCCCCAATATCCGTCTTTCAAAGGGTTCTTAAAACCTTTGAAACTCCAATTGCCAATATGACAATCATTGGCCATACGCTGATCAGTTTAAAAAGAGTTTTAATCGGCTTACTTGTAAGCTGTGTTTCAGGGATCAGCATTGGAATACTGGTAGGCAGTAACAAGTATCTGAAAGCCACAATCGGAAGTTTTCTGGAAATTTTCAGGCCAATCCCCCCTATTGCCTGGATACCTATTATGATTATGTGGTTTGGAATAGGCGAACTGCCAAAGGTACTTTTAATTGTACTGGGTTCCTTCTTTCCGGTTATGTTAAATACTGCCTCCGGTATTTTACTCGTAAACAAAATTAATTTAGATGTAGGACAAATTTTTGGAGGAAATAAACTCAGTATTTTAAAGGAAATTATACTGCCTACAGCCCTGCCTTCTATATTTTCCGGCATAAGAACTTCCGTAAGCTGCGGTTGGACAGTAGTTCTTGCCGCCGAAATGATGGGCGCACAGCAGGGACTTGGACTTTTAGTTATGAAGGGCTGGGGCATTAACGATATGGCATTGGTACTTGGCGCAGTCATCATTATTGCCATTATCGGCGCATTGTTTTCGTACTTACTTAAAAAAGCAGAAAGGTTGTTGATGCCGTGGAACAGATAAGAGATAAAAAAGTCGAAGTTAATAATTTATCTAAAGTTTTCTTTCAAAAGGACTCCTATTTTGAGGTTGTAAATGATGTAAGCTTTGACGTTTATGACGGTGAATTTCTGGTTCTTTTAGGCCCCGGACGTTGTGGCAAAACAGTTCTTTTAAATATGCTGATTGGTACGGAAGACAAAACAGAAGGGCAGATTAAAGTCAATCACGCTGGCGGCGAAAAAACTCTCCGGCCATGTCAATGGTTTTTCAAAAGAAAGCCCTGCTGCCTTTTAAAACCGTTATGGAAAACGTAGAGCTTGGACTGAAATTCCAAAAAATGGAAAAGGAAAAACGCAGAAAAATCTGCCAAAAATACATTGATCTGGTTGGCCTGCATGGCTTTGAAAACTCCTATCCCCACGAATTATCCGGCGGAATGCAGCAGAGAGTGGGAATTGCAAGAGCTTACGCGGTAGATCCTGATATTCTTATTATGGATGAGCCTTTTGGCGCTTTGGATGCCCAGACCAGATATCAAATGGAAGAAGAACTTCTTCAAATATGGGAGAAAGAAAGAAAAACTATCATTTTTGTTACAAACAATATAGAAGAGGCTGTATATCTGGCAGACAGAATTATTTTACTAAGCGGCTGTCCCGCCCATGTGAAAGAAATTTTTTCCATTGACCTGCCAAAGCCAAGGGACTTATTTGATCCTGAATTTTTAAGGATCAGGGAACAGATAGAAGAACAGACTGACTTATCATTATAATGTGAGGTTACTATGGATGCAAAAGTAAAAGTTGAACATTTAACAAAAAAATACGGGGATCTATTGGTTTTAGACGATATTTCTTTTTCCATAAAAAAGGGAGAATTCCTCTGCATTGTAGGACCTACCGGATGTGGAAAAACAACTTTTTTAAATTTGTTGACCAAAATCATAGAACCCACTTCAGGCAATATTTACATTGACGGTGTTCCTGCCAATCCAAAGGTTCATAATATTTCTTCTGTATTTCAGGAACCTTCTGCATTTCCCTGGCTTACAGCCGAGCAAAATATAGAGTATGGATTAAAAATTAAAAAGTACGATCCAAAATACATCAAGGAACAAAGCGCAAAAATTCTGGCCTTATTAGGACTTGAAGACTATAAAAATGTTTACCCGAGGGATATGTCGGTCAGTATGGAACAGCGTGTTGTGATTGGTAGGGCATTTGCAATGAATCCGGATCTGCTTCTTATGGACGAACCCTATGGGCAAATGGACATTAAGATGAGATATTACCTTGAGGACGAAGTTGTTCGGTTGTGGAAAGTTACCGGAAGCACTGTTTTATTTGTTACACACAACCTGGAAGAAGCGGTTTATCTGGCAGAGCGGGTGTTGGTTCTTACCAATAAGCCTGCGACCATTAAAACGGAGATTCAAGTTGATCTGGAACGTCCACGTAAGGTTTCCTCACCTGAATTTGTGGAAATACGAAAAGAACTGACGGATATGATTAAGTGGTGGTAAATACAAAGAAAGGTTTGCGGAACAAACCTTTCTTTGTATAAGAAGAATGCCCTAGCGGACATTCTTCACTATTTTTCTATACTTTACATTTTATGGAGTTAATTATGGCAAAAATAGCGGGAATTGATATTGGCACTACAAATGCAAAAATGACTGTGTATGATGAAAATGGGGATGAACTTGCCCAGGCTTCTTCTTATTATCAGAACCGCTGTCTTCATTCCATACCTGCCAGATCCATCTGGGATGCGGTTTTATTTTGTATATCCGATATCAGCAGACAATTGTCTCCTCACGACCAGATTGACGCACTGGCAGTTTCTTCTTTCGGAGAAAGCGTCGTGGCTATTGATAAAGAGGGAACTCCTCTTACCGATATTATTCTTCGTACTGCTGCAAATGGCGAAGAAGAGTTATCCGAAATTCTTAACTGTATCTCCGAAAAGGAAATTACTTCTATTACCGGATTGTTTCCCAACAGGCGGTTTTCTCTTGTTAAAATGAAATGGTATAAGGAAAAGTCCGGCGTCTATGATAAAATATACAAATTTCTTACAATAGATTCTTACATTATTTTTATGCTGACCGGAACCTTTTTTACCAGTGAATCCACTGCCTGGAGAACAATGGCCTATGATATCAATTCTTTTTCATGGAGTCAAAAACTTCTTGACACAGCACAGATAGATTCTTCCAGACTGCCAGAGGTACTTCCTTCCGGAAGCTTTTGCAGCAAATGCAAAAATACTCTCTCCATCCATCATAAATTATTAACAGGCACCAAAGTTTATACCGGAGGACACGACCAGCTCTGTAATGCAGCAGGCTCCGGACTTATGGGCAACCGTCTGTTAAACTGCTCCGGAACTGTGGAATGTATCTCTTCTGTAATCCCTCCAGTCAGCATAAGTGAAAAAGGCAGACTAAAATTACAGCAGATCAGATACCCAGCAGATAGTAAAAATTCCTTTTCCTTTTGGGCGCCTGTTGCCGGATGCAGTTCTCTTGACTGGTGTCTTAATCTTCTCTGGTCAGACAAATTTTCAGAAAACAAAAAAGCAGCTCTGCACAGGGAAGTTCAAAATTTATGCAGCATGGAACCTACACAGCTACTGATAGCGCCTTATTTTAACGGACGGGGTTTTCCTGATATCTGTGGCTCCGCCCAGGGAACTATAAAGGGACTTACCTTCAATACTACTTCTGCCAACCTTTATCAGGGTATCATGGAAGGCATCACCTTTGAGGATAAGTTCTGTCTGGAAAAATTTCTTCCCTTTAAAAAAAGCAATCAGGAAATAGACGTTTTAGTATCCGGCGGCGGAAGTAATTCCGAATACTGGATGCAGATGAAAGCCAATATCTTCGAAAAAAACATTGTAAAATTGCGCCACTGCGAATCAGGCACTATGGGAGCCATGATTTTTGCTGCCGTCGGTGAGGGATGTTACAAAAATTTTGATGAAGCATTTAAGAAATGTATGAAAGTGAAAAAAATTTATGAACCTGATAAAGCTGTATCTGAAATGTATCATGAAAAATATTTAGATTATTTATCCTTTAGAAAC
>VSNT01000350.1 GCA_009774465.1 Lachnospiraceae bacterium
GTATTGATCTATGGGATTGTTGCCGATGGGGGCGGATATATTACCGCCGTCCGATGACCGGGTATTCAAATTGATCTTGACCTCGCCGGAAGCCAAGCAGGGCTTAATGAACCTGATCTCAAGTATCATTGGCCGTACTGTCATAGACGTGGTTCTCCTTCCAAACGAGTTAGCTCCGGGAGACACAGAGGAAAAGGCGGAGCGGTTCGATGTCAACTGCAAGATTGATGATGGCTCTCAAATCAATCTTGAAATGCAGGCCAGCCACATGATTGAGGACTTGGACGGCCAGCATAGGAATCTGAAAGGCAAGAGCGTATACTACCTGACAGATCTCCATTCCTCTCAGCCGGCGAAGGGACTACGGCGGTATGACCGGCTGGCCCGGTCGTATCAGATCACATTTTGTTCCTACACGATTTTCTCCAATACGCAGGACTATATGAACTCTTTCTCTCTGCGGCATGATACTACAGGGGAATTGCTGTCGGATGCCATCAGCTTGACGTTCGTTGAGCTATCCAAACTGAGCGAAGTGGTGAAGAAGCCCGTCCGTGACATGACGGACTTGGATAAGTGGTCGGTGTTCCTCCAGTACGCTCCGGACTTGGAACATCGGGAGATCGTAAACAAGGTCATTGAATCGGAGGAGGTGCTTCAAGTGGCCGGGGATCTTTTAATGAATATTAGCAAGAACGAACGAGAGCGGGCTATCTATCGTAGCCGCAGGAAGTTCCAGACTGATCTACAGTCTGATTTGGCTACCGCCGAGGATAGGGGAAGACGTCAGAGTGCATTTACAATCGCAAAAAATCTTCTATCTATGGATATGCCCCGTGAGCAAGTTGCAGCAGCTACAGGGTTGACCCTTAAAGATCTGGAGAGCATATTACCGTGAATTGAACATAAAACACCGGGTATCCATATTGGAATACCCGGTGTTTTATGTTTGCCATAGATTTTGTTGCAGGGTTCCTTCTGAGGCGAAATGCCCGCCACATTTCCGCCACATTTTTGCGTGACAGTTCATATTGAAACATGAGAGTACATGAAGCGGCCAAGTCTCGCAGCCCTTGAACTATCAGGCTTTGTGACATTTCATAAGAATTTAAGCGAATAAATGAAATAGGCATAAACCCACGATGCCGAGCTTCATGATCTGCGTACCTCCTGGTTTTTCAAGGGCGTCCGGCGTTTGAACGGCGGCCCGTCCCAAACGTCTCCGCGCAGTATTGATATCATTTATTCCTGCCAAAGCGAAGCGGCTATTGCAGTAATTTTGTATTATATCATAGCGCGGCATATTTCTCAATAGCCGCCCCATTCAAATCCGCTCAAATCGTGCAGGATTTCTTGCGTAAAAAATCACCAGCGGCACAGAAGGACCGTGCTTGGAAGACCGTGGTGCGCTGCAGGCAGAAACAGCGCCGGACGCTCCTCCCTGCACAGGGCAGCGAAGGAACATCCGGCGCGAAGGGGTCACTGGGCCGCGAAGTAGTAGCCCACGCCACGCTTGGTCAGGATCAGCGCGGGGCTGGCGGGATCGTCCTCGATCTTCTCCCGCAGCCGCCGGACGGTGACGTCCACCGTGCGCACATCGTCGCCTACGTAGTCGTAGTTCCAGACCTGCTCCATGAGGTCGGTCCGGGAGTACACCTTCCCCGGGTGCCCCGCAAGGAAGAACAGCAGCTCGTATTCCCGCTGGGTCAGGTCCACCGGGGCGCCGTGCTTGGTCACCTGGTAGTTCTCCGGGTTGATGGACAGCCCGCCGGCCGTGATGACCGCCGCGGGCTCCTCCGCCCCGGCCTGGAGCATGGCGGTGCGGCGGATGTTGGCCTTCACCCGGGCCAGCAGCTCCCGCATGGAAAAGGGCTTGGTGATGTAGTCGTCCGCCCCAATCTCCAGGCCCAGCACCTTGTCCGACTCGCCCTCCCGGGCAGTAAGGATGATCACCGGTACATTATCCCCCTCCTCCCGGAGGATGCGGCACACGTCGAAGCCGTTCCGCTTGGGCAGCATGACGT
>VSNT01000351.1 GCA_009774465.1 Lachnospiraceae bacterium
AGGGCTATTAGGGATATTAGGACGAGGCAGCAGGGCAAAAAGGATTGGAGAGAGGGAAATGGGCGCCCATCGGCGCAGAACTTGGTTTGGGAGTGGCGGCAGCAGCACCCAGAGGGCCGGAAAGCTGACTGTCGGCGGGATACTGGCCTTGACCCTAAGACGATACGGAAATGGTGGGATTGTCCGCCCCCACCGCTACGCTTTAGGGATGGTCATATTACTGCGCCGGTGGAGCCGTCCCAGGCGGTCAGTGACTTCCTGGTGGCGGCTCTGGCCGGGGATGATTAGTGGCCTTGATTTTGAGCGGTGAATATGGTACAATAAACAGAGCAGAATAAAGTACATAGATTGAAAGGGGTGTATCGCATGATTGCGGTCAACTTTACTACGGCCCGGAGTCGGTTCAAGGATTTCTGCGACAAGGTGACGGATTGCGCCGAGACGGTGATCGTCACCAGGAAGGCCGAGAAGAACGTGGTTATCATCAGCGCAGAGCGGTATAACGAGTTGGAGAAGGCAGAGCGGAATGCCGCCTTTCTTGGAAAGCTGGAGAGGGGGCTTGCCCAGGTTCGAGCCGGCCAGGGTATCGTGAAAACGATGGATGAGCTGGAGGCGATGGCGGAAGATGGCGTATAACATCACTTTTTCGCCTGAAGCCTGGGCAGACTATCTTTACTGGCAGACAGAGGACAAAAAGACATTGAAGCGGATAAACAAGCTGCTCCAGGAGTTGCAGCGGGATGGAGCGGTGCGGGGGATTGGCAAAGCGGAGTTGCTGCGTCATGCCGATGGTATGAGTAAGCGAATTGACGATAAGAATCGGCTGACATACACCATGGAGGGCGAGAGCCTTGTGATTTTGTCTTGCCGGGGCCACTATGAGGACTGAACGGAGGTTTATCATGGATTTTGAGAAGGAACGGATTGCCCAGCTTCAGCTACCAGACCCGGCAGACGCCGATCCGCACCCCCGGCTGCTCCTGGAGGGCCGGGGTATCCATGCCGGGGAGTGCTTTTCTGCTCTGTTCCCTGATGGCTGGCACGACATTACCTTGGAGGTGAGCTGGGAGCCGACCGGCCCCGGCTGCTGGTACATATCGACACCTGGCTTTAGTGACATCTGCCCGATTGGGCTGTTTGTCAAGGTATGAAAACCATCCGGCAGATAGCCGATGAGTTGGGGGTATCAAAGCAGGCGGTCTATAAGCGGTTCAAAGGCAAACTGCATACGGTTTGCGCTCCGTATGCGCATACGGAGCAGGGGGTCTTGTACTTAGAGGAGCAGGGTGAAACTCTTATAAAACAAGACTTTTTGCAGGATGACCGCTCCATTGGAGCGCATACGGATACGCATACGGAGCGCTCCAATGGAGCGGCGTTGGAGCAGGGACAGCAAGCCGATTTGATTGCTGTTTTGCAGGCCACGATTGACACGCTGCAAGGGCAGCTTGAAGTGAAAGACCGGCAGATTGAGCAGTTGACATCTGCCTTGGTTTCGGCCCAGCAGACGGCGGCAGCGGCCCAGGCTCTCCATGCCGGGACAATGCACCAGCAGCTTCTTTCTGGCGAGGCCGGGGCTGATCAGCAGAGCCAAGAGCCCAGGTCAAAGCCAAAGCAAAAACGCAGGTGGCTTGACCGATTTTTGAACGGTGAATGACTTTTGATGTAAATGCACCCAATAAGTGCGGAATTGCAAAGCGAAATTGGTTTCAATTTGATGGAGGTTTATCTAAAATGAAGCTCAGTGAGAAGCTTTATTCTTATAGAAAAAAAGCTGGTATGTCGCAACAAGAATTGGCGGAGCAGTTGGATGTATCTCGGCAAACAGTTTCAAAGTGGGAAACTGGAATGGTGCTTCCATCTGCTGAAAAACTCATAAGGTTAAGCAAGCTGTTTAGTGTTCCACTTGATGTATTAACCGACGATTCTATTGGTTTGACTGAGTGCAAGGGTTCTACTGTTAAAGTTAGAAAAAGTGTTAATATCTCTTTGGGCATAGGTGCTGTGGCTATAGTTGCGGCTATTGCCATTTGTATCTTTACAGTTAATGGTTTTCGTCATTCAGAGAACGAAGATATTCCGTTAAACCAAGCTAATTCGATTGAAGTTGAAGATTTAGAAAACATAAAAATTGGTGATTTATCACATGTAGAACCGTGAGGTATGAGGCCAAATGCGACGGGCTTCTATATGGTTAGTTTTGTGGGATTTTGTCTCACTTTACTAAAATATTTTTAAGGAGTGTTGAACTAACATGAAGAAGCGAATTGCAACCGTGGCATTGGCCTGCCTTATGGTCATGACTACTATGGTGGGGGCTGCTATGGCAGCAGACACCGAGACTGATGCGCTGGCTCTTTCCGGCGTTGCTGTCTTTGACGTTCAGGCTGTTCCGGCTACAAGAGTGACCAGCGTCTCCGTTGTTGAGGATGCAAGTGATCGTACAGCGGCTGGTGTGGTGAGGCTTGAGGACTTGCCCAGTACAGAGATTGAAAATGTGAAGGTGGATGTGATTGCGGATCATGCCAGGGCGACCGCTTCCATTGATTGGGATGTTGATCCGTATACCCTTCAAAAGGCCAGTACTTCATTCTCCCTGGAAGCTGAAGAAACCGTTACAATTAACTGTTCCTATTCTCCGAGCAGTGCCGACGTTGATTTTGGACTGATTTCCCCGAGTAACCGTTTTTATTATTTGTCCGGCAGCGATGGCAGTTTTAATGAGACTTTCCAGGTGACTCAAAGAGGCCAGTATTATCTGGGGATTATGAATAACTCCGGTAATATTGTCGCTGTAACTGGATTTGTTAATTACTAAGCTGTGATGGGGAGCCGTCCGCAGGCGGCAGGGGCAACGCCCCTCTGGTGGTGGCTGGCTGCTGCGGATGCAGCGGACAGATCACCACCAGCAACCCCCGCGGGAGCGCGCAAAAGCACTTTCATACTGACGCCCCAACGGGGCGGCGGTGTGAAAGTGCTTTTGCGTTACTTTCTCACCGAGAAAGTAACAAAGAGGTTGCATTGACCGGCCGGGTATGGTAACATGGGAGACGTGAGCAACGTCGCTGCCAAAATGTCGCTCACGTTCAGAACGAGAAGAAGGGCGGTGATCTCCGTGGGTGTCACGATTTCCGGCATGACGGGCCGGGGCAGTATCCGGCACAACAATCGGTCATTCTCTGCGGCCAACATCGACAGGAGCCGGACGGGGCTGAACGTCACCTTTTGCCAGGAGGATTTGAAACAGGTCTATCATCAGGTGTTCGATGAAGCCCTGGCTGCGTACAACGCCAAGAAGAAAAAGACCAGGGACAAGATACCCGACTACTATGAGCATATCCGCCAGGGCAAACAAGAGAAGCTGTTCCATGAGGTCATCTTCCAGATCGGCAACAAGGATGATTGCGGATGCGGCTCTCTGGCCGGTGATCGGGCCGCTGCGGTGCTGTCGGAGTTTGCGGAGACGTTCCAGGAGCGCAACCCCCATTTGCGGGTGTTCAATGCGGTGCTGCACATGGACGAAGCCACCCCCCATATCCATATCGACTTTGTGCCGGTGGCAACCGAACAGACCAGGGGCCTGCAAACCAGAGTTTCCATGAAACAGGCATTAAAGCAACAAGGCTTTACATCCCTTGGACGGAAAATGACTGAGTGGCGAGCCTGGATGGAGAGGGAGAAGCAGACCTTGGCCGAACTTGCCCAGGCTCACGAGTTTGAGATTGTCAGCCTGGGCGGGGGCCGTAAGCACATGGATTTGCCGGAGTACCGGGCGGCGGCCCAGCGGCTTGAAGCCGTCCAGGAGCAGGTGATCGCCGCCGATCAGGAGCTTGCTGACCTGGAGAAGCAGAAAAAGGCCCTTGGGGGGACTGTGAAGGCGTTAAAGGCCGCAGAGAAGGTGCGGGTGCGCCTGGATACCATCCAGCCCGAAAAGACGCTCACAGGGGCCGTCAAGGGCGTAACGGTGGAGCAGGTGGAACAACTCAAGGCGGCGGCTCTCCGGGGCGTACAGGCCGAGCAGAGGGTCAAGGAAGCGGAAGCGGAGAACCGGCGGCTGCAAGGGATGATACCCTCGACGAAGGAGAAGTTGAGAGAAGCCCAGGCCCAGCAGAAGATCAGGGAGGAGAACCAGCGGCTTCAGATGGACATGGTATACCTTCAGGAGCAGTTGGAGGAAGAACGTAGCTTCTCGGCCCGGCTCCTGGCTGGCATCGATGCGGCCCTGGACTACCTGTGGGAGCATCTGCCCGAACCGCTTCGGCCTATCATCGAAAAGGCCCAGCAGCTTATCCCTGTGCCGGACGTTCAGAAGCCGGAACAGAAGCAGGAGCGGGGTCATTCCTGGGGCGATATGAGCCTGTGAAAATAGCCTGTCCGGGGGACTTGAAAAGGAATGTCGGACAGGCTATAATTATAGCAAAAAATAGGGAAAAAATATATTGATAATAAACGCCCCCCTAAGCCTAAAAAACGTTACTCTTTTTCTCTCTCGAAAAGGGAGAAAGTCGGAGGGGAAAAGGGGGGTGTGCGGAGGCTGTGGGAATGTGGTAAACCCGTAGGGTTTTCCATCATTTCCACAGCCGGAGCAAG
>VSNT01000352.1 GCA_009774465.1 Lachnospiraceae bacterium
AAGAATCGCAGCACAAGTAACGCTTGTCGAACAGCTCAAGAAGTATAAAAGAGGACTCCTTACCTATGCTTTTGAGGAAATGACCTTATCTGACGATGCAGACTCAACAACTTATCTCTTCTCAGAAATCGCTCAGCGAAGAAAGGAAAAGTACAATCCTGACTGCAATGTCGAATATCCCTGTATCGAGCTGGAACACATTGAGCAAGGAACCGGCAGATTGCTTGGTAGCGTGTCATCTAAGACACAGAGCAGCATTAAAACAGTGGCAAAAAACGGAGATGTCCTCTTTGGCAAACTTCGTCCTTATCTAAGGAAATTTGCGTTTGCGGAGCAGGATATTGTTTGCTCATCGGAAATATGGGCATTTGTCCCTTCAAAATATGTTATTCCGAAATACCTCTATTATCTTGTCCAGACAGAGCATTTTCTTAGGGTTGCGAATATAAGCTCCGGCACAAAGATGCCAAGAGCAGAATGGGCTAACATAGAAAAAGAGCCTTTTGACATACCTTACATTCCGAACCAAGAGAAAGTCGTTTCAATTCTTGAGGCGGTAGACAAGAAAATCTCCGTATCTGGCGATAGTCTAAGAATGCTCTTGAACTTTAGAGATGGATTGTTGCAACAGCTCTTTATATAAAAAGCTGCTGCATAAGACCGTTCCGCAGTCCAATCAATTTATTTAACTCTTCTTGAGCTTTGGCAAGCTTGTCATGAACTCGTGAAAGAAAAGCAGCGATTTGAGTCTGCTCTTCAATATCACTTGGGAGTATATGAACTGTATCAAAAAAACCGTCAGTAGGAACATTAAGCAAGCCGTGATTTCTCGCCCCTTCTGCACAGATTTCGTTTATTGCCCTATGCCACTGAGATGACTCAAAATACCATTTCGCATAGTCACTCAGCACAACATCTTCCTTTATAGCAAAGCAAAGATAAAGGGTAGATACAGCTCCTTCATCATACAGCTCAAGTCTTTTGATAGAGCCGAACGGGTAATCATTTGAGGTGCTTCTATTATAAGCGTATTCACCTTTACGAAGTAGATAGTACCCACTCATATCTGAGCTTGCAACAACTTTTGAAAAGAAATTCCTCTGATCAATTAACCCATATTGTGCAGAAATGGTCAGCGGAATATCTGTTGCCCCATTATTTTTCCTTGTAATTCGTGTTGCAAAATCGCCAAGCTTAAAAGCAGTCCAATCAGATTGTCTTGCTTTTGGAATGAGACGAAGTTTGCGAGAAAAAACAGCTTCAAAGACACCTCTTTTATACTTCTTGAGGGTGTCTACTATTTTTCTTTGAGCTTCAATGCGACGGTCAAGTTTTGCGAAAAAGTCCACAAGTTTCTGCTGTTCGCCAATAGAAGGAAATACCACTGTTCCTGTTAGAACAAATGAGTTGTTCACCTTCATATCATGTTTTGCGCCAATATTAACCAAAGGCTTGAGAAACTTATTTAATCGGAGATCATTGGCAAAATACAAATCAACAAACCGTGGAGCAACGGTATTAAGAGGATGATACACAGCATAAAGAGTAGATACAATACCAGGAATACCTTTATTGACCTTTATAATACCATAGGGATTAGCCTTGAGTGGACTCTTTGTGTATACGATGTCATCTGTTTCAACAACATGGTAATCAGCCACACTCTCACCAGCAAATGACCTCCCTTGAAAAGCTATTTGATTTATAACGCCGTATTCACCAGAAACAGAAAGAACATCTTCCTTTCCAAACGCCAAGCCTCTATTACGCTCTGTGTTTTCAACAAGATAGTGTGACAGTTCGTTTTCTTTCCACGGCTCGTCGAAGCCCGGAAAGCGAAGCTTGGGACGCTTTTCGAGACCGTTACTTGAGGTCTATTTTCCAACTGAATAGTAGCAAGAACTTAAAGCAAAATCCCTTGCAGTAGCAGAGAATTTCCGCTATTGCAAGGGATTTTCGTCTTTCGTATAGCTTTTTTGCGTACTTAGTCAGAAGTATAAAAGAGGTGTCATGCAGAGGATATTCCGCAATATGTCTGTGGTCTTGCCATCAGGCTTTGAAACAGTGAAACTATCTGCAATTTTCAAGAAGGTTTCTCGAAGAAATAACAAGAGCGAAATCAAAAATGTCATTACAAACTCCGCAGAGTATGGCTTGATTCCACAACGGGACTTCTTCGACAAAGATATAGCGGTTGATGGAAACACATCAAATTATTATGTTATTGAGCAAGGTGACTTTGTTTATAATCCGAGAAAGTCTAACACAGCTCCTTACGGTCCTTTCAACCGATATGAGCGAGAAGAAAGAGGCATCATTTCTCCATTATATACCTGTCTGGTGTTACAAGCAGATATAGAGCCATCCTACCTTGCATGGTATTTTAAGAGTGATGCTTGGTATCGGTATATTTACGATAACGGATCGCAAGGTGTTCGGCATGATAGAGTTTCAATGACGGATGATCTCTTGATGGGAATACCGGTTATTATTCCCTCAAAAGAGGCACAGCTAAAAATAGCTAAGCTCCTTGACTGCTTGGAAAGTCGATTTCAAACTGAACTTTCTCAGTATGAATCTCTAAAATCTATTCGAGTGGCATTATTGCAGCAGCTCTTTATATAAAGAGTTGCTGCAAAAAAGCCTTTTTTAGTTCCACCAATGTAGTCAAGCACATCTCCGCATTTTGGATTTTTACATCAAATGAAGAAAGCATTTTTGAAATTTGTTTTCTTGCCGTTTCGGGAGGAAGAGGCAACTTGCATTCATTAAGGATTCCTTTGGTTATCTGATTGATTGTTGCTGTACCCGTGTCCTTAAAAACTTGAGAAAAAAACATTTGGCTATTTAAGTAATGAAAGATATAAGTATCATTTAGCTTGCTACGAATTATCATCATAAATGCGCCCCATGTTGTCATAGCCATATTGTTTGGAATTAGTGCAGTTTTTCCAACAAGCTTTTTGCTGCCATTTCGTACACACATAATTACATCATTACATTTTACTTGTAAGCTCTCATCCACTTTCTTGTCTACATAGACGCAGTCATCAAAAGACAGCACTCCATTTTGAATGTTGGATGACCTTAAAACAAGATACCCCGCAACTGAAACATCACTTGGACTATATGTAAGCCCCTGTAAAAAATCAGCAACTTCGGATAAATAGACTGTCGGGTATATATTTCCATTGATATTTGAAAAAACCTTGTTAAGCAATCCTCTTTTATACTTCTTGAG
>VSNT01000353.1 GCA_009774465.1 Lachnospiraceae bacterium
CTGGAGGCTATGACGGACGCCGATTTTGAGGATATGCGCTTTCTCTTTACGGACGACTGACAGGGAACCGGCGCGGCAGGTTAGACGCTGACAGGCAGCAGAATGGGTAATACGACCTGCGGAAAAGGTGCAGACGCGGAGCGGATGCACCTTTTCCGCAGGTGCCGCAAGCGTCCCGCCCGCAGGCGGGGCGCTTGCGTAAACGGTAGACGCTGGAAATATCAGAAAAGCAGGACGTGGAGCCGGTAGAATGGCCCCGCGTCCTGCTTTATTTTTTGCCCGTTTTCTACGCATTTAGAACGCAGTTTCAGCGGGTATTTGATAAATCATTCAGCCACCCCGCCGACCCGCCCCCGGAAGCCCTGAAAACAGTGGGCTTTTACCCCTCTAAATGCGTAGGCCGCTTGATGGATATTTCAGTAAAGCGGAAGTTGCTCAAGTATCGTAATATAGCTTGAGTAACGCACACATTTTAATCATATTACTATTCGATTGGGCATATCTATATTGGATAAAGTTGTTGATAGTAAAGCGTTTTTTATCAGTATATCATTATAATTGCTTGCACCAATTATTAAATCTTCTGGAGATAGTCTGCCATCAACCATTGCGTACACTAAGTCTACATAATGTAAAAATTCATCGTAACCTTGTGGATCGACTGCGTTTGGGTGTATTATATCGTATTCAAGGTCGATATGGGCTTCTTTATAGACTTTGCTTAAAATTTTTTGATAATCGTTTTCTATATCGAAATATATAATGGGGACATCATATCTGCCTTGAAGTATGTCAGGTAAGACATATTTAATACCGTTTTTGGTGGCCTTGATCTGTAGGCCAGCGATTTTTGCAGCAGTCGTTGAATATTTATCTTGATTTTTCATGAGGGCTAACTCACCCTCACTATTAATCCATACAATATCTCTTTGGGTATCAGATGGATTATAGTATTTGGGGTAATTATTTTTTGTATAATTTAAGCCAGTTCCAAGCGCAAAAAATTTGTCCGCTGTTTTCTTTTTTGCTCTCTTTTTGCGAGCAATAGAAAAGTAACTTTGATTAACGATACAATCTCTATTGCAATTTCTGACAATAATTGCCTCTGCAATCCTACCTAATAATTGCATTGCAGTTCTGTTAATATCACTCTGCAAAATAACGCCAAGTATCAGCTTTCCATTTTCGCTATATCTAATTACATTGAGTTCGTCAACTAATAGGTCAAGCAGTTCCTTGCCGTACATAACTTTTTGAATTTCAATGCTTTTAGTGCCATATCGAAATTCATCAAATGGCTGGGAACATAGTATCTGTCCATTTCCATCGGAAACCACAATGTCTACGCTATATGTATTCACCAATATCCCCTCCTTGGCAAATATTATCTGTTTATTCAATTTTTGATTAGGTAAAGTATATCACAACAATGTATCTAAAATCAACCCGACGAAGGCAGATTAAAATTTCCCTCTCACTATTGCGATATTCAAGGCTGGCGGTATCTTTTCCTCTGCCGCTCTGCCTCCTTACGGCGACGCATTTTCTTGGCACAGGCGGGACAGTATTTCGCCCGATTGGACTTCGGCATAAAGCTGGCCCCGCACTCACAGCACCGTTTCAAATGGTCGTGGCCCTTTGTGATCTCGGCGCAAAGAACAGCGTCCAGCGGGAGGACAGCCGCCCGGAACCAGCGGCACAGCAGGGAGTAGGAAATGCTCTGCACACAGATACATTCCTCCCCGTCGTCCAGCAGGAGGCAGTTGCCGCCCACGTTGTTGCAGCACTCCCGCGTCAGCCTCCGGGCCTTGCGGTACTGCGGATAGTTCATCTTCGGTATGCTCACAGCTCTTGCTTCCTTTCCTGTTGCCGGGGCGTCACCCGCAAAATCCCGTCCACATTCTGCTTGATGATGCCGTACTCTTTCAGCTCCTTTTTCACTTCGCCGTACCTGGCATACAGCCGTTCCTTTTCCTCCGACAGCCGGGCATACTCCGCTTTCAGCGCGGCCAGATCGGGCAGCTTCGTCACGCCGCCCTCCCGCAAGGCACGGCCCGCCGCCTCATACAGTATCAGGGCGCTTTCATGCTCCTGCCGGAACCGGGCTTTGTCCGCCGCCCTGCGGTACTCCACCGCCACGGGCCGGGTCTGCTTGTAGGTGGTGACGTTCTTTATCAGCACGGCCATTTCTCCCAAACGCCGCTCCGCCGTTTTCAGTGCGGCGGCGGCTTCCTCGCTGGCGGCGCTGATCTCCGCCACCCGGCTTTCCAGATCAGGATAGGCGTCGATGCCATGCTCCGTCAGGAAGTTCATGGTCTTTGCCGCCTGCTGTAAGTTGTGTATCTTGGCCCACCGGGTAT
>VSNT01000354.1 GCA_009774465.1 Lachnospiraceae bacterium
CGGAAGATTTTGCAGGACGATTACGACATTCAAATGACGCAGACAATGGAAAGGGAGGTGTCGGTCATGTGCAATCTGAGCAAGGGCGTTAGGGAAAAAGGTCGGGCAGAAGGTCACGCAGAGCGAGCGTTGTCCGATCTCCGCAACCTCATGGAAACATTGGGCCTGACGATTGAACAGGCTATGGCGGCGCTGAAAGTCCCAGAGGGTGAACGGCAGAAGTATATGGATTTGCTGGAACGGCAGTAGCAATGAAAACGCCACGGACTATTATTGTCCCTGGCGTTTTCTCTGCATCTGCGTTAGCTGGCTTGGGCGGCTTCGGCCTCGGCCTGCTTCTTCCTGTGGTAGTTCTCCCGCCTTACGGCAAGGAAACGCTCATACCGGGCCTGGGCTTCGAGATCTCCGGCGGCGGCGTCCGCATACATCTTCTGGCGGGACTTCTTCACCGCTTCGGATTGCTGCGTTCTCTGCTGTGCCAACTCCGCCGCCGCTTCCGGGTCGGTTTCGGCGCGGGCTTTCAAATCCTGTAAGAACGGGTGCAAAACGCGCCTGTGGACGGTTAGAAGCCGTTTTCGTGGGTAGGTAGTATAAAACCCTTGCCCTGTGGATTTTCGCGTCTGCAACGCCTTAAAAATCAAGCCTTTTCAAGCCCTATCGCGTAACATTCCATTCTGTTCTTTGGGAGAGGTCGGGGGCGCGGGGGCAGAGCCACCGCATAACCTACCGCTCGCCGCTGAAGTAGTGCAGACGGTTTTGCCGTTAGAATGGAGCAGACGAAAACGGGGGCAGGATTTTTTTATCCTGTTCCCCGTTTTCGGCGGCGAACTGGCAACGGCAAAAATCCAGACGGTCAAGGGTTTAAGAGTGGAGATTTTTTCGCGCCCTTTGCGAAAAAATACTACTCGTCCCTTGACAGTCTGGATAGTCGGAACGGACATAGAACGGGGGATTGCTTTTCGTGATTGGGTATGGTATAATTTTCCCCAGTACAAACCGATAAATCGGAAGTTGCGCAGATACGAAAAGGAGCGGTGTAATTATGGCTTATGAAAAGATAGAATCTCACGATGAATACTTGAAGACCGTGGAGCAGTATCAAGATTATGAAGCGGGTACCTATCAATCTATGACATTAGAAGAAAAGATGGATTTTTTTGATGGTGTCCACACGAACCGTGTTCCTCTTTTTGATGAAGACGGAGATGATATGGATACTTCTGATGATTACTATGCAATCAGAGATGAGTTTTTGGAGCATCCTGAGCAATTTACTTTAGACCATATTTTGGATTTTATAAAAATGTTGGACGATGATTGCTATCAGCCTTCATTTATGGACACAATCATAAGGATTATCCACAACATCGCTTGTTACTATCAATTAGAGGGAATTACTTATTTGCTTACACATTTACGAGAAGTTCCAAGCCGTGGATATGAATACGGCCTGTTTTGGAGCGTTCGGTCTTTAATCAAAGACGATTCGGCTTATCCGCTTGTAAAAGAAGCGCTTGTACAAATCAACTCCGATGACAGTAAGTTTGTTCTGCAAATTTTAGCGGGAACAGATATGCCTGCTATCCTTGGAATTGATAGTGAAACAAGGCGTTTTCCCCTTTTAAGTGAATGTGGGGATGAAGTTGAATTGAAAAGAAAATCTGAACTGGAGGATATCTTCTCCGATTCAGCAAAAAAATAACTTCCAGTTTATCGGTCTAATAAAAGTCCAAAACCGGGCGGCGGGGCAGGTGTTGACTATTCCCGCCGCCCTTTCCGTTATCGCTCCATATCCTGCTTTCTGCTGGGTTGCTGTTCCCGCTGTTCCTGCCGCAAGATACTGTAAACGCTCTTTCTGATTTTCTCCGCTTCTTTCACTTCCTCTTTCAATGCAAGATACCGCTGATTAAGCGTTTTCCTCTCGGCGGTCAGCTTGGTGTATTCTTCTTTCCATGTCTTTGTCGGGATTGTGGTCTTGCCGTTCATCACGCCTTTGAGATAATCTTTTGCCGTTGTAAATAGGATTTGCTCGGCTTCGGTCAGCGGCTTCTTTCCCTTGTATTTGAAATAAATGTCGGCTTGTTCAATATGCTTTTTCAGAGTTGCAAGCCGCCGTTCAACGGGTTTCAGCTTGCCTTGAATATCCAGTTGTTCCCCTATCATGGACTTGAATTTTTCATCAAGCCCCGCCATATCCATAATGCTGTTGGCTTGCAGGAAATTCAGCATTTTTGCCACGTCTTTAAGGTTATAAAGCGATTGGGAATATCCCGCTTTCTCCGCCTGTGCCTTGCGTGACAGTATGCCTTGGATATAGTCGGCAAGGGTGGGCGGCTCGGTATTCTCCTGTTCCTCTTTCAACCAGTCTTGCAGTTTGGAGATACGCGCCTTTAACTGCCGCAACTTCTGGTTCGTCACTTCGATTTCCCGGTTAAGGTCGCCGCGCTCGGTGCGGATGCCGCGCTTCTCCATAGCGGACGCGGCAACGCCTAAATGGACGGTGGGTATCTGGTCTATCCCCTGCCGCTTATAACTTCGGTAGTCGATACGCTCCGCGTGTCCGTTCTGTTCTAACGCTTGATTACAAAGCCCCGCCCATGCCGCCCGCCATTCCTCCGCTTTGGTCTGCTCGTTCCAGTCGGTGGCGGGAATGGATTTGCATTTATACTGCCGCTTTTTCGGGTCATAGATTTTATTCCCGTCCCTGTCAAGAATGTACTCTTTTCTCTGCTTCGCTCCCCACTCGCCGCGCTCGTCAAAAGGGCGCATTGTCAGCATGATATGGGCGTGGGGATTGCCGCCGCCTGTGTCGTGTAAACATACGTCGGCGCACATTCCCGCCGCCACAAAATGCCGTTTCACATACTCGCGGACAAGGGAAATGCTTTGCTCCCTCGTCAGTTCGCGGGGCAAGGAAACTTCAATCTCCCGCGCAAGCTGGGCGTTTTTTGCTTTCTCGATTTTCTCAACCTCATTCCACAAAACCGCCCTGTCTGAAAAAGCGGCGGGGGCGTGGTCGGGGAGTAAAATCTCGGTATGGACGACACCGCCCTTGTGGGTGTAGTCGTGGGTCATTCCGTCAAACTCATAGCTATGATGGCAGACTGAAATATTCAAAGTATCTTTGGAACTGGGTTGCGATATTTTTTCGCCCACATATGAAGGCAAATAATGAAGTTGTTTATCCTCTTTTTCTCTTGTGGAATAGGGAGCAGAATTTATAAGGGAAACTTGTATTTTGAATTTACCTAAGGAAATTGTCCTAATATCAACTATTCTATCGGATTTAAAGCAGTTTTTAGACTGAGCATATTTAAAAAACAAAGATAATCTTTGTAGTTCCTCATCAAGGTGGCCATTTTTATCCCATTGCTCTATATCGCAGGCTTTCCTAGAATCTTCAGGCAAAACCATATCGTGATTTCCGGGGACAATAAGGGTGTTTATAAAACCACAATTTAATCTCTCGCCGAGATTTTTAAGGAATCTGCCTATCATAAAACTTCCAATTTGGTATTCTTTTTTGCTTGCGGTATCAGTTAAGTCACCAGAAAATATAAGCATTGCATGATCTACAGGGGTAAATGTACTTAAAACATCAACAGCTTTGTCTAGTTTTTTAGTAAGTTCTTGATCCGTAACTTGGCAATGCATATCACTTAATTGAATGAGTAATATGTTCATTTTGTGTATCCTTTCTATTTATAGTTTATTTAAGAGGAATAATGAATATTTCTTTTAGTATATCACCTTGTCGAAAAAATGCAACATTGTTTCGATCCGTTTCAGCATATAATCTAAAGAAGTATACTTTTGGAGGTGTTTTATATGAAAGGTCCTATACTAGTTTTAACTGAGTATCATCCGACTGCACTTGCGTCTCAAATTCAAACTATTCATCCAGTTGTATCCACTTGGCTCACAAAAGAACTACACAAATGATGCCTTTGCCATTTTATCGGCAAAGGCATTTAAAATAATTTCTTGCCACGCGGCTGCTCATAGGGTATGATGATATCGAGCAGTTACGCCTTGAAGGAGGTGTAACAAATCCTTTGCGCGATCTATACACGACTGAGTAAGGAGGATGAAGACAAGCATCAGCCCGAGTCGGAGAGCATCCAGAACCAGAAGTCCCTGCTGACCCGCTATGCCGTCGACCACGGCTGGGATATCTACTCGATTTTTTGCGACGAGGACTTCTCTGGGGTAGACAGTGACCGCCCCGACTTCAACCGCATGATCGAGGCCGCCAAGCAGAAAAAATTCCAGATCATCCTGTGCAAGAGTCAGTCCCGTTTTACGCGTGACATGGAGCTGGTGGAAAAGTACATCCACGGTCTGTTTCCCATCTGGGGCATCCGCTTCATTGCGGTAGCGGACAACGCCGACACGGAGGTCAAGGGCAACAAGAAGGCCCGGCAGATCAATGGTCTGGTAAACGAGTGGTATCTGGAGGACCTGTCGGAAAACGTCCGCATGGTCTTTGACCTGAAACGGCGGGAGGGCAAATACATCGGCGGCTTTCCCATCTACGGCTACCGGAAGGACCCGGCGGACAAAAACCACATCATCCCCGACCCGGAGGCGGCGGAGGTGGTGCGGCAAATCTATCAATGGTCCCTGGAGGGCCACGGCCGTCAGAACATCGCCTATCTGCTGAACCAACGGGGTATCCCCAACCCCACCCGCTACAAGACAGAGCGGGGCTGGACCTGCAATCATCCCATCAAGAACGACTGCGGCCTGTGGAACAAGGTGACTGTAGGTCGAATTTTGACAAATGAGATGTACACGGGCGTGATGATTCAGGGCCGACGGCGAAAGGTCAGCTACAAGTCCAAGGTTATTATTGATACCCCAGAAAGTAAGTGGTATCGGGTGGAGGGCACCCACGAAGCGATCATCGACCGGGCGACCTTTGAGGCGGTCCAACGGGGGTTGAAGCTGCGTACCCGGACGGACGGAACAGGGGAAACCCACCTGTTAGCCGGACTGGTGAAATGTGCCGACTGCGGGTCCACCATGAGCAAGTGCTCCAACGGCAAGCGGGCCTATCTGCGGTGCAAGCTGTATGCCGACAGCGGAAGTCAAAAACTGTGTGCCCGGCACTCGGTGCGGCTGGACCAGCTTATCGACCTGATCTCGGAGCGCATCCGCTATTACGTCCAGACCTACTACCAGCTGGACCCCAAAGACCTCCAGCCGCAAAAGGACACCCGCCGGGAGGCGCTGGAGCAGGAGCAGAAAAGCCTGTCCGCCCAGATGGAAAAGCGCAGCCAGGCGCTGAAAACGCTGTACCTGGACAGGGTGGCCGGTATCCTCAGCGAGGGCCAGTTCGTGGAGCTGAACCAGACCTTTCTAGATGAAAAAGGCTGCCTGGAGCGGCGGCTTACTTCTATCCAGGAGGAGTTGGCGGAAAGGGAACATTCAGAGGACCGAACCGATCTGATGGAACGGGCCCAGGAGCTCTTAAAGCTGGAAACGGTTCCCCGGGAGTTGGTCATCGGGCTGATTGACCGAATCGAAATCGGTGAAAAAGACCCAATTACAGGTCGGCAGGAGATCAAAGTTTTCTGGAAGTTTTAAGATAAACTTGGAAGAAAAACGAAGTTTTTCGCCAAAGTTCTTTTCGGTTCCTTTTCTTTCAAGAAAAGGAACAAAACCCCCGTAATGTACTTACGGAACCACCACATGGGGCGCGGTGCCGTCCACGATGGCCACACCCTTGCCGGGGAGGGTGACAGCGTCCAGGGAATCCGGGTCTCCGGAGCAGAGGATGTATTCCGTGTCCAGCCCGGCCTCTTCAGCCCAGGCGCCGACCTTTCGCATCAGTGTGGACTTACCGCAGCCAGGCCCGCCCTTCAAAATATAGACGGCCCGGGCCTCCTTTGGGGAGATCAGGTGGTCATACAGGGAGTAAAAGCCAGTGGGGGCGTTGGCTCCCAGAAAATATTGAATATGTGGCAAAGCAGTCATAAGCGACCCTCCGTATTAACGATTTTACGTCTCAGCCTATGTCCGGACAGGCGGTTTTGTGCGAAAAACAGCCGTCAAAAATGTACCGCAGGCATTGTATCCCGGTCCTGCTTTTGGTATAATAAGAAAAGTACAATTCTCCCGGTCAGGCCGGGTGAACCAGAGAAATCAAACAGGGAAAGGCTGGAAAACCATATGAACAAACAGTGGACCGATACCTTCCGCACGGAGATTGAAAATTTTAAAGGGACCATCGGCTCCTTCGACAAGGGCGAAATTGACCGGAAGGCCTACAAGGGCGTGTCCGGCGGGCTGGGCTCCTACGCCCAGCGGGACGCCTCCAGGCACATGCTCCGCCTGCGCCTGCCCGGCGGACGGCTGACCATGCCCAGGCTTAAATTCCTCGCCGAGGTGGCGGAGCGGGAAAAGGTGGGCCGTATGAAGCTGACCACCTGCGAGACCATCCAGCTCCACGATCTGGCGGCCGGCCAGGTGCCCCCCCTCATGGAGGAGGCGGTAGAGGTCGATATTTACACCAAAGGCGGCGGCGGGGACAACCCCCGGAACGTGATGGCCAGCCCCCTCAGCGGCGTCCAGTCCGGCGAGGCCTTCAACGTAATCCCCTACGCCGAGGCGGTCACCAAGTACCTGCTGTCCATCTGCCGGGACATCAAGATGCCCCGCAAGCTGAAAATCGCCTTCTGCAACGGGGTGGACGACTGCGTCCACAGCGCCTTCCGGGACATGGGCTTCCTGGCCCAGCCCGACGGCACCTTCGCCCTGCGCATCGCCGGAGGCCTGGGGGCGGCCCGGCCCTCCATAGGCGTGCTGGTGGAGGAGCATGTGAATCCCCAGGAGGTTCTCTACTACGTCCAGGCCATGGTGGACACCTTCTGCGCCCACGGCAACTACGAGAACCGGGCCCGCGCCCGCACCCGCTACATGCAGGACACGCTGGGTCCTGACGGGCTGAAGGAGGAGTTCCTGAAAAACGTGGCCGCCCGCAAGGCGGAGGGCGGTCTGGAGCTCACCGGCCTGGAGGCCCCCGCCGACATCGCCCGGGACAACAGCGGCACGGTGGACCACCCCCGCGCCATCCCCCAGAAGCAGGCCGGCCTGTACGCCGTGAAGTACCACCCCATCGGGGGCCTTCTGCCTGTGGAGAAGCCCCGGCAGTTATATGAACTGCTGAA
>VSNT01000355.1 GCA_009774465.1 Lachnospiraceae bacterium
GCCCTATACAGCCGCCATTATAATAGGCAATCACTACTTCCTGACAAAAGTCCTTTGAGATCACCTTTTTCAATTCGTTACGCACGGATTTCCCCCGACCGGTGGCGATTCCGATCTTGATCCCCCGGGAAAGGAGTTGGTTCAACTGTTCAAAAACCGCGATTCCCCCAGCCACTTCCCCGTGCTTATCGTATAGTGTCCCATCATAATCGAATATGACACCCTTAAAGATCTTGCCCACTAGCCTTCGCAGATAAGCCAGTCCCGCCTTCCGGTATGCTTCCTCGTCGCAACATCGGATGTCTCTATATTTTCGGTATACCGCCATGGCTACGGGATCTTTTCTTCGGTTCTTCAACTCATCTTGATTGCAAATATTATAGCTCAGATGATAGAGCTTTTTTCCAAAATCAGCTACTTTGGGCTTTCCGGGATTAATCCTGCGAAGTAGGCCTGCCTGTAAGACAAGCTGAAAGACAAAATCAAAGGACGAGAAAAGCCCGTCAACTGTCTTATCCTCAACATCAAAACGGATGACCGGGATGTCCTGCGGAAGCAGTCCAAGGGTTTTATCCGCGATTGTTTCCATGGAGGTTCCCGCCATGGAAACAATCGCTGTGCGGTCCCTACGGTCGGAGAGCCAATAGTGCCTCCCGTGGGCGAAATTCCGGAAGTCCACAAGTTGGATATTCCCCAATGAAACCTCGCTGAACTTGGATTCCAAATCAATAGCCGCCGGCGTCGTGATCCCACCATGCAAGACGATTAGGGTTTCCTTTGCCAGTATAGACCTCACCTGCTCTGTCCAGGGTTTGTGGGTACCCCAGGAAACCGTACTCGGAAGGCGGAAAAAGCTGCTTCCTGTCAGACCTTCAAACGCCCGGCACAGCAACACCGTGGATGACACAAGGGATTCCACCGCCAAATAGCCATCCTTCGGTATGGGCATCCGGTATTCAAAGTAGTCGTTGTGCAGATTGTTCCGCTGAAACTCCTTGATGGGCGCATTAGCACACATGCAACACGTCAGTAGACCCTCCGGTTCTAATTCCGAGAGATACTGATAAGCGTGAATGGAGTCCTTGTTCCTCCCTCCTGCCGTAAACAGTAGCACAGCCATTTCCTGCATCTGTTTACTGAAAAGAGTCAACTCCATAGGGGTAAGGCTTTTCGCGATTCCTCCGCTTTTGGCACAAAGGTATTCAAAAATATGCGCCACCGAAAGAGAACCGCCCGACCCGACGCTGAGGAAGGGCAGATGGATGTATTTTTGCAAAAAACCTGTCAGGACCCCGATATCCCCGGCAAGGGCTCCTTGATAAATCAAGTCGAGGTTTTGCAATTCTCTCTCAAAATCTTTCCCCATAGGTTTCACCTCACAGTTTATGGTATTCCACCTTCGTATAGTGATTTTCCTCGTCCCATTCTATGTAAAGCTCCCGAATCCCCTCCGCCAGGAAGATGGGTAGACGGTATTCCATTCCCTCCGCCAGGGGCAGATCCGGGATTTTATCAAGGTCGATCCAGGCGACGTGCCCTTCGCCACCCGCCACAAGCGTTCCCGTAAAGCCCTCTGCCACATAATTGAAGATAATATGCCGTTCTTTTGTAACGGTATTAAAAATATTTACCACGCCCTTAAACCTCAAAGCTTCCACACAAAGTCCCGTTTCTTCCTGAAGCTCTCTGGCAGCGCACTGCATCATACTTTCGCCATACTCTAGGTGACCTCCCGGAAACGCCCAGCCAGGCCACGATTTTATCCTATCGATCATCAGAGCTTTCCCCTCCGATATCAGGGCACACATGCTGGTTAATTCTACTTTAGGCAATTTGATTTCCCCTTTATCACCAGGAACTGCTCCTCGCTGTTCTCAGCAATTTTTGTTCTCTGATCTCACATTTCAACTCAGATGATATGCATTATACTAAATCAGCTATTCAAACGCAAGGCAATACGGAATTAAATTGGAATTTTTAGAGGAAAAGTACCCGCTTAATGGTCAGCACCAACAGCGAGCGCTTTCTTTATCTAGATTCTGCTCCGCAACCCAGGCAAAGCAGCAATCACAAACAAGAGACAAAAGAGAGCGAAAGCTGTCCTGAGGAATCTGGAGAGATTCAAAAGCAACAAGATAACGCCAAATAACACAGACAACTGAGTTGCCTCTAGAGTTGTTGCTAGGCCTTTCTCGCTGAATCGTTTCCGAAATACCACCAGTTTGGACGCTCTGATCGGGTATGTTTCGTGTTCCTTCATCCAGATAAAATATTGCAGATACGGATTTTCCTCAATACGTTTCACTTCCGTTTTTATAACAAAATATTATTTTCCCCCGCTTTTTCCCTTTTGTGCTAGCCTGACTAGAGCAAGTCTCTCCGCCGGGTCAAGCCATAAGAGAAAATCTGCCGCAATCTCGGGGTAAGCACGCACACCTCCGCCTTTACCCTGTTTCACGCGCATCCCAACTGCGTGTGTCCTCCTAATCCACAACGATGGCGTAACGGTCAGCGATGTCGTATGGGCCTGATGAATCAGTTCCTCACAGACCTTATCATCGAACTCCTCATTCATGTCATTTTCCCATTGACGAAGGAACTCCAAAGTATTGCGGCTCCGCATCCAGCTTTGAATGACATACCCAGGAGAATCCGCTGAGTATTGTCTTGCCAGTTCTGTCAACGATACCATGTCCTCGCAGATCATGCCACGAATATAGCGGTGCATAATTTCGGTATGATTTCCTATCTTTTGCGATATTCGCAGCTTTTCTTCATCCAATGAATCATAAAAGGTCTTTCTGCTCTTGTCTGCCAAATCCTTGTCCACCAATCCCTTATCGACAAGCTGATTAAGTGCAGACTCATACTGGAACGCAATGCGTATGTATAGGTTACTTACTTCTTCCACTGTCATGGTCCAGTTCTCTCCTTTTTCTGCCAGTATAACAGAAAAAACGAGATTTGAATAGACTCAATTTATTTCAAGGGGTGGAGATTGGTATCTGGCCGTCTTTCGAGGATGTCCAGCTTTATCGTAATCCACGTTACACCGGCGCTCCCGTTCGAATTGGGTATCTGTGTATGTCTCTATTCCAACCATAGGAATATATTTTGCATTAGATAGGAGTTTGTCTATCGTTGCTCTGCCCCATTTCAGATTACCAGATGGAGAAGGGATATCTTTTGCGTAAAGCATATCTACAACTTTCCCTAGACTGGCACCAGCAAGATAGTATTCAAATACACTGCGGACGACATCTGCCTTTTCTTCTTGAACAATGATTTCCTCGTTAACTAAAACATACCCATACGGAATTTTCATGATGGCCTCACTTTCTTAAACATGAATAAAAGCAGGTTTGAGCACAAAAAACCTCACCCAAGCCTGCATAAGCAATACCTCTCAATATGTGATTATAACGAATTTGCTAAGGCAATTTGCAGCAGATTTGCCAAATATCGATTAAACCTGCGTATAAGTGACGTTGTACGCAGGCGTTGTCTACCATTTGAAAACACCCATGAGGCCATTGTTGACCCGGAAACCTGGAAACTGGCCCAACGGTCACGGCAGACAGTACGCCGGACGGACACCACGGGCGAGGCCAATCCCCTGACGGGGCTGTTGTTCTGCGCCGAGTGCGGGGCCAGGATGTATAACCATCGAAGCAGAGGCAGGGCGCTGAAAGAGGGGTGGGAACCTGACCCTGACAGCGGCCTCTATCCCAGCGATAACTACAACTGCTCCACCTATATGCTGACCGCCAAACACTCCGAGCAGAAGTGTTGCAGCCACTATATCACCACCAGGGCAGTCCGTACGCTGCTGCTGGATACCATCAAGACTGTCAGTACCTATGCGATCTCCGATGAAAAGGGCTTTGTCGAGAAGATTCGCGCCGCCTCCCAACTTCGGCAGGACAACGCCGCGAAGGAATTGAAACGCAAGCTGAACCGGGACCGCAAACGGTCCGCAGAACTGGACGGGCTGATAAAGAAGCTCTATGAATCCTTTGCCACGGGCAGTTTGACGGAGAAGCGGTTTAAGCTGCTGTCGGACGGATATGAACAGGAGCAGGAGGAACTGGACGCGGCAATCGTGCGGGAACAGGCAGAATTGGATGCGTTCAACGCCGACACGGACCGGGCAGATCAATTTTTGGAGCTTGTCAAGCGGTACACTGATTTTTCTATGCTGACCACGCCGATGATCTTGGAGTTCGTGGATAAGATCGTTGTCCACGCGCCGGACAGGTCCAGCGGTGAGCGGATGCAGGAGGTCGACATTTATCTGAAGTTCATCGGTAAGTTTGATGTACCGCTCCCGGAGCCTACGCCGGAGGAACTGGCGGAACAGGAGCGGTTGCGGAAGAAACGGGAAAAGCAGCGGGAATACTCCCGGCGCTCCCGTGAAAAGAAGAAACGGGCGGCGGCTCAAAATTGACTATGCTGTGCCGGAGGGCGGTTTGCGTCAAGCAGACCGCCCTTTTTGTGTCCTAAATTTCAATCCATGTGAAATCAGCGAACAAAACAGCGTCAGAATTGCGATTTTTCATGGAAACACGCAACGCTGGACAGCGAACACGGTACGTTGTCCTCTGCTGGTTTTCACGGTGACCCATGACTTCACGCTGAACGCTGAAACTCGATATGCGTTCCTGTGACCTGGGCATTGCGAACAGCTTGCCCAGGCCGCTGGGGGCGCTTTCAAATTCTACGCCGGATGGCGAATACGATTATCGAAGGAGATATGATTATGAATATCAGGAACGAAATCAAAGCATACATTGTCAGAGAGGGCTTCACCATGAGCGAGTTAGTGGAAAAGCTGGCGGAACAGTACGGATGGAGCCCCAGCGTCCCCAATCTCTCCGACAAGCTGCGCCGGGAGTCCCTGCGCTACAAAGAGGCGGTGGAACTGGCTGACACTCTCGGCTATGACCTCGTTTGGCAGAAGCGGCGATAAGGGGGACTATGGCGAAAAGTAAAACCAGCGGTATCTATTTCAAAGTTACAGACGAGGAACGGAGCCTAATCGAACAGAGGATGGCACTGATGGGCGTTCACAACATGAGCGCCTATATTCGGAAGATGTGTATTGACGGCTACATTGTCCAACTGCAAATCAAGGAACTGGACGAGTGTGCCAAGCTCCTGCGGTATACCTCCAACAATGTGAATCAGATTGCCCGTCGGGTCAATTCCGGCGGCGGGGTCTATCCCGACGAGGTGGACGAGATCACCGCAAAGCTGACGGAGGCCAGCGGTCTGTTCGGGAGCATTTTGGAGCAGCTATCGAAAATTCAATGACAGTCTGGTGGTGGGCGAAGATTTTTCGCTCACCACCATTTTCTTTTGAGGGGAGGTTTTGAAGATAGCGACAACACGATTGATGCCGCTGCATAGTGGCAAGGGCCGGACCGTGGCCGAAGCCCTGGGCCGGGTGACGGACTATGTGGAGAATCCAGAGAAAACCAACGGCGGCGATTTGGTCACAGCCTATCAATGCAATCCGTCTATCGCTGACCAGGAGTTTCT
>VSNT01000356.1 GCA_009774465.1 Lachnospiraceae bacterium
CCACAATACCCCGCCGCTCCAGCAGAGAGAGTATCTGCTCCGCCTGTACGGACACGGCTGTTCCAGCCTGCTCACCAGAGTGAAGTTCCTTCATATGTTCCATATTCAATGCCTCCTGTATCGACTGATGGACCGGTTTTAGGCCCGGCCCTGGGCAAAAGTTCAAATTCGGCCGGGGAAGTTTCCTCTATACCCTGGCAGTCCTCCTTGAAACTATTACAATGCCTACACAGAGAAAAATACGCGCGCGTAATAAGGCGGCCCGAAACTGCAACACGGCATTCCTCAGCCGCAGGGCTTGGCTGCGCTTGTGAAAGCTTCGGTATGACCCTGCGACTGTACCAAGCGATCCACTGATTCATTCGTTCATGGTCGTTGCAGCTTTTGATGTGCGTATTTCTGCCACAAATGCGTATTTCCTCTAAAATGCGTTGGACTTGTGCAGGTTCTGGCAGTGAAAAAGAGGTTCCTGCAGGGTAGCTGGTGTTGAAGATTAGGCAGCCGAAAGAGCCTGGCAGTTTTTGCAGTGGGAAGGCATCCGCATGTTTTTTGAAGAACCGCCATACTTTCGTCTTTTCCCATCCCCAACGATGGCCAAGGGTTTCCAGGGTCAAAATAGCGCCATATTTGCCAAACTGGACAGTAGGCACCATATGAGAAAACGCATTGCTGGTCTCTTGCCATACCGTGTGGCACCAGAGGTCCAGCCATGCGTCCGACTCATCAAAGCGATAGTGCGCCTCAGCGAGACGCTGGGTAATGTTTCGGGGCAGACACAGGAAGCCGTATCCTGGGGTGGCATAGACGGCCTCGGTGCCCATACAGGGCTCGCCGGAGCACTGAACCACCCAGTCCTTAATTTGATAGGTAAGTTTCTTTGTTTTAGGGTTTAGTTCATAGTCTATGTAACCCAACTGGGTCAGTTTGTTCATCATTTCCAGGGCCTTTTTTCGGTTCTTGATACCCAAGATGCTCTTGAGGCCAACAATTCCGCCAGCCCAGGAACCGATGGTAACTTGGTTGACATATCCGCAGTAGTGGGCTTGCCCGTTCCGAAAGGCAGCCCTGGCGGCCAGCCGAGCCCAGGCGCCCATGATACCTTTAGAGGGAGGCATCTGGTCGCGTGGGAGCTTGACCCACTGATATTTCATCAGGCACTTCACCTGGTTGGCCTCCTTTTTGTTTTAGATTGAAAAAAGCCCCGCTGCGTGCTAAACTAAGTAGACACGAAAGCGAGGCGAGAAAATGATATATGCATGTGATAATTGCCATTTCCTATTTTCCCAGGAAGTACCCGCAGACTGCTGCCCAGACTGCGGGAAAGAAAATATTAGACAAGCGACATCGGACGAAATCCAAGAGTTTGAAAAACGGAAGAATACAGACTTTTGGGTTTCGGATTCATAACTCCGATGGAGGTGCGGTACCGCATGGATAGTATGATAACAATAGGCAAGAGAAAATTACGAGCACTTTATCAGAAGATAAGAACGGGGAAACCTATCTCATTGGAAAACTGCATTGTGAAGGGATTTTCGCTATCTGAGTATCGGGACATTTATAATCTTAATAAAAACGAATATGTCACAATTACTATTAGCAGTGCTGAAAATGCGGTATTTATGCCAAGATCAGATAAGGACAGGACTTGCGTGGATTTTTCATGGGCAATTTTTAATCCGACTGACTCCGTATGTGGGACCGTGTTCGATAAGAGTGAATTTCAAGGGGGTGATGTCGATTTCTCATATGTTAAGACTGAGTATGATTTGAGTTTTGCCGATTGCAGCTTCAATCATGCAACAGTCAAATTTGTCGGCTGTAAATTTGGGGAGCAAGACTTAATTTTTAGCCGTGTTGATATGGGTGGCTCTGACTTTTATTTTCATGTGTCTGATTTCAAAAAAGGAGACTTGGACTTTTCTGAAAGCCAAGGCTTGAGCGGCAGGATTCAAATTGCCAGTTGCAACTTTGAGCAGCGAAATTTAAACTTTTTCGACATGCAAAATTCAGATGGAGACTTCATTTTTACTGATTTTGAATTGAGCAGTGGGAGTATTGGATTCACAAATTCCGAAATTAGGAGTCTGCTGTGCTATAGAGTAGTTTTTTCTATACGTGCCGATTTTGATGTTGGATCCGCCAGATACATATCAATTCAAAACAGCACCATAGGGAATACCCTCATTTTGGGTAATGAGGGTTATCGAAACTATATTAACATTTGCTTGCTTGGAACTCTGAATTTGGGACAAATACGAATCCTAAATCAGTTTAGTAAGCACCTTTTTCGCCAGCAAAAAAAGATTTATTGTCCAGAATCCATATTTGACTCAGATAATCCGTCAATTGCTGGAGATCGAAAACCAACTCCAGCAGACATGGTGGGCTTTTATGAGCAGCATTTGGATCTGACCTGGGAACTATGTGATACATCTTATGCTGAAAAAGCACAGCAGCTGCGAGTTCTTAAAGAGAACGCTACCACAATGGGGAATTACACACTTGAAGACCAATACTATCTGTTGGCTCGCAGATACCAAAACTTATCAAAGATAGACAGTCAAACAATACAATTCCACCAACTTAAAAATTCGCGCGCAGCAAATGAGGTACAGCATTATTACTTAGCTTGGGTAGGAATCCTTCTTGGCACAATAGCAGGGTTCCTGTCATTTTCTGTTGAGGCAATTCTTTTGGATATCATGTGTGGAGCCTATGCGACAAAGCCGTTCAAATTCTTATGTTCTGTGCTTTTGCTTATAACAGGGTTCGCAGGCAGCTATGCCTTGCTCAATCACAATGCAGGAATATTCTGCTATGGCACAACCGTTCCATCTTCATCCCCGCTTATCCTGTCGATTTACTTTAGCTTTTTCCAATTCTTTCAAGTTGATTGTGGAATCACAATAGTATCCCCAATTGCGCACACTATCTCATTGGTTCAAAAAACACTTGGAATGATCATTTTGGCAGTGTTCACTGTATCCTACACCAGAAAAATTATTAAATAAAACTTGGCTGCTCATTTGCTTTAGGATTCTTCAAAACCTGTTCTGGGCCTTTCCTTGCACCGGATGGTGGATTGGGGATCTAATATTCGTAGCGCAGGTCTGCTGGCTGAGCAGGTTCAGACTTACCTGCCCCACGTCTATGCGGGAAACTGCCTAGATGCTATTCATGGAGTGTCCCCAGAAAACCAATGGGATGGATGATATGCTCCTCTTTAGCATCCAGGTCCAAAGCCGGGTCTACCAGCGCAATAGCCCGGCGGATGCTGCGATACCCGTACTTGCCCCTGATTTTGTCCAGCGTCCGGTCGATGTCGGCCCGGCGCTGGGCTTTTTGCTCTTCTGGGAACAGCGACAACTGCACAACGCCGTCCGCCGGTGTCAGTCCGCTGGCCTTCACCGACAGGCTGCGCACAGGCTCCCTGCTGGTATGATGCCTCCGGAACAGCTCCACGGCCGTTTCCCAGATGTCCAATGTGTTCGCTGTGGGATGGTTGAGTTTGGCCTGCCGGTCATAGGACAGCAGGCGGTTGTCCCGGATACCCAGAGCCACGGTAGAGCAAAGGCAATTCTGCTCCCGGAGTCTGGCTCCCACGCTTTCGCACAGGGCCATGAGGGTAATTTTTACATCATCCTCACTGACCAAATCCCGGGGTGCAGTGGTGGAGTTACCAATACTCTTCATGGGCGGTACTGCATAATAGCGCCGGACGCCGGAGTGGTCCTGCCCGTTGGCAAACTGATGGAGCATGATTCCGTTTTTGCCCAGCAGCCAGTACAGAAGATCAGGATTGGCCTGGGCCAGCTCCCCAATCGTGGTGATCCCATACTGGTTCAGCTTCCGGGTGGTGGCAGGGCCCACATAAAGCAGGTCACTCACAGGAAGTCTCCAAGCCTTATCCCGATAGTTCTCCGGGGTGATGACCGTGGTGGCGTCGGGCTTTTTCATATCCGAGCCCAGTTTGGCAAATACTTTATTAAATGACACACCTACCGATACGGTCAGCCCCAGCTCCCGCTTCATGCGGCCCCGGATATCATCGGCGATGGCCGGCCCTTCCCCAAACAGCCCCACAGAGCCAGTGACATCCAGCCAGCACTCGTCCAGGCCGAAGGACTCTACTTGGTCTGTGTAACTGGTATAGATGTCCCTGGCCTGGGCGGAGAACGCGAGGTAACGCTCATAATGGGCAGGGATGCAGACCAGGCCGGGGCACTGCTGCCGGGCCTCCCACAGCACCTGCCCGGTGCGGATGCCGAACCGTTTGGCAATATCGTTTTTGGCCAGCACAATGCCGTGGCGGGCCTCCTCGTCTCCAGCCACCGCCACTGGCTTGTCCCGCAGCGTGGGATCATATAGGATCTCCACGCTGGCATAGAAATTGTTCATATCCGAATGCAAAATCACAGGCTTCATGTCCTCAGTATATGAGGGCAGTCCGGCCTTCATCCTCGAAAGGAGTAAGCAGCATGTGCGGAAGATACAGTTTAGCACCGGAGCAGTCCAAGGAAATCGCCCAGATTGTGGCCGAGGTGCAGGCGCGGTTTGGGGCTGCCAGCATCCATACCGGGGAGATATTTCCTACCA
>VSNT01000357.1 GCA_009774465.1 Lachnospiraceae bacterium
TTATGAGATTTGTTTGCCACATACTTACATTCTCTACTCTTTTGCGCTGTTTTTCTACCCCCTTCTCTTGCTTTTAAACCTTGATTCGCATTAGAAAGGAGCACTAATTACTATGCGGTACTATTTCATCTTTGGGGAAGACGATGCAAAGTTTTCAACGCATTTTCCATACCCAGATGGCTGGGTAGAGGTGGTGGCTACGTCCCTTGACGAAGCTATCAAGAAGTTCCGGACGCAGTATCCTGACGTTTATGAAGGAGTTTTAAACTGCTCGATGTTCTATGACGAGTCTAGTTGGGCGTCAATGTTTCCAGAGATACGCTGGCCAAATTGGATTTGTCAGAAAGTAATTGCGTAGGAGGGTGATTTTGAAAATACTTAGTTGTGGAGCTGGAATGCAAAGTACTGCTTTAGCATTGCAGAGCTGTGTGAACGCCAAATCAGCAATGCTGGGAGCACCTTTCGCATTTCCCAAGGTTCCGGTATATGATGCAATTATCTATTGCGATTTGGGGATTGAACCAGTGTGGGTACCGGAGCAGGTCAAGTTCATCGAAGCCGCCTGCAAAGACTGCGGTGTACCATTCTATGTCCTGCGGAGCAACCTCTATCAGGACTATATGAAAAATTTTGGAACAAGCAGGGTCTCAGCTATGCCGTTCTGGACAATCAATGAGGATGGGAAAGAAGGCTGTATACAGCGCAGGGCCTGTACGGTGGACTATAAGATCATCATGATTCAGAAGTTTGTCCGGTATCAGCTGCTAGGCTATAGGCCATATCAGCACTTGCGGCCAGAGGATGTTGGGACACATGAACTGCACATCGGATTTTCCAAAGAGGAGTCTCAACGATCCTTTCCCAGCCGGAACAGGATGTTCAAAAATTGCTACCCGTTGATCGAGATGGGCTGGGAGCGCAAGGACTGCTATCGGTACAACCTGGAGGAGTGGGGGCTGGACAGCAAGGCCAGCGCCTGCCTGATCTGCCCATACCACAAAAATTACTTCTTCCACTATATCCAGCGCAATTACCCTGATGATTACGCTTCAGTCGTGGACTTTGATGAAATGCTGGCCAAGCGGCAGCCCATGAGCCGGATTCGCAACCGTGTGTTCTTGTCCCGGTCTCGGAAACGGATCCGTGAATTGACGTGCCAGGACTGTGATGATGCCCAGACCTTTGAGTATCAGGGACGTCAACTCTGGAATGGGTTTTAGACTACGGAGGGAAGCATATGACCGAGCATAAAACATTGGCACAAGAACGAGAAGATATCTTTGACCGGCTGAAGGAACTGAGCAAGATGCACTTTCCGCGGTATCGTACTTACCGGCGCCCGGACGGCACTTGGGTGGACCGAGAGCCCGTCCCGGAATACTTGGAGCAGGAAGCACTGATACGCAGGTGGCAGGAACTTCAAAGAATTGAGCAGTATTTCCACATGGAGCACAATAGCCTGCTGATTAGCTTCCGTTTGCAGGATATTGCCAACAGTTTGAAAGACGAGCCTGAGCCGATGGACATTCCTCTGCTGACCCGTATCGCCACAACCGTCTCAAAAGCATGATCTGCGCAGATAGCGCAACCGCCACCGAACAGCAGGGGCATCTGCACATCTACTCACAGTGGCCTGGAACCAAGCCACGTCTTACTTTACTGGCCATAGGATGGTCCCATTATGCAGCCAGCGCAACAAGAGGAGCTATCCATAAGCGCACAAAATAACCATAAAAATACGGGGGCGAAGTTTGAGCTTCACCCCCGTATTTTTATAATTACTTTGCCACTAACGACTTGTGGGATCCTGACGGCAGTCTCGTACAGCACCTACATAAACGCACTTTTCATCAACATCAAAATAAAGTTGATATCGTTTGGCAAACAGTGCAACACGAGGTGGAGACTCCAAGTCCGAATTAGGATCGACAGGAAACTGAAACGGGTTTGCTTTGAGTGTCTGGATAACAGCTTTATACTCGGCAGATAAACGGGCAGCTGCATTGACGCTCTTCCTTGATAAAAATTCTGCATGAGCAATTAGCTGCCGGCTTGCCCGAGGGGAAATGGTGACCTCATATTGTTTCGCCATATCACAATCTTGCCTCAGCCCTAGCAATAATAGCGTCCATTTGAGCGGCCAGGTCATCAGCGTCTACACCGCCAACCCCTTCTGCACGCATTCTTCTTGCCTCTTCCATGTCCTCCTGTACCGTCCTGGACGTGAACATGGGATCAAGCTCCATAGACAGGGGAACCGCTTTTTCACGCACCACCTGTTTGAGGAACATATTGATGGCACCGCTCATGGTAAGGCCAAGCTGCTCAAAGATGCCCTCAGCCTCTAAGCGAGTGCTTTCATCCACGCGGATGTTCATACTAACATTCTTAGACATAGTGCTTCCCCCTTTGTCTACATTGTATGTTATTTTACACGCATTGTCAACCGCCTATTTGGGGTCGGAGGTGTCCGGCCTGACATCCACGCAATAGAGTGTACCCTTATACTCCAACTCCCAGGGACCTTCAAATTCTTCCTTAACCTCGGTGAAACATAGCTGGTATCCGCTTTTATCAAAAAGCACAGCTTCCGTCCAGGATGGATCCTCCTGGCATCCACAGCATTTAATGTCCATCTGTTTCCCGTCGGGGAACTTTGCGGTATAGATGATGGTGTTGTCCTCGCCCTGATACTCAGCTTTCGATTCCGCCTGAAGGTATCCGCGAATCGTCTGCAGAACGGAGCTAGGCACATACAGGACCTTTTGAAATGTCACGCTGCCCTCGCCCTCTTTGCGTGTCCGCCGCCGGCGTTCTTTCCCATCGGACCAGATATCCTTCAAGGTTTGCTTTGCTTCCTTGATGGCGGACAACACCTGGGTATCCATCCGAGCGCCGTTGTCATGGAAGTCAGTTACGATATCCCCGTGTTTTGTCAAAATCACAGTGGCGATGACAGCTCCCTGCTCTGTATCACCGGCGGTCCTCCAGCCGTCAATTGTGACTGCCGCCAGCAGATCGCCGCACTCCGGGGCAATGCGGCCAGGCTCAACAGCAGGTCCCCAAGTATAATTGTTTCTGATTTCTGTGTACATAGTATGCACCTCATGTTATATAATTTTTTGATAAACTCTCCTAAAAGTGTTCTTGCTGTCAAAACTGCATATCCAAGGCTTCAACCAGCGATTCCTTCAGCAGGGCACCAGCCATCAGCGGCAGACGGCGTCCATAATCAGTGCGCAGCTGCCGGTAGTCCAGGCCGTTAAACCGTACGCGGTCCAGCCCATCCATATCTTTGCAGATTTGATACAGGTGTATGGCATGGGCTTTCTCCTTCTGACTCAGGCCGGGAGCGGACAGGATCGCCTTCTCCCCCATACTGTCATCACGGCAGTGGTATCGAATCAGCAGCTCCGCAATACGATATTCCTTCTTGCCCATCGGCAGGTCTTTGAGCCGCAGGCCCTTGGAGTGGATTAGGGCCACGGACTTTTCCCCGTGGCAGTCATCCTTGTCATCGTTCACTCTCCCAATATCATGCAGCAGGCTGAAGTAGATTAGGATCCGTTTATCTGCGGCGCTCAGAGGATCGCCAGCGTTATAAAAGTAGACGAGGGAGACCAGCAGCACCCGAAGGATATGCTTCAGCCCATGGCAGTGGAAGCTGTTCTCCTCCTGGTACCC
>VSNT01000036.1 GCA_009774465.1 Lachnospiraceae bacterium
ATTCTGGCAAGGGTAGTTTTCCCTACACCGGGAGGCCCCCAGAATATCATGGACGATATCCAGTCTTCATCCAGCATTTTCCTCAGTACTTTCCCCTTCCCCACCAAGTGCTCCTGGCCAATATAATCCTCAAGCGTCTGGGGGCGCAGTCTGCTGGCAAGGGGGGCATTCCGGTTAACTTCTTCTGAAAAAAGTGATAACTGCTCCATAAACTGTCTCCTTTGGATAAACTTAAACATCTTGAAATCGAACATTTGTTTACATGGTATCATATGCTTCTTTTCAAGTCAACTACAGTGTTGCCTGCACACGGAAATCAATTTTCAGATTCCGGTGAGGGTATGTAATGTTGGAGAGAGTGTCATTCCGAAATATTTTTTCGTCGTCACGCTCTCGCTCTACAAAAACGTAACAGTGGTAAGTTCGTGAGCTGCAGGCAGCTCTTAACCTCACTAACCACTGACGTTTTTGTAAGGACTCCTTAAGAAATATTTCGGAATGACACTCTCTCCAATAGCGCACACACATTTTTCCGGAATCTGAAAATTGATTTCCCTGTTGTCAGCAATGCCATATCGCAATTAAAGCCCTTTGCCGGCAGATGCCGGTAAAGGGCTTTGTTCGCTAATCAACTATCTATATATGCTTCATTATGTTGTGGCTGGTTTACTCAAGTACAAACCGTCCAACCAGTTCATCCAGCATTGTTGCCTGTGCTGACAGTTCTTCGCTGGTAGCAGAAGCTTCCTCGGCAGTTGCCGCATTACTCTGTACTACTTCTGAAATCTGGTTAACTCCTATTTCAGCCTGACGCATTGCTTCTGTCTGGTCTCCCACCATAACCTTCAAATTCTTGGAGAAATCTGCAATCTGCTTAATTCCTTCCACAACAGATTCAATTGCATTTGCTGCACGTTCTGCGGATGAGTTACCATCTGAAATTTCCTTCAATGAACCTTCTATTAATTCTCTTGTATCAACTGCCGCCTTGGCGCTTTGATCTGCCAGTTCTCTGATCTGATCAGCTACAACTGCAAATCCACGTCCTGCTTCACCGGCTCTTGCCGCCTCTATGGAAGCATTTAGTGACAACAGATTGGTCTGTGCCGCAATGGATTCAATTTCAGAAATAATATTTCCAATCTTTGTGGAGGTATCATTGATGCGTTCCATTGCCTTCATCATTGTATGCATTTCATCCTTGCTGTGGTCAGCTTCACTTGCATACTGCTGTGCCTTTATGTAAGAATCATCTGCGCTTTCCGCACTCTTTTCCATGCCTTCTGTAATATCGGAAATAGTTGCATGAAGCTCCTGTACTGCCAATGCCTGATCTGTAGCGCCTTCTGCCAGAGACTGGGATGCAGTTGCCAGATCTCCGGAACCATCAGATACCTGCTTGGCTGCTTCTCCAATTGCAACCAGCGTATCTTTCATTTGATTTCTCATAGTACGCATGGATTCATATAATTTCTTAAAGTCGCCGGTATACCTGTCAGGAACTTTAGATTTCACTGCATAATTACCATCAGCCATCTCACCTAAAACTTCACCGATATCGCCAATTACCACATTCAGGTTATCAGCCATCTGTATAACATCCTTGGTCATTAATTCCACTTCATCTCCGGTATTTGCTTCCGGAAACTCTGAGGAAAGATCCCCTTCTGCAAATGTTTTAAGGCGTGCTCCCAATTTTCCTAAAGGATCTGCAATGCTCTTTGCCATGCCTTTTCCGATTTTAAGAGCCAACAACATTGCAATTACAATCATAACCACTATTACTGCAATTAAAACAGCCGCGATGATTGTTAACATTGCAGACAAGTCATTTCCCTCATTGACCTTCACGTTCAAAAGATTTTCCAGCTTGGTATAAATGCTGTTATAATCATCTGCCAGTTCGCCAAGAGCCATTTCCTGCGCCTGTACACAAAGCTCTCTGTCCGTAGTGGCTCCCAGTTCCATAATCTGGGCATCCAGCTCCCAATAATGATCCAGCTCCGCCTTGATTTCATCATAAGTTTTTCTTCCATCTTCTGATACAACTGTTTTTTCTATCTGTGCAAAATACTCAGCAAACTTTACTTTTCCTTCCTCATGCTGCTTTACTACAGTTGCAATTGCATCTGCATCATCATAACCGATTGCTGCCCGGAGCGACGATCTTGAATCTGCAAATTCAAACAATGCCTTTCCAATATCACCCTGCGCAAAACCAAAATTCTTAAGCGCATATGAATACCTGTTAGACATCACAATAAGTGCAATCAAACCCACAATTGCTGCTGTTGCCGCAATTGCCGCTACTTTGAAAAAAGAGCTTGTCAGCTTTTTTTCAATATTTTCCTTCTTTTTCATGAAATAAAACCTCTCCTTCTACTGAATTCACAGCTTTCCCTTTGACGCTTTTTGTACCGTCAGCTTTCCCTTCGACGCTTCTCATTCGTCAGCCTTCTTTTTTATCATCATAGCGGTATTTCCCCTTATTTTACCCCCCCCGATCAAAAAAGTGACGATCGAATATTCCTTGTCTTCTTCATGAAAAAGTACCAGTAGCCGCTGTGATAAGGTTTTATTAGGAATAATTTAATTCAATACCAATATGCAGATAAAATATGTACAAATTATCTAAGTGGTAAATAGCATCTAATTAAATTATAATCATTTTTGACAAATATTCAATACCTTAACCCCATTTGCGATACCAAAATTTTTGTTCCCATCTGCCTGCTTTCACGAACATTTAAAGCAGGGTGGATTGAAAGCAGGTTTCTTTCAGTCTTCTACCTGAAATTTGTGTTTGTTGTACTGCTGCCGGTTCTTTCTCCCCTGTTTTCCTCCATCTGCACAGTTCCGGTATAAGTACATTCAACCGCCAAAAACATGATTATCATCATTACAGCCAGTAAAATTACACTGTATTTCTGCCTTCCGGCAATAAATTCAACCCTTTTTTTCATAAATCTTTTTCCTGAATGCATCATTGCTGCCGCTTTAAATCCCTCTTTTCCTTCTTTGGAGTATGAAGCTGCTGCCAGAAGCGTCTCTCCATAAAAACAGCGTTTTGACTCACCAAGTCTTTTGATACATCCGGCGTCACAGGCCAGTTCTCCATCCTCAACAGACAGTTTTGCACTAAGCCATACCAGGGGATTGTACCAGTGAATAATCAGGCAGAGCATTCTCAAAAAAGCCCATATATGATCTCCATGCCTGTAATGAGTCAGTTCATGCTCCAAAATGCAAAAAACCTCTTCCTCCTTTTGACATTTTGTTTTTTCCGGAAGATAGATTGCCGGCATCAGTCCAAACAAACAGGGGGAAGTCAGCTTATCTCCCACAAGAAATACCGGTATATTCCTCCTGCCCGCCGCTGCTTTTGTCAAATTTTTTCCTGACAGACGTAAGAAATGATAAAAGGAAAGATTCTTCCACAGAAAAATTATGGCTGTAACTGCCATGCCTGCCACCCATGCAATTTCCGCAAATTGCCTTATCCTGCCAAAGGTCGTTCCTGACCACTGCCACTTTAGCTCTATTGCTTCTGTTCCGCCTGTATTTTCCATCTCTCCTACAGCCCCATTACGCTGTTCATGTATTATCTGCTCATAATATGCCTGATACTGCTGCTGTTTGTATTCTCTGTCCTGCCGCTCCATCTCCTGTGCAAGCAAAGCACTTCCCATGCGCCATATATTTGTATTCATAATACTGACCGGGCTGAAAAGCAGCATTCCCGGCATCAGAAGACGGATTGCCACTATCAGCCATAATGCATAAATAAAAACAGGACTGACTTTTTTCTGAAATACTGCTCTGACCGCCAGAACTGCAAGTATCAACACAGAAGAAACGATTGTTTTTGTCAGCATTTCAGTCACCTTTCCTTCCCTTTGCATCAATTTTGACATACTGGCTTTCCGCTTTATGTAAAATCTCCTGCAGCTCCTTAATTTCCTTATCCGTCAGGGAATCATTTTCCACAAAAGTATTGACCAGCATCCCCAGGCTTCCTCCACAGGTACGTTTTAAAAAAGATTTTGTTTCCTTTAAAATAACTGTTTCCCTTAAGATATCTGTAGAATACTGCCTTGCCTTTTCCCCGTCTTCATATTTGATATATCCCTTTTCCTGCATCCGCCGCAGTATTGTGTTTGTAGTGCTCTTACTCCACCCCTGCCTTTCTTTCATTTCATGTACTAACTGCATTAGGGTTTTAGGCTGGTTTTGCCATAAAACCTCCATAATACACCACTCAGAATTGTTTAAATTAATACTTTCATTCATAGGCTTTTCTCCCTTAAAATAAAACAAGTTGACAAGTGTAACACAAGCACATAGTACCATGTTGTATTACATTTGTCAACCTGTGGGGGTTACCCTATTTTTCTGAAAACAATCTGGTAGGCAGGATATTCTTCCATAACAGATGGCATCGGCATTCCCGCTTCCATCAGGTCAGATCCATAGAAACATCTGCCTGTATCCATATCTTCATAAACCGCATCCGGTTCCAGCCCCTTCATGGGAACATAGTTAACCGGCATATTCCCGTGATTTTCCAATATGACTACATGAGTCAGTGCCTGCTGTCCGTCCTTTGATACGAACATCCACGCTCCGTAAGGATCATGAAAGGGATCTGACAGGCGATAATAATCTCCATTTTGAATCAGCTCCGCGTACTTTTTGTATTCCCGAATCTGCACTTTAATTTCTTCCCGCTCCCTGCCGCTTAGCTTTGCCGGATCAAGCTCATATCCAAATGTCCCGGCCATTGCAACAATGCCTCTCGTATGAAGGCTTACACTGCGCCCTGTCTGGTGATTGGGCACTGCGGACACATGGGCGCCCATTGTGGAAACAGGATAAAAGAAAGAGGTTCCATACTGAATGCGCACCCGGTCCACTGCATCCGTATTATCGCTGCACCAGATCTGAGGCGAATAATACAGCATTCCCGCATCAAACCTTCCCCCGCCGCCGCTGCAGCTTTCAATCAGCATATCCGGATACCTGCGCATCAGCTTTTCCAAAAACTCATATACACCGAGCACATAATCATAAATAACCCTTCCCTGAGCATTCTCCAGTGAATAAATATCTGAAAGGCTTCTGTTTAAATCCCACTTCACATACTCTATATTCCCCTGGTCAAACACACTGCAAATCTGCGCAAATACATAATCCCTCACATCTTTTCTGGAAAAGTCAAGAGCAAGCTGGTTTCTCGCCCTTATGGGCTTTCTTCCCGGTATCTGCATGACATAATCAGGATGTTCTCTGTAAAGTGTACTGTCCTCTGAAACCATCTCCGGCTCAATCCATATGCCAAATTTTATTCCAAGTTCATTGATCCTGTCAGTCAATTCCTTTAAGGTACAGCCCAGCTTTTTCTCATTGACCTGCCAGTCACCCAGACCGCTGTTGTCATCATCCCGCTTTCCGAACCATCCGTCATCCATGACAACCATGTCAATTCCCAGTTCCGCCGCTTCCCCTGCCAGATTTAAAATTGTCTCCCCTGTAAAGTCAAAGTAAGATGCTTCCCAGCTGTTAATCAGTAAAGGCCTTATCTGATCCTTATATTTTCCCCTGCATAAATGCTCCCTGATACAATTATGATACTGCCTTGACAGTTTTCCAAAGCCCTGATCAGAATAACTGAGAATTGTCTCCGGAATAATCAGTTCCTGTCCCCTGTCAAGAGGATAATGGAACAAATCGCTGTGAAATCCCATTATAATCCTTGTTTGACCAAATTGGTCTTTCTCGGCCTCACACATAAAATTTCCGCTGTACACAAAAACCATTCCATAACATTTCCCCGTATCCTCAGCAGTATCCCTTCCGGCAAGAATCACTGCCGGATTATACTGATGACTGGAGGTTCCCCGCCGGCTGCCAATCACATAGCTTCCATGAAGGATTTGATTTCTCTGAAAGTTCCGTTCCATAGCATGTCTGCCATAAAAGCTGATCAGATCATACTCTCCCGTCAGAAAATCCAGACAGGCGCCTGCCGCCTTCTCAACAATAATTCTGTCCTCTTGCCGGTTAAGAATTTTTGCGCTTCTGGTAATAATATCTTCTCTTTCCAAAACCCCATAAAGGAGCCTTACTTCCACCTTACTTACTGAATCCTGCAGCAGAATCTCCAGCGTTTGTGCCTCTTCTTCCTTTGCATAAACTGCCGGAAGCCCTTCAAGTGCATATTTTCCTTTCCTGATTTCATGACTTAAATAGCGCAGGTCACAGCTTTCAGAACCATCCCCGTTTTGAATGATTAAGGCACTGCTGCGGTAATCTCCTGTTCCCATAACCGGAAATTCCTGGGGCAGCGTATCCAGCGAATAAGTTCTGTCTCCTTCCGCATCATAGGGATTTCCTGAAAAACCTCTGTCATAATAAGTGAGCAGGTAATCCATATTCCCGTTTATCTTTCCTCCATAGTATAGATGCAAAAGAAACCCAAAATCATCTACCTTCATCTGATAGGTGGTATGGGCTGTCTGTAATGTAAATAATCTCTTTTCCTCCTGAAAATGAATTGCCATAATCAATTACCGATCCTTATTAACTTTTTTCTTTTTTCGGGCGGCTTTTTCTTAAGCCGCCCAGATGCATTTTCACACACATTCAGTTCCACGTCAAGCCAATTAATTTTGTCTATCCTGTCAGATTTACTTCACAGCTCCGTTTACAACACCATTTAGAATCTGTTTCTGGCAGATGATATAGAAGATCAAAATCGGTATTAACGACAGCAGATAAGAAGCAAATGCCAGATTATAGTTTGTTCCAAACTGTGTCTGGAAATTTAACTGTGCCAGCGGCAGTGTATTCTGGTCGGAACCTGCTAAAATGACCAAAGGAGTCATTACATCATTCCATACTGCCAATGCAGTAAGAACTGCTACGGTTGCATGCATAGGACGCATGATAGGAAAAATGATTTTCCAGTAGGTGGTCCAGGTAGAAGCTCCATCCACCTTTGCAGCCTCCTCAAGAGCCATTGGAATGTTGACAAGATATCCTGAATAAAGAAGGATGTTCATGGGCATATAAAACACTACATATAAAAGGATAACCCCAAACCAGTTTGCAAGTCCCAGCTCTGCAGTCTGCTTTGCCAAAGGCATCATCAAAATTGCAAAGGGAACAAACATACCGCTTACAATAAACAGATAAACAAAGCTGTAAAATTTGCTGCCTGCCTTATTTCTTCCAAGGGCATATCCCATAATGGAATGAACTGCTATGGATAAGCCTACCGCCGCTAAGGTGATTACCAGGCTGTTTCTTAGGGAATTCCAAAAGTCTGTTACCCGCATGGCTTCCCTGAAGTTATCAAGGCTCCACACCTTGGGCAAAGACAGAATACCACTGATGCTGTTTGTCATTTCCGTGGGCTGTTTAAATGCAATGACCAGCGTCAAATAAAGGGGAAATACAATAGTGGAAAGGCCAAGAATCAAAAGGATCATTGCCGTCCAGTTTGTTTTCTTTGTTATCATAACTGTTCCTCCTTTTTACCTGAAAACTTCATCTGTGCAACAGAAACACATACGATTACGATAAAGAATACTACCGCATTGGCACTTTGGAAGCCAAACTGCCCGCCTGACATACCATTGTTATAAATCAGGTAAGAAATAGATTCCGTGCTCTGTGCAGGTCCGCCCTTGGTCAAAGCCATAATCTGATCAAACACCATCAGGAAATTCTTTACACAAAGCACCATATTAATGGAAAAGAAAGGAATAATCAGCGGGAAGGTCAGATATTTAAACTGCTTCCAGCCCGTAGCGCCATCCAGCCCGCCTGCTTCATACACATCCTCCGGTACCGTCTGAAGTCCTGAAATATAAATGATGGTATTCATTGCAATTGCCTGCCATGCACAGACGATCATGATGCCGAACCATGCCGAACCGGGATCAGATAAAATGCTTGATTTTAATGACTCAATTCCAATCATGGAAGCAAGTGCCGGAAGAATATAGGTGAAAAAGTAATTAAAAATGTAACCAACAACCAGTGCGCCTAAAATATTGGGCAGAAAATATGCACCTCTGAAAAAGCTTTTTGCTTTTATGGAACTGTTAAGTGCCAGTGCCAGGAGCAGTGCTATCACATTTGTCACAATAGTTGACACGATTGCCAGCTTAAACGTAAACAGATAAGATTTTCCAACCCGGGCATCTGAAAATAAATCAATGTAATTTCTAAATCCCACCCAGTCATAGCTGCCGAAGCCTTTGAAATTGGTAAAGCTGTATATGACGCCTCTTATCAGAGGAATCGTGTTAAAACAGATAAACAGAGCCAGTATGGGAATCGTAATCAATAAAAATGTTCTTTTTCTTTCATTTTTCATGGCATCTTCTCTCCTTTACCCTCACACATTTTTATGCTCTTTTTCATAGGCCTGCACCAGCCGGATGATGTCTCTGTTATACCGCTGCCAGTCCGTATCAAATTTCTTTAAGAAAGCATCCACATCCTGCTGTATCAGGAACGTTTGAAGCTGGGCATCCACCGCCATCTCGGAAGGATAATAATGATCCTGATAATCTGTCATGTTTCCTGCTTCAATAAATTCCAGCATTCCATCCAGCATGGGAGAAAGCTTAAATTCTCCTGCCTTGCAGGGAACTGCATTCTGGTCATCAATATATTTCTGTATGTTTTCATCTGCAAGGAGGAAATCCAAAACCTCATAGGCTGCCTCTTTGTTCTTACAGTCTGCTGTCACACAAAAGCCAAGGTCAATTCCTGAATTCAATGTACGATCTTCTTTATTATCACTTGCAGGCATAACAAAGGAATCTATGTTCAAATCTGGATTCACCGATAAAATCTGAGGTGTGGCATAGCTTCCGATAGGGTACATTGCCGACTCTCCTCTTGCAAAAGCGGTACACGCATCATTATATCCGTAAGCAAAGGGATCATCCGGCCCGTAAGGCAAAAGCTCCAGATATTTTTCAGACAGCTCTCTGTACTCCTTTGTAAAGTTGGTGTTTCCACTGTTCACCTGTTTGGCTGTATCTGATGGCGAAAGCTCTACTGCCATAGCATTCCAGGGTGCCAGGCAGGTCCAGGTATCCTTAAAGCCAAAGTAAAAAGGTAATATGCCCTCTGCCTTTATTTCCTCACATAATGCCTTCATCTCATCCCATGTTTCAGGAATCTGCCAGCCATGTTCTTCAAACATATCCCTGTTATAAAGAACCCCTGCCGCATTTGCCACATAAGGCACAATGTATGTACCTTCCGTGGGAACCAGCTCTAATGATTCCGCAATATCCAGATATCCCTGATTGATTCCTTTAAGTCCTTCATAATCGGAAACATCTGAAAGAATCTGTGCATCCACAAAATAAGAATAATTAATGTCTCCGCCAATCCCTATGATATCCGGATAATCTTCTCTGATAAATCTTGTTCTGAGTATTGTCATTGCATCATTTGGTGAGCTGATCTTTAAGCTGATATTGTCGTGTGTGGCATTGAATTCGTCTTCCACCATGTCAAAATAAGTCGCCGCTTCCGGCTTATATTGCACAATTTCGATCTCAACCTTTTGACCATCAGCCGCCTTGCCGCAGCCCTGTATGACAAATGCCGTCATTATGCAGCATAATGCTGCCCCCAGATACTTAATCCTCTTCCCTTTCATCATATTATCTCCTTCTTTTTTTGATAATTTGATTTTAACATACCATTATGCTATCAATAAATACCATGATTTTGGATGTTTTATGCCAAAATACTATTTTTATAGTATATATTTGAAATCATCTAGCATTTTGGTATATAATATAAAATAAAGTTCAGCCATTCAATTATATTGGCAGGCAAAATGTATATTCTGGTGACTTATGAATGGCATGGCTGTTACACGATATGACATTTTGAGGTGATTTATGAGTGAAGTGATCTTTTCTGTTTTTCCAAGTGAAAATTTTGTTGACCTGGGATTATACCAATTTGGCTGGGAACAGTGTGATCCTTCTCATTCTTTTGGCCCTGCCGCCCGAAATCACTATTTATTCCATCTATGCCTGTCCGGAACCGGAACATTGTATGCAGAAAATGCAAAAGGAATATCTATCACCTATCAGATCAAAAGCGGACAGGGCTTTATGCTTTTTCCAGGTCAGATCTGTACTTATATTGCGGATCATGAAATCCCCTGGGAATATGCCTGGGTGGAATTTGACGGACTGCGGGCAAAGGAAACCGTTGAACTTGCCGGCTTAAATCTGGATCAGCCGGTTTATAAAGCGCGCCACAAAGATATTGCAGAAACCATGAAAGAGGAACTTCTTTATATTGTTAACCATAAGGAGGAATCCCCCTTTCACCTGATCGGCCATCTTTATCTGTTCATTGATGGTCTGGTTCGTTCCTCCTCCTCTACCCAAATCAGTAAAGGAAACAGTCTGCGCGACTTTTATATTAAGGAAGCCTTTTCTTATATAGAGCAAAACTTCCAGAATAATATTTCTGTGGAAGATATTGCAGCCACCTGCGGATTAAACCGCAGTTACTTTGGAAAAATTTTTCACGAAAATACGGGGAAGTCCCCACAGGAATTTTTGATTTCCTACCGCATGACCAAAGCAGCAGAGCTTTTAAAATTAACAGAATTATCCATTGCAGATATTGGAAATGCAGTGGGCTATCCAAACCAACTGCACTTTTCCAGAGCTTTTAAGAATGTTTATGGTACTTCCCCCAGGCAATGGAGGAATGAAAATGGAAGGAGAAATTTATGAAAAAATCAGCCAAAGCTGTTTCTATTATCGGCGGTGCCGACGGTCCCACCAGCATATTTATTGCAGGCCGCCACAAAGAAAAAAATTTTTTCAGGCGCATAAAGTCTGCTTATATAAACAGAAAATACAAAAGGAAAAGAGCCCTTGCCGCAAAATCCATCCATCCAAATCCTCACACCATAGAGGAAGTCATTCTGTACATCAGGCAGCAGTACAGCGCTTTTGAGGCAGATGATTCCTATTATTGCTACAAGGAACGGAAACGGGGCATGAAAATGGCTCTGATTCAGCGGGAAAAACCGGAACTTTTAGGTGGGGAAAAACATTTTGATCCCCCTTCAGATTTTCAAAATATGGAGGCTGTAAATAAATGGCAGCGAGAGCTTGACGACTATATCCATGATTGTGAGAGAAAAACAGAGCTGATTTCAAATGAAGTTTTTCCTGTTGATTATCATTTGTTTCTTATCAATAAGGAAGCGCAGGGCACTTTGGAAGTGGAAATTGAAACCCTCCGCTCACTTCTTAGCATCTCCTGGTCGGGAGATAAGAAAATCATGGAGCCGATTTCAAAGGACATTTACCTTTATTATGGCGTTTCCCAAAGGGACATTGATGAAAAGACTGAGAGATATCTTGGGCTTTTGGCCTGTTTGTCTTCTTAATCCTCACAGATTATTTTCCATATAAAGCTGTTCCCGATAGCTCTGACTGGAAAGTGCACGTTCCAGGTCGGCATCTCTTCCGGCGCTCTTTAATAGTTGAACCAACTGCAAAAGTTTGTTCTCTCCATTTTCAAATCCTTTTTTCTGCCCTGATTCGAATCCACTCTGATAAGCTGAATTCCGTTCCATCTCCATATACTTTTCTTCATCAAATTCAAATATACACATTTCTACCGCCTCCGCCCGGTTTTTAGAAAGAAATTCTGATAACACTTCATGCTCAATGCAATAGTCAACAGCCTTTTCCACTGCTTCCTTAAAGGGCATGGTTCTGGCAAATACCCTGACCTGTTCCACATACTCTGCATACTCTCCAAGCAATCGGCATGCTTTCATTAATTCTTTATTATGCCCCCAGTTGATGTTATATACCGTTACAATAAGCTCCAGTTCAGAACAAGGCTGCTTCTTTTCAAAGGCTTCCGAAAGCCTTAGCTGGTATTTCTCAGGCTGGAAGTCCGTTCCATTATAAAACACAACAAATCTTGGTGCAGGCAGCCTTACCAGCGTTTTTCCATACAGGCTTTCGTCTTTAACAATTCCCTGCAGTACTTTCGCCACGTAAATCAGGTCACGCAGCGGCATATTGGGATTAACCGTAGACTGATGTTCATACAGCATCAGTTCATAATCAAATACAAAAGAAATATCATTTTTATAATTCATGTATACTGCATTTTCAAGAGTGGTTACTTCCAGATGTTCCACATCGGTGTATGCAGTTTTATTCAATGCATTGTATAGACTTAACAGGTTCTCTTTTTTCTTAAACAACATTCGGAATACGGTGTCTTTGTAATTCCTTTTTGGATTTGCAGCATTTGTACTTTCTTTCTTATTTTCCTTCATATTTTTCCTCCTGTTTTAAGAATCCCTTTTCCTGCCGGAAAGGAAAATGAAATGACAGGAGGACAGCCCCAGATCCTCCTGCTTATATAGAATGTTGACTGGAATAAAAGCATGGATTTTCTGAAACTGAAAATATAGATGGTATCATAGAAGATATCTGATTTGCCCTTAAGAAAATATGCTTTTTATTAAAATAACATATAAAAGATAAAATTTCAACCATTTTTTGTTAATACATAAAAATATATTTTGGGATTTCCGTAGCCAATACACGCAACTTATTTTAACTTTTCACCACTAAAATGTTAACTTTTCTTGGTGGACTTCCTATAAGGTTAAGCATATACTTATGTTAAAAATAGTTGCAAAGGTAGGTTTTTTATGAGAAAATATTATATAGACAACATCAGATGGATTACGATTATACTGGTGATTTTTTACCACGTTATCTATATGTTTAACGGAATTGCCACCGCAGGGGTAATCGGCCCCTTTCATGAAAAGCAGTATCAGGACAGTATCCAATATATTCTCTATCCCTGGTTTATGGTTCTGCTTTTCATCCTTGCAGGAATGAGTTCCCGTTATTATCTTGAAAACCACACTATAAAGGAATTTGTTCGTTCAAGAACCCGAAAGCTGCTTGTTCCTTCCACAATTGGCCTACTGGTATTTGGATGGATACAGGGTTATGTGAGTATGCTGATCAGCGATGCTTTCCATACAATGCCGGATACCATTCCCGGATTTGCCATGTACTTCATTATGGTATTGTCGGGAACAGGCGTATTGTGGTTTATTCAGATGTTATGGCTTTTTTCCATGCTTCTGGCGTTGATAAGAAAGTATGAAAAGGGAAAGTTATATGCATTTGGGGGAAAAGCCAATATTCTCGCAATGGTGCTTTTGGTGATTCCTGTTTACTTGTCAGGGCTTATTTTAAACACTCCTGTTATCTGCGTTTACAGATTCGGCATCTATGGTTTTACTTTTTTTCTGGGCTATTTTGTGTTTGCTCATGAAAAAGTGACAGACCGTATCATCAAGTACAGGGGGCCCCTCCTTGTTGGTACAGCCTTTTTTGCTTCTATTTATCTGTTCACTCATTGGGGAGACAATTATGCAGCTATGCCGACTGTAAATTGTATTCCGGCAGTTGCTTATGGCTGGAGCGCCTGCCTTACAATCATTGGCTGCATGAAAAAATGGGGCAACACAATGCCTGCATTTGCTTCTTTTCTTTCAAAACGAAGCTTTGGCCTGTATATTTTTCATTACCTGCCATTATCGGCTGTCGCTTATGCGCTTCGTAACTTTACCAGCCTTTCGCCGCTTTTCATCTACCTGCTCACCGGGCTTGCCGCCTTTGCAGGCAGCCTGCTCCTGTACGAAATTATTTCACGCATTCCAGTTCTTCGCTGGTGTATTCTCGGCAGGAAGTAAACAAAATGATGTCAATCTATAAATAAATATGCTTAAATGATTAGGCATAGGAGTCAAATAGGAGAAAAGAAAATGTTCAAAGATAATCTGGTTCAGCTTAGAAAATATCATCGTCTTACTCAGGAGGACATTGCGGAAAAGCTGGGTGTAACAAGGCAGGCCATTGCAAAATGGGAGGCCGGAGAAACCATCCCCGACCTGGATAAATGCAAAATACTGGCTGAAATTTTTGAAGTCTCCCTTGACGACCTGGCCAATTATGAGCCGGAAGAAAATATGGGGCTTCATATTCCCCCAAAAGGAAAACATCTTTTTGGCGTTGTTACCGTTGGAGACAAAGGGCAGATTGTGATTCCCGCAAAGGCAAGAAAAACCTTTTCCATCTCCGCCGGCGACCAGCTTGTGGTTTTAGGAGATGAGTCCCAGGGGCTGGCCCTTCTTAAGTCAGACGCCTTCCTGCATATGGCAGACTTAATTGCAAATTATACACTTAAAGCCTGATCAGCTCCCTGACCACCGGAATTTTTGACATCACATAACCAACAAACAAAGATGCAAGCGTAAGTCCCATCCAGAAAGAAAGAACAGCAATTGTGCCCACCGGAGTAATGTATGTATTCAGCGCAAAAAGCAAAATGGGATGTATGATAAAGATTCCCATTGTCAAACTGCTGAAGCGACTGATCCATATTTCATGGGAAGCTTTAATGGGAATCCTTAACAGAAAAGTAAACAGCAGGCAGTACCACACAATGGAAAAAAGATTATCATAAAAATATTCTGCAAGCCGGCTATGTACAAGATAAAGTCCCACTCTTTTTTCAGCAATATTATTAAGCAGGGTAAAAATCAGCAAAAGTATTCCATGAATTTTGATGGAAAATTGTTGTATTCTCTGTTTTTCTGCCGCAAACAGGCCTCCTGCAAGAAAATAAAACACCCATGTCCAAAGCCGCAGCGGCTGCGGTACAAACATACTGAGGGGATATCCCTTTATCATGGAAAGCCCGCTCATGCAAAAACATATACCCATAAAAACAAGGCAGGCTGCCCGATGCAGATGCTTTTTCTCAAAAAACATCCGGTGGAATACGGGAAGAAACAAATAAATAATCATTAAAGAACCGAAAAACCAAAAATGCCACAAATACCCCTTCTGCAGCAGGCTTTCAAAAGCCAGCCGAAAAGGATTTATTATTTTTTGCCTGAAAATAAAAACCGGAATGGCAATTAAAAAATTCCAGGATAATACAATCTTTAAAATATGAACAATTTTGTGAAATGCATAACTATAGTCTGCCTGTTCCCGTGAGAGAAGCAGATACCCATTCACCATAAAAAAAAGAGGAACGCCGCAATCGCAAAGGTAATAAAGCGTATAGTTATTCATGCTCACCGCATGAAGTCCCACTACGCCAATACAGGCTACAGATTTAATCAGATCAAGATTTACATTCCTTTTATTCATCACAGATTCCTCATCAGGTTAATAAATCCCTAAAGAAAAATTAATTATTTCTTAATAATTGTATTTTACAACAATATACTGCTTTTTTGCAACAGTTCTTCTGTAGTAGATAAAAAAAGCCCGATTCTTTTTGTAAAGAATCAGACTTTTTTCAGTGCTCTATTTTATTGTGCCGCCAGATTGGTATAACCCATCAGGCTTTCATCCACCGCCCTTGCGGCTTCCCTGCCCTCCCGGATTGCCCATACCACTAAAGACTGGCCTCTGTGCATATCGCCTGCGGTAAAAACATTTTTAACGCTGGTCTCATAACTTCCCGGCAGGGTGTTTACATTGGTGCACTGGTTTACCTCCACCTTAAAAGCATCCGTTACATACTTTTGACTTCCAAGAAAGCCTGCTGCAATCAGCACAATCTCTGCCGGAAGCGTTTGTTCAGAGCCTTCTATTTCTTTCATTTCCATACGTCCTGTATCGGGATTTTTTTCCCAGACAAGCTTTATAATTTTGACTGCTTTTAAATTACCGTTTTTATCTTTTACAAATTCCTTTACCGTAGACTCATAAATTCTGGGATCATGCCCAAAAACTGCAATAGCTTCCTCCTGACCATAATCTGTCTTGCAGATTTTTGGCCATTGGGGCCAGGGGTTATCTTCCCCTCTCTCCTTTGGCGCTTTTGGCATCATTTCAATCTGAGTAACTGACTTACAACCGTGGCGGATGCTGGTTCCCACACAGTCATTCCCCGTATCTCCGCCGCCGATAATCACCACATTTTTATCCTTCGTGTTTACAAAATTACCATCTGCAAAATCAGAGTCAAGAAGGCTTTTTGTATTTGCCTTTAAAAAGTCCACTGCAAAGTAAATTCCCTTTGCATCTCTGCCCGGTACATTGATATCTCTGGGATTGGAGGCACCGCAGGCCAATACCACCCGGTCAAAATCCTTTAACAGCTTTTCCGCCTTTAAATCCTTTCCCACGTCCACGCCGGTCATGAATACAACCCCTTCTGCCTCCATTACCTTCACTTTGCGCGAAACAATCTGTTTCTCCAGCTTCATATTGGGGATGCCATACATTAATAGTCCGCCAATCCTGTCGGAACGCTCAAATACAGTTACGCTGTGCCCTCTTTTATTTAACTGATCCGCCACCGCAAGGCCGGAGGGGCCGCTTCCCACAACAGCCACCTTTTTTCCTGTCCTTACCTTTGGCGGTTTGGGGGCGGCATATCCCTTTTCATAGGCGTTTTCAATAATGGCGTATTCATTTTCTTTTGTGGCTACCGGCTCCCCGTTTAAGCCACAGGTGCACGCCGCCTCACATAAGGCAGGACATACCCTTGCGGTAAATTCCGGAAAGCTGTTGGTTTTCACCAGACGGTTATATGCCTGCTTCCAGTTTCCCATATAGACAAGGTCATTCCATTCCGGCACCAGATTGTGCAGGGGGCATCCGCTGGTCATTCCGCAGATGGTCATGCCTGCCTGACAAAAGGGCACGCCGCATTCCATACATCTGGCCCCCTGTAACTGCTGCCTTTCCACAGGAAGATGCTGGTGAAACTCATGAAAATTTTTTATCCGCTCTTTCGGCTTTACATCCTTTGACACTTCTCTTTTATATTCCATAAATCCTGTTGGTTTTCCCATTTCAATCTCCTTACCTTCCATTTTTGATTGCGTAAAAAGCCTCAATCTGTGCCTGCTCCGCACTGAGTCCCTTTTCCTCCATCTGCACGATGGCGGTCTGCATCTTTTCATAATCATGAGGAATGATCTTTTTAAACCTGGGCAGATACTCCTTAAAGTGGTCTAAAATCATTTTTCCCTTCTCAGAGTTGGTCAGCGCCACATGCTCCTTGATCATTTCCTTTAACTCGATCACATCATATTTGGAGGTCACCTCGTAGGAAGAAACCATTTCCTTGTTTAAACGGATATAAAGATCGCTGTCTTCATCCAGTACGTAGGCAATTCCGCCGCTCATGCCTGCCGCAAAGTTCTTGCCAGTTTTCCCAAGAACCACCACGCGTCCGCCGGTCATATACTCACATCCATGATCTCCCACGCCTTCCACCACTGCAATGGCGCCTGAATTTCTTACGCAGAACCGCTCTCCGGCCACACCGTTAATAAACGCCTTGCCGCTGGTCGCCCCGTATAAAGCAACATTTCCAATGATAATATTGTCCTGTGCCTTAAACCGGCTTGCTTTGGGAGGGTAAACCACCAGCTTGCCGCCGGAAAGCCCCTTTCCAAAGTAATCATTGCTGTCGCCTACCAGTTCCAACGTCAGCCCTTTTGGTATAAAGGCTCCAAAGCTCTGTCCTCCGGCTCCGCTGCAAAGTACCCGGTAAGTATCTTCTTCCAGATTATCTCCCAGTTTTCTGGTGATTTCTGAGCCTAAAATGGTTCCAAAGGCTCTGTCCGTGTTCTTCACATCCACCTCAATGCTGCGTCTGCTTCCTGCAGCAATGGATTTTCCAAGCTGTTTTAAAAGAACCTTCTCGTCCAATGTGTTTTCCAGTTTAAAGTCATATACCTGCCTGGCGTCAAAAGTCACTTTTTCCTTACCGCCTGCATAAGGATTACTAAGAATCAGGCTTAAATCCACCTGCTTCTGACTTTCTGTCAAATGATCTTTTACCTTTAAAAGCTCCGTATGTCCCACCAGCTCATCCACGCTGCGTGCGCCTAATCTGGCCATATATTCCCGAAGCTCCTGGGCGATAAAGCGCATAAAGTTTTCCACATATTCCGGCTTTCCTTTAAAGTTCTTACGCAGTTCCGGATTCTGGGTGGCCACCCCTACCGGACAGGTATCCAGATTGCATACCCGCATCATAACGCATCCCATTGTAACCAGAGGCGCTGTGGCAAATCCAAACTCCTCCGCCCCCAAAAGAGCTGCTATGGCAACATCACGTCCGCTCATCAATTTGCCGTCCGTCTCAATTCTGACTTTATTTCTAAGACCATTCATAATCAGTGTCTGATGGGTTTCTGAAAGTCCCAGCTCCCAGGGAAGCCCCGCATTATGAATGGAGCTTCGCGGCGCCGCTCCCGTACCGCCATCATAACCGGAAACTAAAATTACCTGTGCGCCTGCCTTGGCAACGCCTGCCGCAACCGTGCCCACGCCTGCCTCCGATACCAGCTTTACACTGATTCTTGCCTCCTTATTGGCATTCTTTAAATCGTAAATCAGCTCTGCCAAATCTTCAATGGAATAAATGTCATGATGCGGCGGCGGAGAAATCAGGCCTACGCCGGGCGTGGAATGTCTGGTTTTTGCAATCCAGGGATATACCTTGCCTCCGGGCAGATGACCGCCTTCGCCGGGCTTTGCTCCCTGTGCCATTTTAATTTGAATTTCATTGGCACTTACCAGATATCTGCTGGTGACGCCAAATCTTCCGGATGCCACCTGCTTGATGGCGGAGCATCTGTTTTCTTTTCCGGGCACCACATTCATTCTGTCTAAATCCTCGCCCCCTTCACCTGAATTGGAGCGTCCATGAAGCCGGTTCATGGCAATTGCCATTGTCTCATGTGCTTCTTTGGAAATAGAACCATAGGACATGGCGCCTGTTTTAAATCTGGTCACAATAGATTCCACACTTTCCACTTCTTCTATGGGAACCCCTTTTTCCGGATAATTAAAGTCCATAAGACCACGCAGGTTCTTAACGGAATTTTCGTCATTGATAAGTGCAGTATACTGTTTAAACATCTCATAATCCCCGCGTTTCGTGGATTCCTGAAGGAGATGTATGGTTGCCGGATTATAAAGATGCTCATCTGCACCGCTGCGCATTTTGTGATGACCTAAACTGTCCAAGGTCAGGTCGCTTGCCAGTCCCAAAGGATCAAATGCCTTTGAATGAAGGGCATCTACCTGCTTTTCAATATCCTTGATGGTAATACCGCCAACCCTGCACACCGTATGGGGAAAATATTTATTGATTACCTCCCTGTCAATACCAATTGCCTCAAAAATCTGGGAGCCCTCATAGGACTGAATGGTGCTGATTCCCATTTTGGATGCAATTTTAACGATACCATGAAGAATTGCATTGTTGTAATCCTCCACTGCCGCGTAATAATCCTTATCCAGCATATGGCTGTCGATCAGCTCCTTAATGGATTCCTGAGCCAGATAGGGATTTACCGCACAGGCGCCATAGCCTAAGAGAGTGGCAAAGTGATGCACCTCTCTGGGCTCGCCGGACTCTAAAACAAGCGCAACGCTGGTCTTTTTCTTGGTCACCACCAGATGCCTGTTAAGAGCGGAAACTGCCAGAAGAGAAGGAATTGCCACATGGTTTTCATCCACTCCCCGGTCGGAAAGAATCATAATGTTAACACCATCCCTGTAAGCCCGGTCCACCTCCACAAACAATCTGTCAATAGCCCGTTCCAGACTGGTATTTTTATAATAAATAATGGGAATGACTTCTACCTTAAAGCCTTCCTTCTTCATACTTTTAATTTTCATCAAATCCGTATTGGTAAGAATGGGGTTGTTGATTCGGAGCATGTTACAGTTTTTCGGCGCTTCTTCCAGAATATTGCCATCTGTTCCTATATAAACAGTTGTGGAGGTAACGACCTCCTCCCGGATGGCGTCAATGGGGGGATTGGTCACCTGGGCAAACAACTGCTTAAAGTAATGAAACAGCGGGTGATAGGTTTTACTTAAAACCGGAAGGGGTGTGTCAACGCCCATTGCCGCAATGGCCTCGCCGCCGCTTTTTGCCATAGGCAGAATGCTGTTTTTCAGTTCTTCATAGGCATATCCAAAAGCCTTCTGCATTCTCTGCCTTTCTTCATCAGTAAACTCCGGCACTCTCTCATTTGGAATCTTTAAATCGTGAAGATAAACCAGATGATTATCAAGCCATTCCCCGTAAGGCTGTCTTAAAGCATAGGTTTCTTTTACCTGATCGTCGTCAATCACCTGTCCCTTAACCGTATCCACCAGCAGCATTTTTCCCGGGCGCAGCCGCTCTTTTACAAGAATTTTGGCAGGATCAATGGGAAGCACCCCTACCTCGGAAGAAAGAATCAACTGATCATCATCCGTTATCATGTATCTGGAAGGACGAAGTCCATTTCTGTCCAGCACCGCCCCCATCACATCTCCGTCAGAAAACAAAATGGATGCAGGACCGTCCCAGGGCTCCATCATGGTTGCATAATACTGGTAAAAGTCCCTTTTATGCTGGGACATGGTCTTATTGTTTGCCCAGGGCTCAGGAATGGTAATCATCACTGCAAGGGGCAGATCCATACCGCTCATTACCAGGAATTCCAAGGTGTTATCCAGCATAGCCGAATCGGAACCTGACGCATTTACCACCGGCAGCACCTTGTGAAGCAGTCCATGCAGATGCTCCGATTCCATGTTCTCTTCCCGGGCCAGCATTTTGTCTGCATTTCCCCTTATGGTATTAATTTCCCCGTTATGTACCATAAAACGGTTGGGATGGGCTCTTTCCCAGCTTGGATTGGTATTGGTGGAAAATCTGGAATGCACCATAGCAATGGCCGATTCATAATCCTTATCCTGCAGGTCTGCAAAAAAGAGCCTTAGCTGCCCTACAAGAAACATGCCCTTATAGACAATGGTTCTGCTGGATAAAGACACCACATAGGTATTATCTGAAGACTGTTCAAACACACGCCTTGCCACATACAAAAGCCGGTCAAAAGCAATTCCCTTCTCCACATTCACAGGTTTTTTCACAAATCCCTGCATAATATGAGGCATACACTCCACCGCCTTATGGCCTAACACCTCCGGATGATTGGGAACCTCTCTCCAGCCCAAAAATTCCAGGCCTTCCTTTTTTACAATGATTTCAAACATTTTCTTTGCCTGATTCTTCTGCAGCTCATCCTGTGGAAAGAAAAACATACCTACTCCGTATTCCCGTTCTTCCCCGATTTCCATGCCAAGGGACTTTGTCACCTTCTTAAAAAACTTATGAGGAATCTGGGTTAAGATGCCTACACCGTCACCGGTTTTTCCTTCTGCGTCCTTTCCCGCCCTGTGCTCTAAATTTTCTACGATTTTAAGTGCGTTTTCCACCGTTTCCCGGCTCTTCTTACCCTTAATATTCACACAGGCTCCAATCCCGCAGTTATCATGTTCAAATTCAGGACGGTATAAAGGCACCTGAGGCGCAGTCTTCTTTACATCAAACATATTCTATCTCCTTCCTTATGTAACAAACGTTGCCACGCTTCGCGGCCAACTTATCGTAACAAACGCCTTCCCGCTTCGCGTCGGCTTATTGTAACAAAAAGGCCGCAATGAGAGCTTTGCTTCGCCTCATTGCGACCTACGGGTACAATATACACCTATTTTCCCAATTTGTAAATAAAGACTTTTCTTTAAATTGTCAGATTGTTTGAATATTTCTATTTATTCATGTTGTTTTCAGAATTTTCTCTTTCAATTTTTTGCCCTTTTATCCTCCAAAAGCAAGTCCCTGCTCCCACAAACGATATGACGACAACACTCCATCCCTTCCATCCGTTCATGCTGCTAAGTCCGTTATAATAACTAATTGCAAAAATACTCACATTGGCCACTCCATGAAACAGAAAAGGCGCTGCGAAGCTTTCATATCGCTCGTAAACAAAAGCAATGATAATTCCCAAAATCGTTCCGTAAACTGCCTGAACCATATTTCCATGATAGCATCCAAACAGCAGGGATGATACAATCAGCGCAATGGGATAATGAAAACATCTTTTCATGCGGTTATAAATAAGCCCCCGAAACACAGCCTCCTCCGCCAGTGGCGACAGCACGCCATATAAGAACAGTCCTGCAATAAAAGCCACTCCAAACTGTGCGCTTGCTGTTTTTGTAAAAGCCCTGGAGCTTTCGGTAATTCCCAGCAGATGAAACAACACATTCAATCCCAGTGCCAGACAAAAGGCAAAGGCTCCAAGCACCATGTAGGCTGTCACCTTTTTCTCCATGATGTCCTTATTCTTTACGGTCTCTACCGTCTTTTCTGAATTTTCAATTACGCTTTGACATTTATCCCGCCCTTTATCTTTACTGTGGTTTACATTTCTTCCTTCTGCCAAGCTTATTTCGTTTTTTACTGCCTGCCAGATTGCTGCCACGCCACAGAGGATTGCCAGTCCGTTAATGATCCCCTGGACTGTATAACCATTGGCATTTAAAAACGCCACTGTTTCTTCCCTGCTTGCCAGCAAAAGCTGATTTAAGGCCGCCCACAACAATATCTGGACTGCATCATGTACCAGAAAATATATCACAAGCGGAAATATGATATAAATTGCTTTTTTCATGGACTTCCAGGAAGAGATATCCTCCCTGCTCCATCTTATGCACATCATTTTCCAGAAATTCATTCTAATCCCCATTCTATAGCAGAGTATTGATTTTTCAGCAACATCATACAGCTTCCTTTTTCATACAGCCATCCGAAGTCAGGCTTCCAGATACCGCGCCAGCTCCTCTACCGTCCCCGCAATATAATCCGCGCCTTCTTCCTCAAGCTCTCCTTCCGGTGCATATCCATATCTGACGCCAACACCTGTAAGAAAATGAGCCTTCGCTCCCTGAAGATCAAACTTCCGGTCTCCGATCATTGCACAAACTGATTTTCTTTCTTCAACTGCTATAGTCAACACACCCAAACGCATAAGCGCCTCTTCCACCACTTCTTCCTTTTGAGATCTGCTGCCATCAAGTTCGCTTCCCACCACAACATCAAAATACTTTTCAATATCAAAGTGCGCCAGTATCTGCCTTACATAGCACTCCGGCTTGCTGGATGCCACTGCCAAACGCGCTCCCTTTTCCCTAAGTTTCCCCAGCATATCCTGAATTCCCGGATAAACACTGTTTTCAAAGATTCCTACAGGCGCAAATCTTTCCCGGTATAATGCAATTGCTTTAACTGCATCCTCCCCACTGAATCCATAGTACTTCATAAAACTCTCTTTTAAAGGTGGGCCTAAAAAAGGGGTGAGCTTCTTTAAATCAGGCTCCTCAATTCCAAACGCTTTTAATGCATACTGCACCGATTTAATAATTCCTTCCTGGGAATCAGTAAGTGTCCCGTCCAGGTCAAATAAACAATATTGAAACATTCCTCTTCTCCCTTACAAATGATGCCTCCCATCATGCCGGTTATAAACTTTTTGTTTCATTTTTTTATTTCAAATTCAGCTTTGCAAACAAATCTCCCAGACTGGTGCCCAGACTTTCTCCTGAACTGTAGCTCTCTGTATCTGTATTTTCTATCTCCTGTGCCTCCTGGTCTTCCGCAACAGCCTTAATGCTCAAGGAAATCTTTCCATCATTGGTGTTTAGCACCTTTACCTTAACCTGATCGCCTACACTAAGCACCTCGGAAGGCTTCTTAATCCGCTTCTGACAGATCTGTGAAATATGAACCAATCCGGTCAATCCATCCTTTAAATCCACAAATGCGCCATAAGGCTGGAGACTTTCCACCCTGCCATCTAACACAGTTCCCGGCACAATCATTGCCACCTTATGATCATGTTCCTCCTTTGCCTGTTCCTTAAGCACCTCTTTGGCTGAAAGAATCAGTTTTTCCTTTTCCTGATCTACAGTGGTAACTCTGACAGTCAACGTTTTCCCCTTATAACCTTCCGTGCCTTCCACATAGGAAAGCGCCAGCTGGGAAGCCGGAATAAATCCTCTGATTCCCTCCACATAAGCAATTACGCCTGCATTTACCGTTTCACTTACCCTTACACTTAAGTTTTTCTTTTCTTCCATATATTCGGCAAGTTTATCCCAGGCTAAAACTGCATTTGCCTCTTTTTTGGAAAGCAGAATATTGCCCTGTCCATCATCCATACGCACAACAGTGGCCTCAATCTCATCTCCAATCCTTACATCATCCAGTATGGAAAATCCCGGATCATCACTTAATTCCCCTGCCTTAATAATTCCCTGTGTGTAATATTTAAGGTCTAACGTTACCTCCTCTTCGTTTACATCAATCACTGTTCCTGAAATCACATCTCCCTCATTAATTTTCCGGAATGACGCTTCCAGCTCTCTTTCATAATCCTTCATTGATTCTTCCATGACTTCCTCCATTTTACAGCATTTTGCGTACCACTCAATTAATATTATCAGTATGCTTGCAGCACACTTTTATATAGTATAACATATTTATCATAAGAAAAACATTGCTTTAGAAAAGTCAGTAGCGGTATAATTAAATGCAATATATAAAATAGAAGTATAAAGGAGATAGTTATAAAAATGCAAAATGTTGAAAAATCAAAAATCTGGCTCTTCCTCACAAAGCAGTATAAAAAGAATCCCATCAGTTATCGTTTTATGAAAAAGCAGCATAATAATAATGGATTAGGGGGAATAAAACGGCGTTTAGAAACAATTTTATTGCTGCCGTTAGTACCAATTTTTAATTACTGCGCAATACAGGAGACCAGACATATCCGTAAAAAGGGCTCTATTTTCAATCTTAAAAATAAAAATGTAAGTTTTTATCTTCCTGATTTAGATTTACGCAATGGCGATTATATTCAAAATATGATTTTCTTAGAGGGAGATTATTTTGATATAGATCAGCTAATAGAAATTAAAAAATATATTCCACATCACGCTGTTGTACTGGATATTGGAACTAATATTGGCAATCACGCAATGTTTTTTGCCAAAGAATGTAAGGCCAGTAAAGTTTATTCCTTTGAGCCTACGGAAAAGACATTTGCTATTTTGACTAAAAATCTCCAAATTAATCATCTTGAAAATTTTATAGATGCCAAAAACATAGCATTAGGTGATCAAAAAACAAAAGCAGATATAATATGCGTAGATGAAAAGAATTGCGGTGGAAATAAAGTTAGTAAAAACACCGATGGAACAGTGGTAATGGAAACACTGGATAATCTTTCTATAAAAGAAAAAATTGATTTCATTAAAATTGATGTAGAAGGTTTCGAATATGAAGTATTAGCAGGAGGAACGTCCACGATTGATAAAAACAGGCCCAATATTTATGTTGAAATATTCGATCAAAATTACGGCAAAGTAAATCATTTGTTAGAAACAATGGGATATGTTTGTACGCAAAAATGGAGACGTGACTATCTGTATCAATTCAACAAAAAGTAAATTAGTTTTTATGGCGGCCGGGAAACCCAGCCGCCATTTATCATTTGAAAACATTTAGTAATTCTCTGCCTTTACCTGAAAGTATGACTGAGGATGTGCACAAACAGGGCAGACTTCAGGTGCTTTCTTCCCTACGCAGATATGTCCGCAGTTTGCACACTGCCATACAACATCTCCTTCTTTTGAAAATACCAGATCTCCTTCTATATTAGCGAGAAGCTTTCTGTATCTTTCCTCATGCTCCTTTTCAATTGCTGCAACCCCTTCAAACAGCTTTGCAATCTCCTCAAAGCCTTCTTCTCTTGCATCCTTGGCAAAATTTGCATACATATCTGTCCACTCGAAGTTTTCGCCTTCTGCTGCATCCTTTAAATTGTCAATGGTTGAACCGATACCGTCGTTTAACAGCTTATACCACATCTTTGCATGTTCTTTTTCGTTATTTGCAGTTTCTTCAAAAATGGATGCAATCTGCACATACCCATCCTTTTTTGCTTTGGATGCAAAATAAGTGTATTTATTCCTTGCCTGCGACTCCCCTGCAAAAGCCGCCTTCAAATTTGCCTCTGTTTTTGTTCCTTTTAAATCCATTGCCTTTTTCTCCTTTGTTTTTTATTGATATATTTTTATATTTCTTTAAACTTATCTGCACCCATGCCGCACACAGGGCATTTGTAATCAGCAGGAAGTTCATCTCCCTCATAAATGTATCCACATACTTCGCATTTAAATCTGCGTCCTTTTCCCCCGCTTTGCACATTCTCCTCCTCGGGGATATAAGTAGGTGCATTTTTTGGACTTTTTCCTTTCACTACTTTATGATAATATGCATAAGTCATGGCTTCTTTGTTTCCAAACAACTCCCCGCCCTTTACTTCACCTAAAAATACCGTATGCGTGGCAGTTTCCATTTTATCAATCACTTCGCATACAATATACCCGCAGGAATCAGAAACTACCGGCATATGGTCTTCCACACTGTATTTTACTTCCTGAAACTTATCTGCATCCTTACCGGATTTAAAACCAAAGGTTCCAATAATTGCAGGATCTGAATCTTCCGCAAGAATTGAAATTGCAAATCTTCCCGTCTCACTGATACAGTGATTGGTGTAATTGTCATGATTAATACTGACTGCAATCGTTGCAGGGGATGATGTAATCTGCATTGCAGAATTTGCAGTACATCCTGTAGGCCTGCCATTGTCCCATGTGCTTATTACATAAACTCCATAAGATAATTTGTGAAAAATATTTTTATTCATATTTGCCCTCTCATTTATAATATTAATAATGATTACTATTTTAGTTTAACTTGACTATTCTAAAAAGTCAACACTATTATTTCCAATTTTTTCACTTTTTATGGCTGAGCTAATACCAGTAAATATGAAAAATTTTTCACCTTAATTCCTTCCGGCTGCTGATTTTCAGCTTGGAAAATATATTGGATACATGTTTTTTTACAGTGGCTTCCGATATATAAAGCTCTTCTCCTATTTCCCGATTGGTCAGTCCCTGTTTTATCATTTCTACAATAATCTTTTCCTGTCTGGTTAATTCAGACAGATTAAGTTCTTCCTTAATTTCAATACACTTGTTCTGTGCTGTCGTCTTTTCCTCAGCCTGCTCTTCTTTTTTTCCCCGTTTATTTGACTCCCCTTCTTCTCTCAAAAGCATATAACATACAAACCCGTAAAACAATGGCCTTAAATCCAGTGCCAGTTCTGCCGGAAATTCATCCAATTGCATTTCTTTCTCCACCATACTTGTAAATATCAGCATAAAAGTTTCAAGATATCCGGCTGTAATTGCATTTTTCTTAAACAGAACTCCTACTTTGTTCCATTTCATGTCCTTTTCCAGATAAGGAATGCATAAAATCACACATCCTAACAGAAACATTCCTATATGCTTTGGGCTGAAAAGAAGTACAGCCTTTGCCTTTAGCAAAAAACATAGAATCAGCAGGTACAAAACTATAACAGCTAATTTTTTTATTGTTCTTTTCATAGGCAGCCCTATTCCTTTTCACTGATAAACTCCTGTATTTTTATATTCAGTCTTGCCTGCAGCGGCAGAAGAATCAGTGCAATCCCCATCCCATAAATAAGTGAAAGCAGTGACACGGAAAAATATGGTCCTAAAAGCCAGGGATCATCCATACTGTAGATAACGCCAATTCCCTGCACCGCACATACAAATACAGACAAGCTTATCATAATTTTAATTGTAAGACTTACTGATTCCTTTGCACGCTTTAATTCCATCAGACTTTCCGCCGCCTTTTTTCCTATTCCCAGACGAAATGCATTATTAAAGTCTTTTAAAAGACCTCCGGAAATAAGAAGGGGTATCAAAAACAACAGCAAAAGGCAGATGGTTGGCAAATCCACCAGCCTGGCAGCATAACTTAAGTCCATCCCAAAAGATATGGCGCACATTACTCCCGTCAACAAAAAAACACTTATAATTGATAATAAATACATAATTTATTCCTCTCTTCCATATTTTTATTTTTTAGGCCCTTATATAATTTTATTC
>VSNT01000037.1 GCA_009774465.1 Lachnospiraceae bacterium
GGGTACAAAATTTGAATGCCGCTTGCAAAAGGTGAAACTCGTTTACAAAACGGGAGCCTCGGATTGCAATCGACCATATCAATATTCTGGTGGATGGAATTTTGGTGGGGCAGCGGCTGGGAACAGAAGCTTTGGCCGCTGTTAATTTCAGCCTTCCGGTTTATCTTGTATTATGCATAGCCGGTTCTTTTCTGGTGTCAGGCACTGCCATTTGCGGGGCGGATGCAATTGGAAAGAACCAAAACGAAAAGGCGCAAAAGCTTTATCAAATGGGAATTTTCTGGTGCGTGGCAGTTTCCATCGCAATTACAGCGGCCGGACTTTTATTTCTTAAGCCATTGGCCGGATTTTTATGCCCGGAGAAACAGATTACTCCTCTTGTGATGATGTATTCCGGAGTGACAATAGCAGGTGCACTGCCTAAAATTCTTATTTACATCCCTTTCTGGTATCTTCGGCTGGATGGAAGAAATGAACAGGTCACAATGATGATGCTTTTAATGGGAGCGGGAAATGTTCTGCTGGATATTTTATTTTTATATGTATTTGATATGGGTGTGTTTGGAGCGGCCCTTGCCAGTGTAATTGCAACTATGGCGGCCTGTTTGCTCGGATTTATCAGACTGTGTGATAAAAAAAGCAGCTTTTCCTTTGGGGTTTGCTGCATATGTAAGGAAACATCTTTTCGGGATATTGCAAGGGCGGGGAGTCCTTCTGCTGCAAACAATTTGTTTCAGACACTGCGGGTAGCTGTGCTCAATATGCTGCTTCTTAACTATGGGGGCAGTGAAATGGTGGCGGCCTTTACTGCGGTGGGATGTATCAGTGCCTTTGGTGAAAGTGTTACAGCGGGTGTGCCTCAGGCGGCATCTGCAATGCTGGGCATTTATAATGGCGAGCGCGACAATAAAAGCGCCAGGCTTTTGCTTTTAAGAGAAGTGAAAAGCGGGGTGCCCTATTGCATTTTATTTTCCCTGCTCATACTTGCAGGGGCTGATCTGGTGGCAAAAGGCTATGGCCTTTCCGGTTCTCTTGGATTTGCTTTTTTCTGCATGGCGCTTGGAATGATACCGGCGCTGTTTAATTGTATTTTATCAGGATACTATAACGTGTCGGGACATGTGCTTTGGGCAAATGCCATTATTTTCCTTCGCGTATTTCTTATGGCCTGCGTCAGCCTGATATTGATATGCCATTTGGGAGGAAATCCCTGGTGGTTTCTATTTCTTGGCGAAATTTTCACGCTGGTTATCTGGTTTCTGGCAACAGGAATTTATCAACGTCTGCATCCGGAGTGTTCCCGTTTCCTTTTGATGAATAATGAACTGGAGCTGTCAGGAAAAGTAATTAATTTTTCCGTAACAGGAGAAGCGGAAGAAATCTGTGAGGCCAGCAGTAAAATTACTTTATTTTGCGAAGAAAACGGGATGCTGCCCAAACAGGTTATGCGGATCAGTCTGGCAATGGAAGAAATTATGACTTTAATCACAACAGTTAATTCATCAGAAAAGGTGGAGTTTGATCTTCGTGTGTATTCTCTTTCGGAAGTGATTGGAATTCGCATCCGGTATAGTGGAAAGGAATTTAATCCTCTTTACTATGAGGCAGGTGATGAGGAAGATATGTATATGGGAATCCGCCTGATTGAGAATATGGTGGAACAGACCATGTATCACAGAACTTTTGGAATGAATACAGTTCAGATTTTTATTTAGCGGGAGAAGTTACAGAATAATGAAAATAGATTATGCAGGACTGGGACGGGAGGCATTGGAACGTCTTAGAGCAACGAAGGAAAATGCAAAGCAGGTGCAAAAAAGAATTCTCTTTGATCTTTTAGAGAGGAACAAAAACACGCTTTATGGAAAAAAGTATCAGTTTGCAGAAATCAAAAAGATAGAGGAATTTCAGGAAAAGGTACCGGTTTCCTCTTATCAAAATTATGAGGCACATATTAAAAATGTGATAGAGGGAGAAGAAAATGTGCTGACTGCAGAAGAGCCGGTTTACTTTTGCATCAGCTCCGGCACAACAGGAGAGGCGAAATATCTTCCTTTGACCAAAACGGATCTGGAAATTCAGTACATATATGCATATGGCATTATTTACGGGATGGTAATGGAATATTACAGAGAATTGCCGGAAGAAGAAATATTTGCTCCAATTTTTCAAATTGGGGAATTTGCCAGGACCTGCATGGAAAATGGAAAAATGAATGGAATTCGTTCCGGCTCTCTTTATCAATGGCTTGACCGGGAGGGTGGGTTTGATGCTTCTGATTATTGTGTGCCTAAGGAAGTGCTTTTTCCGGAAAATCTGGAGGATCTGCTGTATGTGAAGGTAAGATTTGCTCTTGCCCGGCCCGGACTTCGGGCGATTCATGGGGTTTTTATCAACCGGGTGGCAGGCGTTATGGATTATATCTATCAAAACTGGGACGTACTGCTGCGTGATATGGAACAGGGAAGCGTAGATGAAAAAATAGATCTTGCAGATAAATGGAAAAGCTATATCATACAGAAGCTGCCACCGGATCCGGACAGGGCCCGGGAGTTAAGACAGCTTTCCTTTTCCAATCTGCGGCAGGGAATGATTGGGAAAATCTGGCCAAAGATGAAATATGTGCTGGCAATTGGCGGCGGTGCCTTTTCTTATTATACAAATAAAATGAAGGCGTATGCGGGTGATATTCCGATTCATTATTTTGCCTATGCGGCATCGGAAGGAATTTTTGGTATTGCAAGAAAGATAAATGAGTCGGATGCGTATATTCTGTTTCCGGAAGCAGGTTTTTTTGAATTTATTCCTCTTTCTGGAAAGGAAGAGGCCGGAGAATTAAAGCCTAAATTGTTGTGGCAGTTACAAAAAGGCGCAAAATATGAGCTTTTATTTACAAACCATTCTGGACTATACCGGTATCGCATGAAGGATGTGATAGAAGTGGTTGACTGGTATGGGAAGGCGCCGGTTGTAAAATTTTGTTACCGTTTAAACCAGATGATTAATATTGCAGGAGAAAAAAGCAATCTGGAGCAGTTGGAAGAGGCCGTTAAATGTTTTGAACAGAAAACAGGAACAGTGGTGAAAGGCTATTGTGTACAGGAGGATGTATCCGGTATGCTTCCGGGGTATTTATTTTATATGGAATGCAGGGGCGAAATAGGCAAAAGAGCAGAAGAAATTCTGGAGGATTGTCTGTGCAGCGCTAACTATGAATATAAATGCTGTCGGAAAATGCGTGAAATTGCTCCTTTGCAGATTGCATTTTTGCGTGAGGGAAGCTTTAAACGGTATGAACAGAGAATTTCAGAAAAAGGAAAAGTAACAGGACAGAATAAGCTGCTGCACTTTTTGGATACGGAGGAAAAGAAACAGTTTTTTGCATCGCAGCGGCAGGCGGGGAAGGCATGGGAATGAAAATGAAAAAGAAAGTAAATGATAAAATAACAGGAATTGCCGGAAAGCTAACCCTGGGGGTGATTGTTTTTGGCCTCCTCCTTGGGGTAGTGTGCAGTGCGGTTGGCTATAAGGAATTTACCGCGGTGCTGGAGCAGCAGTACAATGATTCTGCATACGAAATAGCAGAGGCGGCGCGGGCATGTCTAAATCCTGATCAGTTTGATGAATACTTTTCCACGGGACAGACGGATGAGGAATATGACCAGATTTTAAAACGTCTGGATGATCTGGTAGATGCCACAAACACCACTTTTATTTACGTGGCATGGGTGGATATATCCGATTATCAGACGCTTACCTATATTTATGATGCAGTTAATTCAAAAAGCGGTTTTGACCGTTATCCTTTTGGATATACAGCCATAGGCGTGGATGAAAAGTATGTAAACAATGTTCGTAACATCATTACAAAGGGAGAGCGGGCTTCGGAATATCTTTATTCCTATTCGGAGGAATCAGGCGCGCATACCACAGCCGGACTACCGGTCTATGACTCAGAAGGAAAAATTGTAGCTATTCTTGGTGTGGAAAAAGCCATGACCAAGTTGGAAAATGCCAGAAATACGTATGTGGTGCACGTGCTTGCAGGTACTTTGGCGGCGATTTTACTGTTTTTGATTATTTACAGTGTGATTTTGCGTAAGGAAATTATAAAGCCTATTTTAGTGGTTGCCAATGAAGCAAAACGGTTTGCAGATTCCAGCATTCCATCTGATGCACTGCTTGAAGTGAGGAAAAAGGATGAAATTGGGGTGCTGGCAAGAGCAGTCAGTAAAATGGAGACTGATATTATTGCCTATATTCAAAACTTGACTGTAATAACAGCGGAAAAGGAACGGGTAAACACGGAACTGTCAGTGGCCACAAGAATACAGGCAAATATGCTGCCAAGTATTTTTCCGGCTTTCCCGGAACGGAAAGAAATCGACATTTTTGCCACAATGAATCCGGCAAAAGAAGTGGGGGGAGATTTTTATGATTTCTTTATGGTGGATGAACGCCACCTTGCCATTGTTATGGCGGATGTGTCAGGAAAAGGAGTTCCTGCCGCTTTGTTTATGGTGATCGGCAAGACATTGATCAAAGACCATACCCAGCCGGGACGGGATTTGGGAGAGGTGTTTACCGAAGTAAACAGACTTCTTTGTGAATCTAACAGTGAAGAGTTGTTTATCACCGCCTTTGAAGGGGTGCTTGATCTGGTAAGCGGTGAATTTACCTTTGTAAATGCGGGACACGAAGTTCCCTATATCTGCAGGAAAAATGATACTTTTAAGCCCTACAGAGTGCGGGCAGGATTTGTTCTTGCAGGCATGGAGGGGATGAAGTACAAATGCGGCAGTATGCAGCTTTCCCCGGGAGATAAAATATTCCAGTATACGGACGGGGTAACAGAGGCAACCAATTCGGGCAATGAGCTTTATGGAATGGAAAGACTGGAGGCATTTCTGGCTGAAAATTCTTCCCTTTCTCCATCGGAATTATTGCCGGCGCTTAAAAAAGATATTGATACTTTTGTGGGAGATGCACCGCAATTTGATGATATTACCATGCTGTGTTTAGAATACAGGGAACGGATGGAGGTGAATGCTGAATGAAAGAATTGACAGTTAATGCGGTGATTGAAAATATTGAGCGGGTAACAGCGTTTGTGGATGAGCAGTTGGAAGCCCTTGGGTGCCCTGTGAAAGCGCAGATGCAGATTGATATTGCAATAGACGAGTTGTTTGGCAATATTGCTCATTATGCCTATCATCCGGAAGTCGGTCCCGCAACGGTACGGGTGGAGGTAACGGATGCCCCGCTTGCGGTTATCATAACATTTATTGATAATGGTGTGCAGTATGATCCTTTGGCCAAAAAAGATCCGGATACCGCTTTATCCGCAGAGGAGAGAGAAATTGGCGGTCTGGGAATTTATATGGTGAAAAAAAGCATGGATGATATTTCCTATGAGTATAAAGATGGAAAGAATATTCTCCGCATTAAAAAAATGATTGGAGAATAAGATAAATATTTAATCAAATGGAGGGAAAGACATGACAATTGAAAAAAAGGTAAATGGAAGTGAATTAAGCGTAACTTTGACGGGGCGTCTTGACACTACGACAGCGCCGGAGCTGGAGGCGACATTGAAGGAAAGTCTGGATGGAGTGGAAAATCTTATTTTGGATTTTACAGGACTGGAATACCTTTCTTCTGCAGGACTGCGTGTTTTACTGGCTGCACAGAAAACGATGAATAAGCAGGGAAGCATGGTAATTAGAAATGTAAATGATACCATTCAGGAGGTTTTTGAAATTACCGGATTTGCAGATATTCTTACTGTGGAATGAAAACAGTAACTGACTATAGAACCCCCGCCTCACCGGCGGGGGTTTGACTTATTCATATTCAGCAATGTCGTAAATTAACTGTTTGGAAGCTTCCCATCCCAGGCAGGGATCGGTAATGGATTTTCCGTAAACACCGCCGCCTACTTTCTGGCAGCCTTCTTCAATGTAACTTTCAATCATAACACCCTTTACAAGCTTATGGATATCTGGACTTAATTTGCGGCTGTGCATAATTTCCTTTACAATACGCACCTGCTGTTCAAACTGCTTGTTGGAATTGCTGTGGTTGGTATCAATGATTGCTGCAGGATTCTTCAAATCCCGCTCATTATACAGTGTAAGCAGCAGATTTAAATCTTCATAATGATAGTTGGGAAGATTTCCTCCATGCTTATTGGTTGCACCGCGCAAAACAGTGTGGGCAAGCTCATTTCCGTTGGTTTTTACCTCCCATCCTCGATAAATGAAAGAATGAGGATGTTGGGATGCGTGTACGGAGTTGAGCATTACGGTTAAATTGCCGCTGGTAGGGTTTTTCATACCGGCAGGAATATCAAAACCGCTTACAACAATTCTGTGCTGCTGGTCTTCCACGGAACGCGCGCCGATAGCAACATAAGATAAAATATCGGATACATAACCCCAGTTTTCAGGATAAAGCATTTCATCAGCGGCAGTCAAACCGGATTCCTCAATTGCACGGATGTGCATTTTTCTCATGGCAATTAATCCTGCAAGAAAGTCAGGCTTTTGCTCCGGATCAGGCTGATGTACAATGCCCTTGTAACCTTCTCCGGTAGTTCTGGGCTTATTGGTGTAGATGCGGGGAATTAAAATCAGCTTATCTTTTACCTCATCATTCAGCCTGGATAAGCGTGTAACATAATCGCATACAGCGTCTTCATTGTCAGCAGAACAGGGACCTATAATTACAAGAAAACGATTACTCTTTCCTGTAATCACGTCACGGATTTCCGCATCTCTTTCTTTTTTTAATTGAACCAGACGAGACGAAATTGGAAATTGCTCTCTAATCTCGTCAGGAGTTGGCAGCTTCTTAATAAATTCAAATGACATATTTTTTCCTCCTCAAATCCTCCTCAAAATAACTTTGTACATTATAATATATAATAATAAGAAGTGCAAGCAACAGTTCATTCTTGCAATATAAAGCGAAACCATGTAGAATGTAAAAATAATACCAGATGATGAAGGAGCAGGATTATGGCATTAAGTAAAAAGCCGGTTACCGGTATGAAGGATATTCTCCCTGAGGAGATGCAGATACGTGATTATGTGACAGGAGTGATCAAAAAAACTTATGGGGAATTTGGTTTCACTTCTATTGAAACCCCCTGTGTTGAAAACATTGAAAATTTAAGCAATAAGCAGGGCGGTGAGAATGAAAAACTGATTTTTAAGATTTTAAAAAGAGGAGAAAAGCTGAATCTGGAAACCGCTGAATGCGAACGGGATTTAGTTGACGGAGGGCTGCGCTATGATCTTACGGTGCCGCTTGTTCGTTTTTATTCTAACCATGCAAATGAGCTGCCCAGCCCCTTTAAGGCGCTTCAAATGGGAAATGTCTGGCGGGCGGACCGGCCCCAGAGAGGACGTTACCGCCAGTTTATGCAGTGTGATATAGATATTCTGGGGGAACCTTCCAATCTTGCTGAAATAGAACTGATTCTGGCTACCACAACAACTCTTGGAAGGCTGGGATTCAAGAATTTTCAGATCAGAATCAATGAAAGAAGAATCTTAAAGGCAATGGCTGCATACAGCGGTTTTGAAGAGGTTTCTTATGACAGTGTATTTATTACACTGGATAAAATGGATAAAATCGGGCTTGGCGGTGTGGAAGCAGAGCTTTTGGAAAATGGCTTCCAAAAGGAAAATGTTGAAAAGTATCTTGCCTTGTTTAAAGGCTTGGGAACAGCAGATAATGGGCTTGAATTTCTGGCTAAAGAGCTGGGGGATTTTCTGGAGGAAGAAGTGAAAGCCAGTCTGAATGAAATTATGGAAAGTGTGCGCGCTACCCAGAATGACTGTTTTGAGCTTGTTTTTGATCCTACGCTGGTAAGGGGCATGTCTTATTATACGGGAACTATTTTTGAAATTGCAATGCCGGAGTTCGGAGGAAGCTGCGGAGGCGGCGGAAGATATGATAAGATGGTAGGGAAATTTACTGGAAATGATGTGCCGGCCTGCGGATTTTCCATTGGCTTTGAGAGAATCATCCTTCTCCTTTTGGAAAGTGGCTTTCAGATTCCAACCCAGCCGGAAAAGGTGGCATACCTGCTGGAAAAAGGACTGCCCGGTGAAGAATTGTGCAAGGTGATTGGCAGGGCGCAGGAGGAGCGGAAAGCAGGCAGACAGGTATTGGTAGTTCGGATGAATAAAAATAAAAAGTTTCAAAAGGAACAGCTTATGAAAGAAGGATATGATATCTTTAAGGAATTTTATAAAAATCCACTGAAATAAGCTTTAAATGGTAAATAAAACTTCCTTTATATCCGATATAAAATTAAGAGGCGTAAATGGAATTACGTAAAGTGCAAAGGAGGGCGAAACATGGACAAAGTAAGCGGATATAACGCTTATCAGAGCAATTATTACGAAAGCAAAGTACGGGATAAGAAAGAGCAGGAAACATCAAGGACAGCCAGGGCAGGAGAAACCAAAAAAGGAAAAGAGGTACAGTTAAGTAGAAAGGCGCAGGATCTTTTAAAGGAGCTGAAAAAGAAGTACCGCAATATGGATTTTATTGTTGCCGATTATGAAAGCGAGGAAGAAGCATCTGCGTATCTTAAAAGAGGTACCAAAGAGTACAGTGTTTTAATTGAACCTGAGCTTTTAGAGGAAATGGCCTCTGATGGAAAGACAAAAGAAAAACAGTTGAACTTGTTGGAAGATGCCGCATCAAAGCTTTCAGGCATGAAGCAGCAGTTAGGGGCAAAAGGCGACGAGGTGTCCCACGTAGGTGTTGCCATTGATAAAGACGGTTCTATGAGTTTCTTTGCAGAACTTGAAAAGGTAAGCGAAAAGCAGAGAGAGCGGATTGAAAATGCAAGGGAAACCAAAAAGGAAGAGGCTGCCATGCAGGAAAAAAGAAGTAAAAGAACACGTGTGGAGGCAGATTCCGTAGAAGAACTGATTGAAAAAATCAGGAATGTTGACTGGAGTAAGATAAGGGAAGAAGGAATCTTTACCAGTGGCAGTAAATTTGATTTCAGTATATAAGTTGACAAAAGTATGATAATAAGCAGTCTGTGAAATGCAGGCTGCTTTTTTCAGAGAGGAGAAAATTATCATAAAAAATATTTTTCCATAAAAAGAAGCAGGAAAAACGTATCTATATAGAGAGATATTTATTACATAGTTTAAGCCGATTCTTTAAGGAAGGGTTCAATGAGAAAGGTTTGGAGAAAAATGAGAAGAAATAAAAATAAGAAAAGGATTCTATTTCCAGGCACAGCGTTACTTTTAGCATTGGCATTATTTACGGGATGCCAAGCAAAAAATGGAAAAGAGCCGGAGCAGGCAGCTGCTGAAAATGAGGCGGAAGAAAACTCAAATGCGGAGGGAACAGAAGCAGAACTGCCTGTAGAGGATACTATGGACAGAGAAGCTCCTGTTGATACGTTAATAAATGATTCAGAAGCCGGAGGGGCAGCAGAGGCTGCGCCGGAAGTATTCGGGGAGGCGGTGGAGATACCAGCCCACATTAAGGAAATAAATGACCACGAAATTTTAATCAGCTCTGACTGTGACGCATTTCCGGGAGCATTTTATGTGGAAGTGCCGGAAACTGTCTGTAGTGTTTCAGAGCTTTCAGAGGGCGGATTCGTTCGTATTTTGATGCAGGATCAGGGAGAAGAAATATCAGGAATACCGAAATATCTTGCGAAAGATATTCTTCCTTTAGATGAGAAGGAGGAAATTTTGCGTGCAGATTATGACCTTATGCTTACATCTCCTCCGGTTATAAGTCTATCCGATCCACTGTCAAGCACATGGGAAACATTTGAAGTTTTACCGGGAAATTATTCATGGAATTATGAAAACGGTGAAGAAATGACAGGAATCATTGCATGCGGCGCCCATCCGTTAGATGCGGAGAACCGGATGGATAAACTGAAACTGCCAAACTACCAGAGAATGGATACAGTTTCTTATATGATTGGTATTGATGCGGCGCCGGACAAACTGATTGTGAGAAAATGGGATGCTGCTGATTCAGGAAATCCGCAGGCTGAGGAACTTTCTGTTATTACGATTTATGAGCCGACACTATTTCTGGATTTGGAACCTGACAAAATCTATGAGCTGACAGCCATCTGGGAAGAGGGTAAAAAAGACCAGCGGGGATTTTACGGGGATGCTGGTTATATGTTTGTTACATAATTACTGCATCTGGTTGCAAAAAGCTAAAGGAGAAGAAATTATAACACGATACATAAATCAGATATAATAATAGCTATGGAGAGCGCATTTTTCAATGGATTGAAATACTGTGGAAAATGCGCTTTTGCTATGAGGATTCCAATACTTTTTTACAAGATATGAAGATATTTGATCTTTCACAGCATACAGGCCAAAACAGGGGGATACAGATGACCAGTAATGATCTTTACGTTAATTATCTGACACATGCCTACAGCGGGTTTATGGAAAGCCAGCTTGCAGGAGGAAATGTTAAGGGAATAAAAGGGTTTCGTGATTATGTAACTTCCGGGGATACGAAAACAGAAGGGACGGAAGGTACCGGTGCATTTCAGACGGAAAATATGACGCTGGAAGAATATAAACAGTATATTCACATGAAAATTTCTCAGATTCCCATGCACCCATCTCAGATACTCAGATCTGTTGCCATTCATATTACAGACGAAGGATTTCAGGCAATGCAGAAAGACCCGGAATATGAAAAATGGGTACTGGATACTTTAAAATATGATTTCGGGTACAATGATCCCTGGGCAGATGTGTGCGGCGGCAGCTTTACAGTGCATTATTTTGGCGCCACAAAAGGGGATTATCATGGAGAAAGCTGGTATACCGGTTTTCAGGGAGGAAAAGGAAGGGCGCTGTTTGAAACGGAGGCAGAGGAGAGCTTTTGGGAGAAAAGAGCAAAGAGACTTAAAAAGTATTTGAAGGAGCAGCAGGAAATTCATAATCAAAAAGAAATTATGAAGCGTGTTTACAGAGAAGCCGCCATAAGACGTGGTGATTATGATAATATTTTTGCAAAGGACGGGATGGCTCAATGCTTTAATCTTGCAAGTATTCTGCTTATGAGTGATAAGGCGGAAAAATAAATTTACAGCTAAAGAATCAGATGGGAGTGAAGACGAAATATGGCAATTACAGGCATTGATATGGAAAGCAATATGAAAGATCGGGTAAGCAGTTACCTTGATACATTTAAGCCGGGAAAGGGGCAGGTTCCATCCTTTCAAGACAGCTTGAAAGCTGCAACAGACGGGCAGGGGAAAATCAGATCAAAAGAGGTTTTCAGACCGGAAAAGCGTGTTCCCTATTCCAATATGGCAAAGGATGGAATAATTCAATATAATGGTGTTGTATTTGTATGTGACTATGAAATGAATTCACTATGCCTTGGTGATATGACAAAACCTGATAAGGTACTTTCAATTCCCTTATCAGGAGGTGGGGTTTTAAAAGTCAACAGAGATGACATAGACAGTCTGGCCAGGGCAATTGGCATGTTTTCTCCCGAAGATGTGAACCTGATTATGCGTGCCCTTGCACAGGATGCTCAGTGCAGCAGAAAAATGAATGAAATTGAAGATATGAAAAGTGAAGTAGGAGAAGAAAAAATTAAATCTTAATATGAACTGTATTGAAACACCTTGTCAAATGACAGGGTGTTTTGTACAATAGAAAGAAAAATTGCCATGTAGAATGGGAAGAAGAAGGAGAGCTTTATGCTGGAGAAGTTTTATCCTGATGTTTATATCAGTTCAGCTTACAGAATAGATTTTCAAAAGTATTATGATTCCGGTTACAGGGGGATCATTTTTGACATTGACAATACGCTGGTGACTCACGGGGCACCGGCAGATGATAAAAGTATAGATTTGGTACGGAAGTTAAAGAAAATTGGGTTTGGTGTTCTTTTTTTGTCCAATAACAAAGAACCAAGGGTAAAAATGTTTGGTGATGCAGTTGGGGCAGGCTATATCTTTAAGGGCGGCAAGCCGGCAAAAAAAGGATATATAAAAGCAATGGAGCTGCTTAAAACCAAAAGAAATACTACGCTTTTTGTAGGAGACCAGTTGTTTACAGATGTCTGGGGAGCGAAAAATACCGGAATTTTCTCTATTCTGGTGCAGCCCATAGACAGGAAGGAAGAAATCCAGATTGTATTAAAGCGCTATCCGGAAAAAATCGTGCTTTCTTCTTATAAACGCCGCTGCAAAAAGGAAGGAAAGCCTTATTTGGTAAAGTAAATTAATTTTACGTCTGTGCCTAAGGGGGGCAGGCTGATGGAAAGACGGAGGTTTTATGATTAACGGAAATACAAGAACGTGCGGATTAATTGGCAACCCGGTGGAGCATACCATGTCTCCGGTGATACATAATACATTGGCCGATATGCTTTCCCATAATCTTGTTTATGTGCCTTTTTCCGTGGAGGAAGGCGGGCTTAAGGATGCCATAAAAGGCGCATTTGCCCTAAATCTTTTAGGGCTTAATGTTACTGTTCCCTACAAAAGCAAGGTGATTCCGTTTCTTTCCGGAATAGACGATCTGGCGCAAAAGATTGGTGCGGTAAACACACTGGTTCGAAATTCGGAAGGGTTTGCAGGGTACAATACAGATATGCCGGGGCTGTATCGGGCCATGTGCAGTGAGGGAATAGAAATACAGGGACAGGATGTGATTTTACTTGGCGCAGGGGGCGCTGCCCGGGCAGTTGCTTTTTTATGTGCCTTAAAGGGTGCAAATAAGGTTTATCTGCTAAACCGTTCTCTGGAAAAAGCTGTTGTTGTAGCGGAAGAAGTGAACAGTAAAGCGGGAAGGGAATGTATTTATCCTATGGCCCTTGCAGAATATAGGCAATTGCCGGAAAAGTCTTTTCTGGCCATTCAGGCTACAAGTGTGGGGCTTTATCCGGATACAGACCGGGCGGTGATAGAGGATCAGGATTTTTACAGCAGGATTCACACCGGATATGACCTGATTTATAAGCCTGCCGATACGAAGTTTATGCAGCTTGTAAAAAAACAGGGAGGGAGGGCATTTCACGGATTAAAAATGCTTTTGTATCAGGGGGTGATTGCATATGAGTTGTGGAATCATGTTTCTGTCCCGGAAGAAACAGCCCTGCAGGTATACGAAATATTGAAAGAAAAAATGGGAATCAGGGAATTGCTATGAAGGATAATATTATTTTAATCGGCTTTATGGGCTGCGGAAAGACCAGTGTGGGAATTAAGCTGTCTTATCAGATGAGGCGGACAATGGTAGATACGGACAAATGGATTGAAAAAAAGCAAAAGATGACAGTGTCGGATATTTTTGATACTTATGGAGAAGAAGCTTTCCGAAGGATGGAAACGGAATGCTTAAAAGAACTGATACAAACTGTTGACAGACAGATTATTTCCGTGGGGGGAGGACTTCCGGTTCGGGAAGAAAACCACCGGCTTTTAAAACAGCTTGGCAGAGTAATTTACCTGAAAGTAACACCGGAGACGGTTTACTTAAGATTAAAGGATGATACATCAAGGCCGCTTCTTAAGGTGGAGGATCCTTTGGGGCGGATTTGCAGTCTAATGGAGAAACGCGGGCCTGTCTATGAGGCCTGTGCAGACAGGATTATAGAGGCTTCGGAATTGTCATTTGAAGAAATTATCAGCCGGATTATGGCAGAAGTATAGAAAATCAGCCGCAGAAGCGGCTAAAAAGAGAAAGGAATGGACATAAGGTTGAATAAATTCTCTGATGAGCAATTTATTCAACCAGGAATTTGTGCCGGAGCGTCACAAATTCTATTGATCGCAGAGCAGAATAAAAGTATTCCTTTGGAAAACTTTGAAATTCTGCTCGCGTCCTCAGCGTAAAAACGCTTCGGAATGGAGGTAAAATGAAAATTTTAGTAATTAATGGGCCCAATATCAACTTCCTTGGTATTCGGGAAAAAAGTGTATATGGAACACAGGACTATGATTATTTATTAAAAATGATCGGAGAAAAGGGAGAGCAAGAGGGCATTTCCATTGAGGTGTTCCAAAGCAATCATGAGGGGGCAATCATTGACCGGATTCAGGATGCTTATTTTGACGGAACCGACGGAATTGTAATTAATCCGGGAGCTTATACTCATTACAGCTATGCAATTCGGGATGCGCTGGCAAGTATTCAAATGCCCAAGGTGGAAATTCATATTTCTGATATTACAAAGAGAGAGGAATTCCGCAAAATTTCCGTGACAGCGCCTGCCTGTGATAAGCAGATTTATGGGCATGGGCTTAACGGATATCTGGAAGCAATTGATTCTATTCTTGCCAAATTGGGATAGTTTTTTGTAGAATCCCAAGAAAGTGGTTGAAAAATATCATTTTTTATATTAAACTGGTAAAGAATTATAACGTGAAAATTTGAGGAGGAATATTTTATGATTTCTGCAGGTGATTTCAGGAATGGTATTACGATTGAGCTGGATAATAATGTTTATCAGATCATCGAGTTTCAGCATGTTAAACCTGGTAAAGGAGCAGCTTTTGTCAGAACCAAACTGAAAAACATCAAGAGTGGCGGCGTAGTGGAAAAAACTTTCAGGCCTACTGAAAAGTGCCCACAGGCACGTATTGATAGAAAAGATATGCAGTACTTATACTCAGACGGAGAACTGTATAACTTTATGGACGTTGAAACATATGATCAGATTGCATTAAATGCCGAGACCGTAGGCGATGCACTCAAATTTGTAAAAGAAAACGAAATGGTTAAGATCTGTTCCCACAATGGCAGTGTATTTTCAGTGGAGCCTCCTTTATTTGTAGAACTGGAGATCATTGATACGGAGCCAGGGTTTAAGGGTGATACTGCAACAGGCGCAACGAAGCCTGCGACAGTGGAAACAGGAGCAAACGTAAACGTACCTTTATTCGTTGAGCTGCATGATGTGATCAAAATTGATACCAGGACAGGCGAATACCTTTCCAGAGTATAAATTTCATACGTTCAATCAATAAAAGCCTTAAAGACAATGAATTTTTCATTGTCTTTTTTTGTTACTGGTTGATAGTTATAAGGAAGGAAAGAGGTATTTAATGAATCACACATCTATTGATTTCACATCATTTACACAGGCAATTCTTAAAAATCTTCAGGAGAAACTTGGATCTGATTATAAAGTATTTTCACATTGCGTCAGGAAAAATAATGGCGTTGAATTAACCGGCATTATTGCAAAACACGTAAGGCGCACTACATCACCTACTATTTACATTAATAATTTTTATAAAAAAGATATAACGGAAGGAGAAGTTCAGAAAATTGCAGATGATTTGTTTAAAGAATTTCAGGCGGCCGAATTTGATAAGGATTTGGATTTGTCAAATTTTGTTTTGTTTGAAAAAGCCAGAGAAAGGCTTGGTTTTAAACTGATTCACGCCGGAAAAAATAAGGAGCTGCTGAAAACAGTGCCTTACAAACGGTTCCACGATCTGGCAATTGTATTTTATTATACAGTCGACGAAGCGCCTTTTCATGGAAAGGCTACTATTTTAGTGAATAACGCTCATATGGAGAGGTGGGGGATAAAGGCAGAAGAACTTATGGAAGTTTCACTTAAAAATACGCCTTTATTATATCCAAGTGTGATTACGAATATGGCGGATGTAATGAAGGAAATCCTTTCAGAAGGAATAAAACAGGATATTGAGGATGCCAGATTAGGAGACAGTAAGGAGCTGTTTGACGAAAGCTGGATTGACGATCTGATCGATCAGATGAGCGCGGGCAGCGGCAGGGAAAGGATGCCCATGTATGTGCTTACAAATAGAAAAAAGCTTTATGGCGCTGCATGTATGCTGTATCCGGAAGTTTTAAAAAATTTTTCAGAAAAACTTGGGCAGGATTTTTATGTGCTTCCCAGTTCTGTACATGAGGTGATCTTAGTGCCGGCAAATTCGGAGGCAGATCAGGAATCCTTGCGTGAAATCGTTACAGATATCAACAGAACACAGGTGGCAGAAGAAGAAATACTGGCGGATTCCGTCTATTTTTACAACAGGAGTCTTAACAGAATTTTATGGCTTTCATAGAAAGGACACAAAGGCTTCACATTTTTTTGCATTAGATAACTAGACAATCAAGAAAGCATGTGTTATTATATTCAAGGTGATGTAACAAATTTGTAATATTTTTCTGAGTATGCACCCGTAGTCTAACGGATAGAACGAAGGCCTCCGACGCCTTTAATGCAGGTTCGATTCCTGTCGGGTGCATTTACATCACCTTGATATTTTAACCGTAGAGAAAGGAAGTTTATGAAACATTCAAAGCAGAACAAAATGCATATGCTGAAAGAAAAATTCATGACAGCCAGAGAATGGGTTATGGATCATAACAAGATTGTAATGCCTCTTGTTCTAGTTGCCTGCGTGCTGATTACAATTGTGGTGGCTGTTAATGCCAATCATAAAGAGGTGCTTGAAGACGAAGCAAAGCAGGCGGCAATGGCATTGGACTCCGAGAATGCTTCAGGGGAAGGAACGGATACACAGGCTTTTGCATTGGAAGAAAATGCTTATCCTGAAATCAATAATATTATCAGAACTTATTATGATGCACAGGCTTCGGGGGATATTGCGGTAATCTCTTCTTTAAATACCTATTTAGATGAGATTGAAACAATACGGGTGCAGGAACTAAGCAAATACATTGATTCCTACCCAACCGTAAATGTGTATACCAAGCCGGGACTGACAGAAAACACTTATGTGGCTTATGTATATTCAGAAGTGAAGTTTACAGATGCAGAGCAGCTCCTGCCGGGAATGCAGACCTACTATATTGGTCAGGATGAGAATGGAGATTACTTTATCAATGACGGTACTTATGATGATGTAATCTGGAAATATATTAAGGAAATTACCCTTCAGGATGATGTTGTGGATTTAAATAACAAGGTTGTTGTTGCGTATAATGAGTTGCTGGCAGAGAGCGAGGAACTTAATGAATTCATTGCATATCTGAAAGAAAAAATTAATGAGGATGTTGGAGAGATTCTTGCAGCAGCAGAGCAGGCAGAGGCGGAAGCCAATGAAATAGAAATGGCGTCTGCGCAGGAAGAGGCGCAGCCGCAGAATCAGCCGGCGGCTTCAACTGTACGTGCAACAGACGTGGTCAACATCAGAAGTTCAGACTCTGAAGAGGCAGATAAGATTGATAAAGCTCAGATTGGCCAGGAATTCCCTCTGTTGGAAGAAAAGGGAAATGGTTGGAGCAAGGTAGCCTATAATGGCGGCGAAGCATATATTAAGAGCGATTACCTGGAGCCTGTTTTTGAGGAAGTTCTGGCTGCAGAAGGAACGGAAAATGAAGAGACTGCAGAAAATTCGGCAGAAAATACTGCAAATGATACGGTTTCCGGAACGGTTACGGTAATTGAAAGCGTCAGAGTCAGAAAAAGCGCCAGTACAGACGCAGAAGCCCTGGGAACAGTTTATGCCGGAGATGAGCTTGAACTTATTATGAAACAGGCAGATGGATGGACTAAGATAAAGTACAAAGGACAAACTGCATTCGTTAAGTCGGATTATGTAGAATAGAGAGAAGAACATGTTAGGGAAAGTTAATGTTGGTATTTTAGGAACCGGAAACATAGCGTCAGTCATGGCATCTACCATTGAGAGCATGAAGGGAGTTAAGCTTTATGCGGCCGCGTCAAGGGAAAAGGTAAAGGCAGATGTTTTTGCCGGAAAGCATGGCTGTAAAAAGGCATATGGATCTTATGAAGAACTGGCAGCAGATAAGAAAGTTGACCTGATTTATATTGCAACGCCTCATTCGGAACACTTTTCCAATGCAAAAATGTGTATCGAGTATGGCAAACCTGTGCTTTGCGAAAAGGCGTTTACAGCGAATGCACATCAGGCGGAAGAATTAATAAAATTTGCCGAAGAAAAAGGCGTGTTTATTACGGAAGCCATGTGGACGCGTTACATGCCCATGCTTACAACGATCCGTGAGGTAATTGGCAGCGGAGTAATTGGCGACGTGAAAACTTTGACTGCAAATCTTGGTTATGTAATTGATGGGATTGATCGTCTAAAGAACCCAGCGCTGGCAGGCGGAGCCCTTTTGGATGTGGGAGTATACCCCCTTAATTTTGCTCTTATGTTATTTGGAAATAACATTGAAAAAATCGTCTCCAGTTGTACCTATACGGATACAGGCGTAGATGAGCAGAACAGTATTACCCTTCATTACTATGATGGCAGGGTGGCGCATCTTAACAGCTCCATGAATTCCTTAAGCGACAGAATGGGAATTGTTTATGGAACTAAAGGATATATTATAGTAGAAAATATTAATAATTTTGAAAGTATATCAGTTTTTGATTCCAAATATAAAAAAGTTGGAACCTATAAATGTCCAAAAAAAATCTCCGGTTATGAGTACGAGGTAGAGGCAAGCATCAGAGCAATCAAAGATCATCAGCTTGAATGTGCGGAAATGCCTCATAGTGAAACCATTCGGGTGATGAAGATTATGGACGCCCTTCGAAAAGAATGGGGGATTGTTTATCCTTTTGAAAAGGAAGATAATACAGAAATAGCGGAGCAGGAATAGAAAATAAAAATATGGAAAGACTAAATGCAGGATGGATATGTGCCATCCTGTTTTTTTAACATTTTTATTCAATTTTTGGACCGGAGGAAGCTGAAGCTATGAGAAATGATGATGTGAAGGTTTTACAGGAAGTGCAGAAAAATACAAAAATGGCAATGAAAGCGATTGATACCATCAGTGATAAGATATTTGACGACAACCTTGCCATGCATGTGACCAGAGAATCCATGAAATATGCAGATCTTTATAATAAAGCAACTAACAGGCTGCTTGACGGAAAAGCAGCTTCTTATAAGGAATCTGGTTTTCAGGACATTATGCTGAAAAATGGAGTAAGGGCAAATACCATGTTTAACACCAGTACAAGTCATATTGCAGAGCTGATGATCCAGGGCTCAAACAGAGGATTGACCAGCATGTGGAAAGCCATTAACCATAACGAAAGAGCAGGAAATGTTTCTATGGAAGTAGCGAAAGAGTTAATGGATTTCGAAGAAAAGAATATTGAAAAGTTAAAGCAGTATTTATAATTTTGAAACTTTTGTGATTTAATTTCTTAAAGTATATTGTGATTTTTTCAAGTACGTTATATAATACAGTGTATACAATGATACCGTACTACAATTATACTAAATTAAAGGAGGACATATTGTATGTCATATGTTGATGAAGTGTTTCAGATGGTAGTTGAGAAGAATCCGGCACAGCCTGAATTCCACCAGGCAGTAAAAGAGGTTTTGGAATCTTTAAGGGTTGTAATTGAGGCAAACGAGGAAGCATACAGAAAAGATGCTCTTCTTGAAAGACTGGTTACACCGGAAAGGCAGTTATTATTTAGAGTTCCCTGGGTGGATGACAAGGGACAGGTTCAGGTAAACAATGCATTCCGCGTGCAGTTTAACAGCGCAATCGGCCCTTACAAGGGAGGTCTTAGATTACATCCCAGTGTAAACCTTGGTATTATAAAGTTTCTTGGATTTGAACAGATTTTCAAAAATTCTTTAACAGGGCTTCCTATTGGCGGAGGCAAAGGTGGATCAGATTTTGATCCCAAGGGAAAATCAGATAGAGAAGTTATGGCATTTTGTCAGAGCTTTATGACAGAATTAAATAAATACATAGGAGCTGATACAGACGTTCCTGCCGGTGATATTGGTACAGGAGCAAGAGAAATTGGTTATATGTATGGACAGTATAAGAGAATCAGGGGCGTGTATGAAGGAGTTCTCACCGGTAAGGGATTATCCTATGGTGGTTCTCTGGCAAGAACAGAAGCAACAGGTTACGGACTTTTATATCTTACGGAAGAAATGTTAAAATGCAATGGTCATGAATTAAGCGGAAAGACCGTTGTTATTTCCGGTTCAGGAAATGTGGCAATTTATGCAACTCAGAAAGCACAGCAGTTAGGTGCAAAGGTAGTGACTGTTTCTGATTCCACCGGCTGGGTGTATGATCCGGAAGGAATTGACGTGGCTCTTCTTAAGGAAGTAAAAGAAGTGAAGCGTGCAAGGCTGACAGAGTATGCAGCAGCAAGAAAGAGCGCTGAGTATCATGAGGGCAGAGGCGTATGGAGCGTTAAATGTGATGTGGCACTTCCCTGTGCAACCCAGAATGAGCTGCTTATCGATGATGCAAAAGCTCTTGTAGCAAATGGATGTATTGCAGTTGCAGAAGGCGCTAACATGCCTACAACAATTGAAGCAACTGAATACCTTCAGGCAAACGGGGTGTTATTTGCACCCGGCAAGGCAGCAAATGCAGGCGGCGTTGCAACCTCCGCACTGGAAATGAGTCAGAACTCCGAGAGATTAAGCTGGACCTTTGAGGAAGTAGACAGTAAATTAAAGAATATCATGGTAAATATCTTCCATAACATGGATGATGCTGCAAAGAAGTACAATATGGAAGGCAATTATGTTGCCGGCGCTAACATTGCAGGCTTTTTGAAGGTTGCAGATGCCATGACTGCACAGGGAATTGTTTAATAGCCGAATTTCAAGAAAGAGCTGTTTAAAATGTTTCCCGAAGAAGAAAGATGATATGAGGAAGTCCTGTAAATCCAGTGTTTATGGGACTTCTCTTTATGCATGGATAAAGTATTTGGTTGATAACCAAACCGGCACAAAACCTGTCGTTGCAGAAGAAAGGAAAATAATTATGAGTAAGATATTGCTTCTTGAAGATGATTTAAGTCTGATTAACGGTCTTTCCTTTGCTTTCAAAAAGCAGGGATTTGGATTGGCAATTGCCAGAACACTAAAAGAAGCGGACAAGTTATGGGGGGAGGGCAAATATGATTTACTGGTTTTGGATGTATCCTTGCCCGATGGCACAGGTTTTGAATTCTGTAAAAAGGTCAGGCAGGTTTCTAAAGTACCGATTATCTTTTTGACTGCTTCCGACGAGGAAATGAACATTATTATGGGGCTGGATATTGGCGGTGACGATTACATTACCAAACCATTTAAGCTGGGGGTACTGGTTTCAAGAATCAATGCCCTGCTTCGGAGAGCAAAGGATTTTCATCAGGCTGATACGGAACTGCAGTCAAATGGGGTTAAAGTACTTTTGCTTCAGGGGCAGGTATTTAAAAATGGGAAACTGCTCGATTTGACTGCAGCAGAATATAAGCTGCTTTGCCTCTTTATGAAAAATCCCAATTGTGTACTCACTAAGGAACAGATATTGGACAAATTGTGGGATTGCGAGGGCAATTATATTGACAGCAGTACGCTTACAGTATATATGCGCAGGCTGCGAATGAAGATTGAGGATAATCCCAGTGAGCCGCAAATGTTATTAACAGTACGACGTATGGGCTATAAATGGGCTGTCAGTGATTGAGGTGTTTTGTGAAAATATTTGTAAACAAAGATATAAAGTATTTATTTTTGTCAATAGTGGTCGTTTTGATAAATTTTATTGTTCTGGCGGAGATATTGGCATGGGCGCTGTATCAGAAATTTTCCTTTGGATTACTGTTACTTGCTTTATTGACAGCAATAGCAATTTTGACAGTCTGTTTTTTGTATTTCCACAGACAAAACAGGATGTTGGAGGATGCGGTGTCCCAGATTAACGCCTATCTTGCAGGAAATGTAAATGCCCGCATTGAATGTGATGAGGAAGGTGAAGTTTACAGACTGTTCCATTCTGTAAATTCGATGGCTGCGGTGTTAAATGCTCATGCAGCAAATGAAGCAGGGGAAAAGGAATTTTTAAAAAATACCATATCTGATATTTCACACCAATTAAAGACTCCGCTGGCAGCGCTTAATATTTATAATGGTTTGCTTAAGGATGAAGCGGAAAAACTGCCGGACATAGGAGAATTTGTCACATTATCAGAACAGGAGCTTGATCGGATTGAAACACTGGTTCAAAACCTTTTGAAGATTACAAAGCTGGATGCCGGTTCCATTGTGATTGAGAAAAGTATGGAGAACGTAGCCGATATGATGCAGGATATTGAACTGCATTTTGCATATAGAGCCAGAGAAGAGCAGAAAACAATTATTATTTCCGGTGCAGATAATATTTCACTTTTATGTGACCGGGACTGGCTGATTGAAGCCATAGACAATATCGTAAAAAATGCTCTCGATCATACAGCAAATGGAGATACGGTACGCATTGAATGGAAAGCTTTGTCCGGTGCTGTCCAGGTGGCTGTAAAAGATAATGGCTGTGGGATTTATCCGGAAGATTTATACCATATTTTTAAGCGGTTTTACCGCAGCCGCTTTTCAAAAGATAAGCAGGGAATTGGTCTTGGTCTGCCTTTGGCAAAGGCAATCGTCGAAGCACATGGCGGCAGTATTGAGGTTGACAGTGAATTGGGAAAGGGAACGACTTTTACGATAAATTTTCTGATTCCTACAAAATTGTAGGCTTGCTGTAGTCTTACAGTAATATTAATGTGCTATTCTTTCAGACACAGGCAAGAGATAAAGTTAATTTTTCTATCTGTTAAAATGATTGAGAAAGAGGTGTTGGCACTATGAACTTATTAGAGGTCAATAATATTTGTAAGACCTATGGCAGTGGAGAGACCGCTGTGAAAGCATTGAAAAATGTCAGTTTTTCCGTTCCTAAAGGTGAGTATGTAGCGATTGTAGGGGAATCTGGCTCTGGAAAAAGTACACTCCTTAATATAATTGGCGCGTTGGATGCGCCAACGTCGGGCAGGATAATGATTGATGGAAAGGATATTTTTTCCATGAATGACAGAAAGCTTACTGTGTTCCGGCGTAGAAATATTGGATTTATCTTTCAGGCATTTAATCTTGTACCGGAGCTTACTGTGGAGCAGAATATTATTTTTCCCATGCTGTTGGATTATCAGAAACCTGACAGGGAATATCTGGAAGAACTGCTTACTGTTTTGAATTTACAGGAGCGCAGAAATCACCTGCCAGGCCAGTTGTCCGGCGGTCAACAACAGAGAGCAGCGATTGGACGGGCGCTTATTACCAGACCATCACTGATACTTGCAGATGAACCCACAGGAAATTTGGATACATGAAACAGCAGTGAGGTTATTTTATTGCTGAAAGAGGCATCCAAAAAATACGAGCAGACGATTATCATGATTACTCACAATCGCAGTATTGCACAGACTGCAGATCGTGTATTACAGGTATCGGATGGCGTTCTGACCGATTTGGGGAGGTGCAGGGAATGAGAAGCTACCTTGGTCTTATACCTGTTTCTGCAAGGGTGCGGAAACGTCAGAATCGTATGACAATATTATGTATTATTATTTCTGTTCTGTTAGTGACAACGATTTTCAGTGTATCTGACATGTTTATTAGAACGCAAAGCAGCAAATTGCTGGAAAAGCATGGAAGCTGGCATATTAAGCTGGAAAATACTTCAAAAGAAGTGGCAGAAAAAATTGCCGGGCGTTCTGATGTTCTGGTAACAGGATGGTCGGAAGCATTTAATTCTGATGCAGATCAGCCATTTTATGTGGGAGAGAAAAAAGCTGCTTTATATGGCACTGATTACAATTATATGACGCAGCTTGTCAATGCAATTGATGAAGGACATTTTCCGGAGAATGATGAGGAGGCTGTTCTCAGCTCTAATGCAAAACTTGCACTTAATGTGCAGATTGGAGATTGTGTGACCATTAAGACTCCGGCAGGAGATGTTGACCTTACGATATCTGGCTTTGGAACAGATGATAGAGATAGTTATCAGGGGCAGACATATTTAATTGCTGTGTATATGACGCAGAAAGCTTTTGATGCCCTTATGGAGCAAAATGGAGTTTTGAGCAGTCCGTTTTTTTATGTTCGGTTTCAAAATGGAGCTAAGGCATCCAAGGCAATTACGGAACTACAGCAGCAGTATGAACTGCCAGATGAAAATATTTCTGAAAATACAGCTGTTATGGGACTGGCAGGACAAAGCAGTAATGAATCCGTAAAAAATTTTTATGGAATGGCTGCCATGTTGTTTGTTTTAGTTTTGCTGGCAGGAGTTTTAATGATTTCCGGAAGTATGAACAGTAATGTGGCTCAGCGGACAAAATTTTTTGGCATGATGCGCTGTATTGGTGCAAGTCGTAAACAAATCATTCGATATGTGCGATTGGAAGCGCTTAATTGGTGCAAAGCAGCTGTGCCTGTTGGAATAATTGCCGGAATTGCTGGCAGTTGGGGAATATGTGCAATGCTGCATTATGGTATTGGTGGTGAATTTATTACCATGCCTGTATTTGCATTAAGTCCCGTGGGATTGTTTAGTGGTGCATTAGTTGGAATTATAACTGTTTTACTGGCAGCCCAGTCACCGGCGAAACGTGCATCTAAGGTTTCTCCGATGGCGGCGGTTTCCGGTAACAGTGAAAGTGTACATTTACAGCGGCATACGTTAAAATTAAATTTGTGCAAAGCCGAAAGCATTCTGGGTATTTATCATGCTGTAATTTCCAGGAAAAACTGGTTTTTAATGACAGCCAGTTTTTCACTTAGTATTATTTTGCTTTTTTGTTTTTCAGTGGGATTGAACTTTGTACGTAATTTAATACCTTCTTTGCGTTCCTGGCAGCCGGATATTGTACTTAACGGATATGCGAACGAATGTGTACTGAGTCAAAGTCTGAATGAAACGATAGGTTCCATAGCAGGGGTGGAATGGACCTTTGGGTGTGCATATATGGGGAATGTTCCGGCAGCCTCTTCACAGAAAGAAATAAATCATGTAAATTTAGTATCATATAGTGACACTCTGCTGGATGAAGCAGGGGACAGCGTGGTTTATGGAGATTTGTCAGAAATCTATGGAGACAGCGGTCAGGTTATGACAGTTCTTAATAAGGATAATCCACTTAAGGTTGGAGATACTGTTCAAATTGGAGGAAAAGAAGTTGAAATTACCTGTGCGGTGTCCGCTGGTGTATTTCCAAGTGAGTACAGTGTGATATGTTCTGAGAAAACATTTGAAAGAATAACCGGGGAGCAGAATTACAGTATGATTGGCATACAGCTGAATGAAGAAGCGGATGAAGATACTGTGAAGCAAATAAATAATCTTGTCCCCAATCATGTGATTTTTGATGATTTACGTGAGACCAATAAGCAGGATCAGGCAACGTATTTTGCTTCGGTATTTGTGGTATACAGCTTTTTAACCATTATTGCCATGATTACAATATTCAATATTATCAACAGTATTTCCATGAGCGTATCGGCAAGGATAAAACAGTATGGAGCAATGCGGGCAGTCGGCATGGACAGCAGGCAGCTTAAAAAAATGATTGCCACAGAATCCGGTACTTATGCAATTTCCGGATTAATTGTGGGCTGTGGGATTGGAATACCGCTTAGCAGGACTTTGTATGATCGGCTGATTACCCACTATTTTGGCGTTACATGGCATTTACCGGTTATTTTAATTGGCATAATATTCTTTTTTGTATTTATTTCTTCTGTTGCAGCGGTTTATGCTCCGGCAAAACGTATCTGCAGCATGTCAATCACTGAAACGATAAATGAGTTATGATGTTATTTTAAGATAATTTACTATGCGCGCTTGTTTATTCCCCGGCCATATGGTATGATTATAGCGATCAATCAGAGGATTGTGAAGGAGGATTTTTGATATGTATGAGATGAAAGATGAATACCTGACCGGTATTGAGTTCATTGATAATGAACACACAAGGCTGTTTGAAATAGCGGAGGAAACTTACCAGTTAAAGAACGCAGAATTTATTCCGGATAAATATGACCAGATTAATGATCTGTTAAATGAATTGAAGGAATACACAATCATGCATTTTTCCCATGAGGAAGAGTATATGCAGTCTATCGGGTACAAGAAGCTGTTTACCCAGAAGACGCAGCATCAGGCCTTTATCAACTGGTTAGAAGAACATGAGCTGGAAGGCGTTGACGAGGAATATGAAGATCAGGACGCTGTGATTGATAATATTTTAAAATATTTGACAGACTGGCTGGTAAATCACATTCTTTATACGGATAAGCAGATCCCTGCATCGGAAAGCAATTCATAATCTACATAAAGAGCTGTAAAAATGAACAGGAGGACAGAACTTCTCTGGCAACATAGAGGGTTCTGTCTTTTTTTACGGAAATATTCCATTTCACCAGTGTAAGCATTTGATTTTCAATTTCCAGACAGGTAATATTGTAGGGATGCACACAACTCCCCGTATTGATATAAAACAAATCTTCCGTATTAAGGCGGGGGCGGTGGGTGTGGCCGGTAATCAAATGCAGGTTTTTTGCTTTTGCATAATTGTCAAGGCGCTGTTCGACTTTGTCCTTGCGCACGTAATTTTTGGCAGCATTGGTAGGATCTAAAACGCCAAAATGCTCCAGAGGCTTCCACAGATACCTGACAAGAAAACGGGCAAGCTTCCAGCAGGTAGAGTTTAAAAAGTCAGCCTGATGGCCATGAGTAAGAAAAAGCCGGGAACTGTCATAAGGAGATTCTAAAATGATTCCTTCGTAAAAGGTAAGATCTGGAAAAAGAGGCTGCGTACATAGGGTGTTGGTACAATAATAGGAAGAGTACATGTTTTTTCCATAGCCCCGCTTTTTCTTTACCATATCATGGTTTCCGTAGATCATATAAAGTCTGTTTTTTTGATAAAAACAGGACAGAAGATGGAAGGTATTGTTGTGAATATCTATGATCTGGCGCATATTTCTGTTTTCCCACAGCTCATCCCCATCTCCCAGCTCAATATAAGTGAAGCCGCGCTCATAATAATGGGCAAGGGCGGTAAAGTATAGATTTTCATTTTTTAAAAAATTATCGTTGGCGTTTCCGCTGCCCCTGTGGCAGTCGCTGATAATCACATAGCGGGAGCCTTTATGCAGCGGCAGTACAGGGGCATTGTCAAAAGCATGGGAGATACGGGATTCATAGCTCATGGGATAAGCTCCTCTCTAATGGCACATATATTTTTTACGACATTTACGCAGGCGAAGCATTTTTCTAAAAGCAAATGGAAGTAGATAATACAAATACAGCATCCGGTCCATAGTAAGGGTAAAGTAACGTGTGATAAAGAGAAAGATTTTACAGAAAATCCGATTCCAAAACTGTGCCCAGGCGCGGACAATGCGTTGCCATAAGCTATAAGGACGTCTGATACATCCGCCGAAAGGAAAAGTAACCTTATGGCCGCATATTTGAATACATTCTTCAGGCAGACCGGTTTTTCGGAGGGCATTCAGAAAATGATGCATCATATCACAATCCGTAAAGCAGATAGAAACATTGAGGAAAAGCTGGGAGGGCTTTGAGAACTGTCCCATACAAAATGCGGTCAGCCACCAGGTCTTTTTTGCAACTCTGGCAAGGAGATCGTTTTCTTTTGATAAAGTCATGGAGACAGGCAGCATGTCATGGTCATCCACAGCCTGAAAGTGTGCGGTTGGCAGTTCTTTTTCAGAAAGAATATGATCTGCGTAGTAAATACCCACTTCGGAACCGGTGTTGATACCATATTGCCCCTTCCAGACTTCAATCAGCCAGGTTTTTTCATCATAATCGAAATAGATGGGCAGATAATCAAACACCATGTTAAAGTATGGGGCTGAACGGTCAAAAAGGGCTGTATAGCCGGCACTTCTCTGCCATGCATCATTTCGGGAAGATATGATATCCTGAGAGGGGTTGTAACAATATCCGAATGGTTCCAGGAGAGAGTTGAAAAGCTCACATTTATCAGAACATGACATGGAGCAGACTTTTTTTATTGCCCAGCGTCTGCGGCAGGTGGAAGATACAATGAGAAATAACAGTAGAAATAGTATTATAATAATCGAGAAGTACATAAAAAATAAATCCTTGTG
>VSNT01000038.1 GCA_009774465.1 Lachnospiraceae bacterium
TGGTTATACTGGCAAAACCCTTTTTTATTTTGTTGTACTATTTCCGCAAAGTATGCTACAATACCCTTTAGGGCTTTTTGCCGGAAAAATGCAGGCTCATTTGAAGCCAAAGGAGCAGGTCTTATGGAAAATGTTTTATATCTGGTGATCCCATGTTATAACGAGGAAGAGGTTTTACCTGAAACAGCAGCGCGGATTAAGGAAAAAATGAATGACTTAATAGGAAGGAACAAGGTTGATCAGAAAAGCCGCGTTATATTTGTGAATGACGGTTCTAAGGATAACACATGGAATATTATAACCGGACTTCATAACCAGGACAAACTTTTTGGCGGAATTAATTTATATCGGAACAGAGGGCATCAGAATGCGCTTTTGGCAGGTCTGCTTACAGTAAAAGACTATGCAGATATGGTAATATCTATGGATGCGGATTTACAGGATGATATTAATGCCATTGATGAGATGGTTGATAAGTATTTAAGCGGAGTGGATATTGTATATGGTGTTCGAAGCAGCAGACAGAAGGATTCTTTTTTTAAGAAAGTAACTGCCCAGGGATTTTACAGGGCAATGAACAGCTTAGGGGCTAATACCGTATATAATCATGCAGATTACAGATTAATGAGCAGGCGGGCAATTGAGGGACTGGCCCAGTACAGGGAAGTGAATTTATTTCTTCGGGGGATTGTACCCACGATAGGTTATCCTACAGATGTGGTTTATTATGAAAGAGGAGAGCGGTTTGCAGGAGAAAGTAAGTACCCGTTAAAGAAAATGATGTCTTTTGCAATTGAAGGAATTACTTCTTTCAGCACCAAACCCATAAGAATGATTACCGGATTGGGATTTTTGATTTTTCTTGTAAGTATCGGAATGCTGATTTACAGTTTGATTCGTCATTTTATGGGGGAAACTATTGTGGGATGGACTACGCTTATGGGCTCCATGTGGGCAATTGGAGGATTGATTTTGCTTTCTCTTGGAGTTGTGGGAGAGTATGTTGGAAAAATTTATTTAGAGACAAAGGCCCGTCCCCGATTTATGGTTGAACAGTTTATAAACGAAGAAGAATAGGTTAAAACAATGGAGGTTTCTGTGGAAGAAAGAGAAGAAAGTAAGTTAAAGTATGTGGATTCGGGCATTCATCCCGATATTTTAAGGGCTGTTTTGGAGATGGGGTTTGAAGTAATGACGCCCATTCAGGAGCAGGCAATCCCGGTGCTTTTAGAAGGAAAAGATATTATTGGACAGGCGCAGACCGGTACCGGGAAGACAGCAGCCTTTGCAATCCCCATGATTCAGAGAATTGATCCGGGACTTAAAAAACCCCAGGGGATTATTCTCTGCCCTACCAGAGAGCTGGCAATGCAGGCAGCGGAAGAAATCCGCAAGCTTACCAAATACGCACATGGCATAAAAGTTCTTCCTGTTTATGGAGGACAGGATATTGGAAGACAGATCAGAGCGCTTAGCCAGGGAATACAGATTATTGTGGGAACCCCGGGACGTGTGATGGATCATTTAAGAAGGCATACCATTAAAACTGCCCATATTAAAATGATTGTATTGGATGAAGCAGATGAAATGCTGAATATGGGATTTCGGGAAGATATTGAAACAGTACTTGCAGATATGCCTGACGAACATCAGATGGCGCTGTTTTCAGCAACCATGCCTCAGGCAATTTTAGATATTACAGACACTTACCAGAAAAATGCGGTATATGTAAAAGTAATGCCCAGGGAGATCACAGTTGCCGCAATCAAGCAGGCATATTACAGAGTAGCCAAAAAAGATAAATCAGAAGCAATATGCCGGCTGCTTGATTATTATCAGCCTGCCAGAAGTCTGATTTTCTGTAACACCAAGAGGATGGTAGATGATATTACCGGATACTTGAAGGATAAAGGATATGAGGCGGAAGGGCTTCATGGAGACCTGTCTCAGAACCAGAGAGATACCGTTATGAATCTTTTCAGAAACGGAAGATGCAGAATTTTGATTGCTACGGATGTTGCCGCCAGAGGAATTGATGTAAGCGGTGTAGATGCGGTGTTTAATTATGATGTGCCGGAGGATATTGAATATTACGTCCACAGAATTGGGCGTACCGGACGTGCAGGAAGAAAGGGAAGGGCGTTTACCCTGATATCCGGCAGAGAAATATTTAAAATCCGTGATATAGAAAGGGTTTGCCATACCACCATCAAAGAAAGAAGAATTCCTACGCCGGCAGATATCACCAGAATAAAATCTGGAAGTATGTTTGCACAGGCGATGGAGATTATGGAGCAGAAAGACTTATCAGAGCTGCAAAAGTCAATTCAAAAAGCAGCGGAAGAAAACGGGTTTGATATTCTTACGCTGGCTGCGGCTTTCATGCAGATGAGCATGGGAGATGAACCGGAAGAAATACAGGAAGAAAAGCCCTATGAAAAAGGAAAACGTGAAGGCAGAGGCAGAAGAGATGGCCGGTCATCACGTACAGGATATCACAGAAGAGAAGGAAGAACACGGGGACAGTCATCACAGGGCAGACGGGGAAGAAGAGGAGACGAAGTATCATTCCGCGGTCAGGGAAGAAGAGGAGATGAAGCATCCTCCCGCAGCAGTCAGGACAGGAAGGCAGGAAAGGACAAAAAGAAGGAAAAAAGCGGAAAAGGTTTTGAAAAGTTGAGGACCAGTGAATGGATGAAAAAGAAATAAGAAGAAAAAAGCAGGCGGCTGCAGCCAGAGAACTGAGAAGAAAGCGGAGAAAAAGAGCCCTCATGATAGAGCGGACTGTGATTGCCCTTTTAATTGTTGTTCTTCTGGCAGGGGGAACTGTTCTTGTCTTTAATCTTCTGCCCAATGTTAAAGTAGCTAAAAGACTGGAAGCAGCAGATGCTTTTGTAGAAAACAGTAATTATGAGGAGGCAATTGCTTCCTGTGAAGAGGCTTTGCAAATTGATTCAAAGTCAGTTGAGGCATACAGGGCAATGGCTGGTGTTTACCTGACCAGCAGGAACCGTGAAGCAGCGGAACAGACCTTGTACCGGGGGTGGGAGAGCACTCTGGATGAAGGGCTTTTACAGGAGTATTGTATTCACCTTTTGAATGATGCGGTGGAGGAAATTAACGGGCAGAATTGTACATTTGCTACTTTGGACAAATGTGTGACGGTTCTTGAGCAGAATCAGGACAGCGCAGATGTGTATCAACTCCTTGACGCCTGCTATGAACATTTGTTTACAGATGAAACTACAGTTTTTTGTGATGTGGATGCAAATGGAGAGTCTGGATTTAGCAGTTATTTTTCCCTGATAAACCGGATGATAAATGTGTATTTAAAAAATCCCAAAGAGGAATTAAAAGAAGAGATATTTAAGTTTGCTGCTCCTTCGGAGAAAGTAACCTGGCTTAATGTAGACAGTTTACAGGAATACCTGGAACTGATAGACAAGGTGTCAGCGCTTGGAGAAGATGAATCCCTGAAACAGCTTAAGCTTTGTCTTGAAAAGGCAGTTTGGGCACAGAATATTTTCAGCACAGCGTTTACTATTTTTGAGTCGGCAGAATTTGAGCCGATTAAGGAGTTTATGCAGTCAGCAGATTACATAGCTGTCCGGGATCAGTTTATCGAGGGTACGATGGAGTACTGGAGTGGAAAAACATACATTCCTGTAAGCAGGGAGCGGATGAAGCTGATGAATCAGGAAGGACAGTGGAATTTTGCGTTTGCTGATTTTGATGAATATCCCCAGACAGGCGGCGTGATTAATATATGGGGCGCCAAACAGGAGGATGCAGGCGTACAGCGTTTATGCATTTCCTACGAGCCTGCTTCCCAAAATGGAGAGTACTACCCGCATACAACCTATGAATTTGTATATCTTTACAGTAATGTTAAGGTTGCAGGCGAGTATGTACCTCAAATGAATTATCGTTTTGAAATAAGGACTGCCACCCCGGAGGGAACCACCTCCCAATTGACTGGTGACTGGGGCGGAGAACATGAGTGGACAATGGAATACTAAAAGGTCATCATCTGTGCAGTATGGAGCCTGTAATAGGCTCCTTTTTTTGCCATTAATTGACTTGCGGATCCCTCTTCAATAATTCCGCCCTGATCAATTACAAAAATCCGGTCGGCTTTTTGAATTGTGGAAAGCCGGTGGGCAATCACGAAAGAGGTGCGCCCCTTTAACAGGGCGTCAATTCCCTCCTGAACCAGAAGCTCTGTTTTTGTGTCAATGCTGGAGGTGGCTTCATCCAAAATTAAAATGTCAGGATTGGAGACCATAGTTCTTGCGAAAGCCAGTAACTGTTTTTGTCCCACAGAAAGACCGCCGCCCCGTTCTGAAAGTACAGTGTCGTATCCTTTTTCAAGACGACAGATAAATTCATGGGCGTGAACAGCCTTTGCGGCAGAAATAATTTCTTCATCCGTTGCATCAAGCTTTCCATAACGAATGTTATCTTTAACTGTTCCTGAAAAAAGAAAGTTATCCTGTGTCATAATTCCCATCTGTCGGCGCAGACTTTGAATGGAAACTTTTTTTACATCATATCCATCAATGCTGACAATGCCTTCCTGCACATCATAGAACCGGCTGATCAGGTTGACAATGGTGGTTTTTCCGGCGCCTGTAGGCCCTACCAGGGCTATGGTTTCGCCAGGCTTAATGTGAAAGCTTACATCATTTAATACCTTTACTTCTCCGTCATAGGAAAAAGTTACATGAGAAAAGGAAACCTGCCCTTTAATAGGAGGAAGCTCACTTACTTCATCCGCATCCTTAATGGAGGCTTTGGTGTCCAGAATTTCAAAAATACGCTCTGCCGCCGCAATATTGGTAATAATTTGATTATAAAAGTTGCTCAAATTCATTATAGGATTCCAGAACATGCCAATATAACTGCCAAAGGCAATAAAGGTTCCTATGGAAACACTGGCGGTGCCTAAAATACGGATTCCCACAAAATAAAGTGCGGCAATTCCAACGCCCCAGCTTAAGTCGATCACTGAACCAATACCGTCGCAAAGAAGAACTGCTTTTTTAAAGGCGTTTCTGTGTGCATTCAGCAGATCATCGAAGGTGCGGCTGGTTTCTTCTTCAGCAGAAAAGCTTTGAATAATGCGCATTCCTGACATGTCCTCATGAATAAAAGCATTCAGGTTTGAGGATTTCTTTCGAAAGTCCTGCCATTTGCGGTGGGAATATACCTGTATCAGCCACAAACAGATCATCATAAAGGGCAGGCTGCACAGGGAAGCCGCGGCAAGAACCGGATTTTTTACAAACATAATGACTGCCACTGCCAAAACGGTAGTAAGGTCAGGAATCAGGGTGGTCACAAAGTTACCCAGCACATCCTTAAGGGAATTAATATCGCCGATAATGCGGGCCAGTATTTTCCCGGCAGGCCGACTGTCAAAAAAGGAAAGATCCAGTGTCTGAATATGAGAATAAAGTTCCTGCCTTATAGTGACCAGAATCTTATTACAGATTTTTGCCATAATATACATCCGCAGCCTGATTCCGCCGATCATTAAAAGGTTTAAAAGGATGGCAAATAAAACCAGACGGAAAAGTCCCGGCATGTCCCCGGCAGTAATATAGTTATCAATGGCTGCCTCTATCAGCAGAGGATTAACCAGCGATACAATGACGCAAAAGGTCATAATCAAAAGTACAAGAATGATTTCTTTTTTGTATGCAAGAAGATAAGAAAGCAGCCGGAGCAAAGTGCGCAGCTTGCCGGCAGAAACGCTTTGTTCATCTTCTTTATAAGAATTTATGCCCATGTGGTAAGTTCCTCCTTTGGTGTCCCGTATTGGGCCACATAAGTCTGATAGTAAAGTCCTCCTTTTTCCATCAGGCTTTTATGGTTTCCCCGTTCAGCGATTTGGCCATTTTCGAGAATCAGAATTTCATCTGCATGACAGACAGCACTGATACGGTGTCCAATAATGATCTTGGTGGTATCCGGTAGATTACGTAAGGTTTCATGAACTAACTGCTCCGTCTCCATATCCAGTGCGGAGGTGGAGTCGTCCAGTACCAATACGGGTGTCTTTTTGGCAAGAGCCCTAGCTATGGTTAAACGCTGCTTCTGCCCACCGGAAAGGCCTACGCCCCGTTCTCCAATTACCGTGTCATATTGTTTATCCATTTTCTCAATAAATCCCTTTGCCTGCGCCCGGTCTGCCGCGTCACGGACAGCAGCATGGGACAGCAGATTTTTTTGCCCCAGCTTTACGTTTTCCAATATGGTGTCCGAGAAAAGGAAAACATCCTGCATCACAAGGGAAATGGAACTGCGAAGCTGCTGCAGAGACAACTGTTTGATATTTACGTCATCTAATAAAATTTCTCCCTCTGTGGCATCATAAAGACGCTGAAGAAGATAAATGAGGGAACTTTTCCCTGCGCCGGTGGTGCCCATAATCCCAATTGTCTTTCCCGGAAAAGCAGTAAAAGAGATGTCATGAAGAATCTCATATTGATCAGCCTTGTGAAAGGAAACATGGGAAAATGTAATTTTTCCTTTTACGTCAGGTAAAATAACCGGGCATTCCGGCTCAGTGACAGCAGGCTTTTCTTCATAAAGCTTTTTGATTCTCCGGTTGGAGGCGATAGCAGAAGAAAAACTGTTGGTCAGCCAGCCCAGCATCTCCATAGGCCATACTATGTTCATGGAGTATGCAATGAAAGCGCTTAAATCTCCCAGGGTAAGTTCACCGGTATTCACCAGATAACCGCCGGTTAATACCACTATAATGGGAAGCAGCTTTGTGATCAGGGAAAGATAAGGGTGATATTTTACAAACAATTTGGACTGTTCCATATTAAGTTCATAGTAGCGTTTGTTATGAGAAAGGAATTTGGAAATCTCAAATTGTTCTCTGGCAAAAGCCTTTACAGTCCTTACGCCCATCAGGTTTTCTTCGGCTACGGTATTTAACCTGGCATTTTCTTCGCTGATGGCCTCATATACCACATCCAGCCTTTGTTCCATATAAATGGCAATGGAGGCGGCAATTATCATACAGATGGTAGGAAGAACTGCCAGCTTCCAGCTTATATGATACATACAAAATAAGATAATGGAAGTGTGATAGATAACTTCAAGAAGAAGCATCCCCACAAAGGTCAGCGCATCCTGAATATGATCCACATCATCTTTCATCCGGCTCATTAATTCTCCTGTTCCTGTACGGTCGAAAAATTCTGTACTTAAGGACTGGACATGGTGGAATAAATCCCGGCGGAGATTAGTTGCAATTTTGGTGCCGGTAATATCAAAGGTATATTCCTTGGTATATTGAAAAATGCATCTGCCGATACCAACACATAAGATGCCGATCAGCATGGGAGAAAGCTTTTCCAGATTACCGTCTGTAATTACATCATCCACGATCCTTCTGGTTAATTGAGGCGAAAGCATATCAAGGCTGACGCTGATGATCATGGAGAGGATGGCAAAAAGAAAAGAAAATTTATGTTCCCATATGTAAATGGATAGTTTTTTCATGATTGTGTCAATTCCTTTCCCTGTGTTTGGGTAACGTATAGCAGTTTGCGTCTGCTTTGCGGATTCATAGCGGAACATGCGTCATTGGCGCACAAAAAACAGCTATGGAAATAGAAATTACCATAGCTGTGTAAATTCGGCTCATTTGATTAATTTACAGAAAATATAATCTGTTGACTGCGCACTATTTTTACAGTGCCTGTTCACATGGAGATATGCAGGCAGGTAATTTCTTCATGGATGTAGTTAATGTTTTATTCATGGTTCTAAACTTTATAAATAACATAAAAATTACCTCCTTTCGCATGTGAACTGGTTAACGGATACAAACTCACAATACGCCAGAGGAAGATATTTGTCAACAGGTTTTTTAAAATATTTCCATATATTTCTTTCTATAAAGTTGCTAAGAAATGAAAAAAAGTGTATAATGCAGGTTGTTTAGAGGTAATGAGTTTGTAATAATTTGGCAGAAGGAGAATAGAAATGAAAAAACCTACAGTATTAATGATTTTGGATGGATATGGTTTAAATGATCGTAAGGATGGGAATGCCGTTGCAGAAGCAAAGACTCCGGTTATGGACAGGCTTATGGCAGAATATCCTTTTGTTAAGGGAAATGCAAGCGGTATGGCAGTTGGACTTCCGGAAGGACAAATGGGCAATTCCGAGGTTGGTCATTTAAATATGGGCGCCGGACGTATTGTATATCAGGAGCTTACAAGAATTACCAAGGAAATTCAGGATGGTACATTTTTTGAGAATCCGGCACTTTTGAAGGCTGTGGAAAACTGTAAAAAGAATGATTCCGCCCTTCATATGTTCGGACTTCTTTCAGATGGCGGCGTTCACAGCCATAATACACATTTATACGGTCTGCTTGAGCTGGCGAAAAGAAACGGACTTTCCAAAGTTTATGTACACTGCTTTTTAGATGGACGTGATACCCCTCCTGCAAGCGGAAAGGGCTATGCAGAGGATTTAGAGGCAGAAATGAAGAAAATCGGCGTAGGACAGATTGCATCTGTTACAGGACGTTATTACGCTATGGATCGGGATAATAATTATGACAGAGTAAAAATGGCTTATGATGCCCTTACAAAGGGAGAGGGGCTTACAGCAGAGGGAGGTCCTGCCGGAATTCAGGCTTCCTATGACAGAGGAGAAACTGATGAGTTTGTTAAGCCTACGGTAGTCCTTACTGATGGAAAACCTACAGCGCTTATTAAGGATGGAGATTCCGTAATCTTCTTTAATTTCAGACCTGACCGGGCAAGAGAGATTACAAGAAGCTTTTGTGATGATGATTTCAAGGGCTTTGACAGAGGGAACAGATTAAATCTTACTTATGTCTGCTTCTCCGATTATGATCCCACCATTCCCAATAAAGAGATTGCTTTCCACAAAATTTCAGTGACCAATACCTTTGGAGAATGGCTGGCAGCAAATCATATGAAACAGGCAAGAATTGCCGAGACAGAAAAATATGCTCATGTTACCTTCTTCTTTAATGGCGGCGTGGAAGAGCCAAATGAAGGGGAAGACAGGATTTTGGTGAACTCTCCCAAGGATGTGGCTACTTATGACTTAAAACCTCAGATGAGCGCTTACGAGGTATGCGATAAACTGGTGGAAGCAATTAAATCCGGTAAATATGATGTGATTATCATTAACTTTGCAAATCCTGATATGGTTGGTCATACAGGTGTTGAGGCGGCGGCAATTAAGGCAGTAGAGGCAGTGGATGAGTGCGTTGGCAGGGCTGTAGAGGCTGTTAAGGAAGTGGATGGACAAATGTTTATCTGTGCAGATCACGGAAATGCGGAACAGCTTGTTGATTATGAGACAGGCGCGCCATTTACCGCACATACCACCAATCCGGTACCTTTCATAATTGTAAACGCAGATCCTGCATATACGTTAAGGGAAAATGGATGTCTGGCGGATATTGTTCCTACCATGATTGAAATGATGGGAATGAAACAGCCGGAAGAAATGACGGGAAAATCACTGTTGATGAAAAAATAAGGATAAATTAATTTGGAAATGTCTGGTCGGGCGCTCATGAATTTATGGGCGCCTGGTTTGTATAAAAGCGCGGCTGCACAAAGGCGGTTTGGCATGGATGAAAGGAAGCGTATGAAAGAGAGTGGAAACAGGGGTTACCTGGGATTTGGCGTGGTTACAGTGCTGACTGTAATGGCTTTTTTATGGATGATGAGTCTTTTTACAGGAAAAGGACTGTTTGACACAAATGTATATAATACCTATGCACTGCAGGCGGACGCATGGAGACAGGGCAGACTGGATTTAGGACAGGATTATCCCTGGCTGGAGCTTGCAATTTACAATGGAAAGTATTACTGCAGTTTTCCCCCATTTCCCTCTTATTTATTGTTTCCCCTTACCTTTTTATGGGGGAGTGCCACGCCGGATTTTATATTGATATGGATTATTGATCTTACAGCGGCAGTGTACTTATATAAGATGGCAGTTAAGCTTGGACTTTCCCCTGAAAATGCAATGCTGGAAACAATCTTTCTCATGTTGGGAACAAATTTTGTTTTTGTTATGATAGATCCTTCCGTATGGTTTATGGCTCAGACGCTTTGCTTTACTTTATCTGTGCTTGCCCTGTACTGTGCTGTGACGAAAAAAGGGGCGGCAGCTTTGTTCTTCTGGGCCTGCTCGGTAGGATGCAGGGCGATGCAGGTGGTATTTCTTCCTGCCCTTTTGTTTATTTTGTATGAGCAGATAAAGGCAAAAGAGCCTAAAATGTTATGGTATCAGAGAATTTTAAAACACTATACATGGGGAATACCTGCAGGAGTGGTTGCAGTATCTTATATGGTATTGAATTATTTAAGATTTGGAAATATTTTTGAATTTGGACATAATTATCTGCCGGAATTCCTCCGGGCCCAGGACGGACAGTTTCATGTCAATTATGTGGGAGAAAATTTAAAGACATTGTTCCGGCTTCCGGAATTTATGGAAGATGGAAGGCTTGTCATTAACAGTATGGGGAATTTAAATTTCCTCATTGTCAGCCCCTTTTTGTTGTTTGCAGTTTTTTTACTGATTTATGCTTTTGTAAAAAGGGCATATAAGGAAGTACTAACGGGAGTAAGAATTATCTTACTGTCGGCACTGTATCTTCTTATAGTTGTAATGCATAAAACGATGGGAGGATGGCACTTTGGAAACCGTTATACCAATGATATCCTTCCCTGGTTTTATCCTGTGGTGTGCATGATTCTTTCCAGATTTCCCTCTTTGGCTAAATATCAGATACCAGCCTGCATTTGGGGAATCTGCTTAAATGTAGTTGGCACAGTATGTGTTTATAATGGACTGGTGTAATAAAATGGAAAAATTAAAAACATATCAAAAGGAACTGATGATATTCTTACTGGCAATTTTCTTACATGCCCTGATTATGGGGATTGCTTTTATTGCATACAGGGCCCAGAATCCTGATGCCGGATATGCACTTATCTGGGAGAGAATGACCACAGCAGGCGACGCTCCGCATTATCTTTTTCTGGCAAAGGAAGGGTATCAAAGCTCTGGTGAAAAAGAAAATCTGATTGTGTTTTATCCTTTGTATCCCATGATGATTCGAATTTTAGCCAGGTGTTTTTTATTTCAGAATTATGAGCTTGCTGGAATTATTATTTCTCAATTAAGTACAGGGGCGGCAGCAGTCTTTTTATACAGACTGTTAAGGCTGGATTATAAAGAGGAACCTTCAGCAGATGCAGTCTTCCTGTTTTTGACCTATCCTTTTATGATGTTTACAATGGGGGTTTTTACGGAAGGGATATTTCTTGCCTTATCAATAGCAGCGCTTTACTTTATCAGAAAACATGCGTGGGTAAAAGTTGGAATTTTGGGGATGCTGGCATCTTTATGCAGAATTCAGGGAGTGCTTCTTCTTGTGCCGGCGGCATATGAACTGATTGTAATGCTGGCCGAAAAAGGCCCAGAGTGGAAACAGTTTTTAAACAGGCGCCAATGGATGCTGCTCCTTATGCCGGTGGGGTTTTTTGCATATTTAATCCTTAACTTTATAAAGCAGGGAGACTGCTTTTCCTTTATGAAACATCAAAGTGCGCCTCCCTGGTACCAGTCTATTCAATGGATTAACGCCAACCTGACAAAAGACTATGGCATGGCTATGGAATATAGAGTGTTAGGCTATTTCATTTACTGGGTTCAAATCCTGCTGTTTTTCATTGCCATTTTTACACTTTTATACGGAGTTCGCAAAAAAGTAAGAACCAGCATAATTGTATACGGAGGAATCTACACCTGCTTCTGCTACCTGTCAGGCTGGCTCATAAGCGGTGCCAGATACATGTTAAGCTGCATTCCCCTTTTTATCGTATATACCGCCATAGACAATAAATTCACAAGGAAAATCATACTAACCCTCAGCGCCGCACTATGCATGCTATACACCATCCTGTTCCTACAGGGACAGGCGATCATGTAACCCAACAGCTCAGCCATGAAATTGAGGTACAGGTGCGTGGGTGCAGCCGCCAGCCTGCTGGCGGGTGTACACAAAGCACCTGTACCTCAATTTCATGAGCGGAGCGCTCATTTATGAAGTAAAAGACGAGCCGCAAAGCGGCGACGGATGCGAAGCAGCCGCTTTTACGAATAAAGGGGAGCTGAGCTGTTGAAGAGCAGCCACAATAGAAGTATTTCACAGAAAGCAAAGGACTCAACATGGGAAAAACAATTGGCGAATCAGCAGGCTTTGCAATGCTGCTGCTCATATGGATTTTATTTTTAAACATGCTAAAAGAAATAAAACTGATCAGCCCGGAGCGCATGATGCTTATTAGAAAAATCTCTCTCTTCCTTTTTGGAGCCGGTATTTTTTATCTTGTACTGGGAGGATTTTTTTACAATATTTCCGTCGGTCAGTCCGGTATATTTCAATATGATGTAGTATGGGGCTATGGAAGCTACGCCCAGATGATGAGCAAAGTAGAACAGGGAACAGGAAACGGACTGTTTTCCATGATTTACCTGTTAGCGGCACGGGCAGCAGGAACCCTTTTTTTCAAACAATATATATCTGCTGCGATTTATACCAGTTTTTTCTTTGCAATTGCCTTTGGTGTACGTTTATATTTTCTTTTTGAAAATCATTTTGGCAGCCAAAGAGGAAAAAAACTTCTGCTTCTTGTTTTTGTCTGCCCCTTTTCCTATAAGCTGTTTTTACCTTCTCCGGCATCCATGATTTGCTGCCTGCTTATTTTTGCTGTTTCCAGCATCCATATGAAACTGCCGAAGATACAGATAAAAATTTCCTGTTGGAGTTATCAATTTCTCCTTGTAATTCTTACATCTGTAAATATTATGCTTTATTACAAAGAGATGCTGCTTGGGAAATGATTAAAGACCGGTTCGATACAGCTTAACTTCACCGGAGGTAAAAACACAGTCAAACAGGGCATCATAAACAGTCTCATCGATCTGATAGCTGCTCCGCTCCCAGGAGGAAATCATAATATACTCTACCTGATATTTTTCAAACAGCTCCATAGAAAAAGCAGGAAATTCGTACATGTACTTTACCTCATCTACCCGTGTCTGATCATAAATTCCATGTGTCCACAGAAAATTCGGGGCGCCGCTTACAATATTTCTGCCGGATAAAGCGGTAATTTCATTTACATGTCTGTCATTGGTTAAAATAGTGGCATCTGCCGGGGTATTTTCATCTACATAAATGGCGGTTTCTATATGGGGTGTGGAATACAGGGTATAATCGGATACCAGTTCCCGGCCTATGGACAGTATGGCGGAAAGCCCGGAAAAGAACAAAAATACCATGCTCCATAAGCGGATTCCCTTTACGGATTTGATTTTATGGTAAAGCTCGTAACCGTAATCTGCGCTGATACAGCAAAAGAAAACAAATGCAACATAGAGAAGCTTGTTGTTGTCGTAAGGATTGGGAGAAAAGCAGATCAGTTCCATTACAAACCAGATTAAAAACCCTGCCCCTGCAACTGCCAGATTTTTCTTTTTTCCATAGAAAACTGCAGGAACCAGAAGAAGGAGAATAAGCCCCCAGTTTTTAACATAAAACCATAAAAAATCATCTCCCTGATTTCCCCAGTTAAAGCGTCCCGTTAAAAAGCCTGTATGGGAAGCCTGACCAAAGGTCCAGTAAAGGAGCTGAGGGAGCGACAAAAGAAGGATAAGAAACAGATAAATCCCCCAGGTGGATAAAAGAACTTTTATTCCATTTTTTCTTATGTGATTGATAAAAAGCCCTGTGCCAAGGAAAAAGAAAATGGCAAGTCCCATCAGGCAGATGACAAGGAAGTAAGCCCCATCAACTGCCCCTTTCTGCCCGTTGAACAGTTGAATTAAGAGCATAAGAACAAGAAAACCTGCAAAAAGAAATTTGCCGGGATCACGCAGTCTGAAAGGAAATTTGACTTTTCGGAATAAATCTGCAAGCAGCCAGGCAGCGCTTAAAAGAGCCATCGACAGAAAAGAATGGGTATGGATCATGGGAAGTGAGGCAGTCAAAACTGCTGCAAAAGGGAATAAATCCTGCTCTTTTTGAAAAACGCTCCGATATAACAGCCAGATACAGGTGAAAAGAACCGCATAGCCAAAAAGAGTGGCTCTTTGAGGAAGAAGCATGTCCACTATTACATTTACCCACCGAATGTTATTGTCAATTAAATTGGTGGGAGTCTGATAATATTCGGTAAAAATGTTTTTGAACTGGTAAATGCGATTATTTGACCAGTCAATAAAATAGACAAATCCAAGTCCGCCATTATAGAAGAAAAAGAACCATGCAAGACAGGCTTTTGCAGCCTTTTTCAGCCAGGTATACGCAAAACAGTAAAAAGCGGACATAACCTGCAGAAAGGCAAAATACATGGGAAGCATGTAGGCGTATCTTAAGGAAGCGCCAAACAGATAAATACTGGAGGAAATGCTGTCGCACAAAAAAGGATAACTTAACTTATTGCCCGGAGAAATAGAGTAGTAAGGTGGAAAGGTCTGCTGTCTTGCAAGACTTGTAATAATACTTAAATGTAAATTGATGTCTCCATAGGTACACTGGCCGGTGTGCAGGCCATCTTCTTTTGGAAGTAAAGTATGGGAAGACAGCATGATACAGAAAAGGACAAAGGTAATGCAGCATAAAAGCAGAAAAATCCAATGTTTTTTGACCAGCGTTTTTATGCATCCCGAAGGAAAAGAAAACAGGTTTTCCTGAGGTTTTTTTATAGAAAAAAGAAGTGCTGTGGCAAGAGTGACAAAAAGGGCGGCGGCAATGTGCGCTTTTATGGAAAATTGAAAGATAAAAGCAAAAAGGGCTGGAATCCATTGAAGCAGAACAGAACCCAAAACGCTGCCGAAAAGGATGCGGGTAATAAAATCCTTTTTGGATAAAAATAAGCTGGAAAGCAAAAAGCCTGTCAGTTGAAAATAGAAAAAGTAAATGGTGCCTGAAATGTTTCCCGCGGCAGAACCCCAGATTGATGCCATAGCAGAGTCTCCTTGTGTATGCTTGTTTTTAAATTTAATTCAGTATAGCACTGTTTTTGAGAAAAGTTAATCTTTTATTAATCCCAATCCATTTTCTTGACAGGATGATGGTTCCATAATAGTATGAGTGTATTAATGGAGTTAGTACACTTGATGCGGCGGGACGTATCCAGGTGTAAATAGAAAGGAAAGGTACATGATACTCATAGATTACAGAGATACAAGACCTATCTATGAACAGGTAGTGGACAGATTCAAAATGCTGATTCTTCGGGGTGTGCTGCATTCAGATGACAAGATTCCTTCTGTGCGCAATTTAGCTGTTGATCTGTCGATTAATCCAAATACAATCCAGCGGGCTTATGCGGAATTGGAAAAGCAGGGGTACATTTATACGGTAAAGGGAAAAGGAAATTTTGTTTCAGATAAGAGTCAATTGATGCTCAAATACAGAGAAGAGTTGTTTACTGAGCTTAAACTGATCTGTAAAGCCGCTTTTGATGTGGGGATTACCCAGGAAGAGATTGTGCAGAGCATTACAGAAGGAAAATAGAAAATGTGCTGAATTAAAAGACAGATACTTGAAGCAGGATGGAGGATGAGCATGATTGAGTTGAGAAATATAACAAAATCTTTTGATAAGATGAAGGCTGTGGACAATGTCAGTGTTACCATCAGGGAAAATACCGTGTTCGGGCTGATCGGAACCAATGGGGCAGGCAAGAGTACAGTACTTAGAATGATTGCAGGTGTTCTTGAACCGGAACAGGGGGAAATAGCCATTGACGGGCTTCCGGTATTTGATAATTTGGATGCAAAGAAAAAGCTTTATTTTATTGCAGATGAACCCTATTTTTTTGCCAACTGCAATGCAGTGGACATGCAGAAATATTTGACCAGCGTGTATCCGGAATTTGCAGTGGAGGATTTTTATAATTATCTGGTAAACTTTGGACTGGATAAAAAGAGAAAGGTAAATACTTACTCCAAGGGAATGAAAAAGCAGCTTGCACTTATTTGTGGAATCTGCAGCGGAGCAAAATATCTTTTGTGTGATGAGACTTTTGACGGTCTTGATCCTGTTATGCGTCAGGGGATTAAGAGCATTTTTGCAAGTGAAATGGAACGACGGGGGATGACGCCGGTGATTGCCTCCCATAATTTGCGGGAGCTGGAGGATATCTGTGACCATGTAGGTCTTTTACATAAAGGGGGCGTATTGCTTTCCAAAGATCTGGAGGATATGAAGTGCAATATACAAAAGATACAGTGTGTATTTAAAACAATAGAAGATGAAGCAAAGGTTATTTCATCATTGGATATTATGAAAAATGAAAAGAGAGGTTCGTTAAACGTGCTTACAGTGCGGGGAAATAAAGCGGAAATACTGGCAATTTTTGCAACGGCAAACACCGTATTTTTTGAGGCGCTGCCTCTTTCTCTTGAAGAAATATTTATCAGCGAAACGGAGGTAGTAGGATATGATATCAAAAAGCTCATTCTTGGTTGATATGAAAGAAAACAGCAAAAGGCGGTTGTGGGTGCTGGCAGTATTTGCACTGGCTTTTATTGTACTTTTTCCCACCTTTACAGCTCTGGTAATTAACCGGATTATAAGCCGGTCCGGATGGCTTTTTGAAACCTATGAAAAAGGCAGGGCAGGGGAAATTCTGCATGAACGTTTGATTTCCGGCATGTGCAGTACGATTGGAGTATCAAGGGTGATGGCAGTTGTAACAGCCGGTGCGGCGTTTATCAGCGCAGTTCAGGGATTTTCTTATCTCTACAGCAGAAAAAAGACAGATTTTTATATGGGAATGCCCATCAAAAGAAAAAGGCGTTTCCTGAATATCTGGCTGAATGGTATTTTACTGTATGTAGTACCTTATCTGACAGGGCTTTTGATCAGCATATTGATTGCCGCACAGAGCGGGGCGGTTGATAAAACTGTAATATATGAAGCTGCTACAGCGCTTTATACAAACCTTCTTTTTTATTTATGCATTTATCATATGGCAGTTCTGGCAGTTATGCTTACCGGAAATATTATAATTACCGGGTTTGGCTTTATGGTATTTTGTTTGTATGAGTATGTAGTAAGAATGGTAGTGGTTGGCTATAAGAATTTGTTTTTCAGGTACTTTAGTTCTTACGGAATGGAAGCAGAGCCAATATTATCGCCATTTTTCATGTTTGGACATCCACTTAGGCTTTTCATTTTTGCTTTAGCTGTGGGTATTTTGGCATACATATGTTATTTAAAGCGCCCAGCGGAAGCAGCAGGAAAGTCAATGACCTTTGAAATCACAAAACCGGTGGTTAAGGTTTTGCTGATCGTTCCCACATCGCTGTTTGCAGGACTGGTTATTGCTGATGCAGTTGGATTTTATCCCCATAGTTCTATGGAGGGAATCGGGTATGTGCTGTTTACCTTTGCGTTTGTAATAGTGATTGGAAGCGCCTTGATTCAGGTAATCTATGAATTTGACATTAAGGGAGCACTCCATAAAAAGTCACATATTGTAATCAGCGGCGTACTTACAGCATTTATTTTTATCCTGTTCCGTTATGATCTTACAGGATACGACGGGTATATCCCTGAACAGAAAAATATTGAAAGTGTGGCCTTTATACCGGATTCTTACGATATGACATGGGAGGGCGGTACCTATTTTGACAGTGACGGTTCCTATATGACGGAGCTTGAATATGCGGACAAATATATGCAGTTAAATAATGTGGATGATGTATGTGAATTAGCAGAGCTTTCCATGAAGGAATATGATCAGTTTTTAAGGAGGGTGGAAAAGGAAGGATATAAGGAAGATCAGGAAGAATACTGGTCTTATGCCACACTTATTTACCGCCTGAAAAGTGGACGTGATGTGACCAGATCCGTATGGGTGAATGTGAATAATGATAAAGCAGTACAGCTTCTTGATTCTGTCGTGGGAAGTGAGGAATTTAAAAAGGGATATATGCAGGGAGCTTCTGAAAATCTTGACCATATGCTTGAACAGGCGGATGCCAAAAGGAAAATAAGCGCTGTTTACGGAAATGGAATATATATCAAAAAAATGAGTGAGAATGATGCAAAGGATTTTTTAGAAGTTTATAGAAGAGATCTGGCATTGGTCAATTTCAGTAAAATCAGGGAATGCATTCCCCAGGCTATATTTTCATTGAACATTGAAGAGAACGTACTGGGAAGTACTTATGGAACGTGGCAGGGGATATCCGGTTCAACCAGGATTCACACAGTGAGCGTATTTATTTATCCTTTTTATGAAGAAAGTATTGCATGGCTGAAAGAACATGGTTATTATATGAATTGTCAATTGAATGTGGAAGATGTGGCAAGAGTGCAGGTAGTTAATCATAATTCAGCCCAGCGGGAAAGGCTGGAGGAAAAGCAGGGAACTGTTTCGGGGGCCGCGGCAGATATAAGTGACGTTTATTTAAACTATGATGGGCAAATAGATATTTATGGCGACAATGAAGCAGTGGATACAAGAGTTTACGCTGATTATACAAATCAGGAAGAGATGGAGCGCATTGTAAACTGTATTTATCCGGATGAGATTGTTTATGCTTATAACTGGAATGGCAGAAGAACGTATGATAAAGACTATGAGGTAATCGTATACTTTAAGGCTGACAGTGAATTGAACAGAGAATATGGCAGCTATGCATACTACTATTTTCTGGAAGAGGAAATTCCGGATTTTGTTGTGGAAGATACCAGGTATATGAGTTATAGATAATATGAAGGGCAGCAGCATACAGATGGGCAGGGTAAAATAGAAATGAATGAGCGCATAATGGACAAAGTGATGTTCCATGAACTGAACATTGGAAATTTGAAGATAAAAGTAGTGGATTTATCTTTTATTATCTGCCTTTTTGGTTTTTCCTTTCTCATCAGGTGGAAGCTGATGCCTGTGGAATCTGCTGATTTTTGGGGATTTCTGGAAGACTGGATGGTGCAGATCAGACAGGGAGGCGGATTTAAATCCCTTGACCATCAGATTTCAAATTACACATCACCCTATATGTATTTAATGTGTCTGGTTTCTTACCTGACAGAAAATAACCTGTATGGGCTGAAAATGATATCGGTGGTTTTTGACTATCTGGCAGCGGCAGCAGTATTTTTGACTGTATATCAGTTAACAGAAAATGTGAGAAGAGCCATTATGGGCATGGCGGCTTTGCTTTTGTGCCCTACAGTGATACTTGATGGTGCTTACTGGTGTCAGTGCGACATTATCTATACCACGTTTCTTTTGTTTGCATTGTATTATTTTTTTAAGGACAACAGCAGACTGTGCCTGATTTTTGTAGGGATTTCCTTTGCGTTTAAGCTGCAGGCATTGTTTCTTGTCCCCTTTTTTATCATCATGTGGTTAAAAAGAAAAACAATTAAAATTATGGATTTTTTATGGATTCCGGCAGTTTATGTAATCAGTGCGCTGCCGGCCTGGGGTTTTGGACGTGATTTTAAGGAGCTGATGGGAATTTATTTTGATCAGGCGAACACCTACCCCTGGGGGACACTGGAATATCCCAATATTTATGCACTTTTGGGAGAGGCAATGCCGGATATGCGCCATGCCGGGGAGGTCAGCGGTGCAGGAACCTTTATGACCATTATACTGCTGGGCTGCATAGCTTATTATTTTTATGTAAAAAAGATGAATCTTACAGGAGAGTTAATGATTACGCTGGCATTGTTTACCACAGCGCTGATTGTGTATTCTCTTCCCCATATGCATGAAAGATATGGATTTTTGGTAGATCTTTTAGCGATTATCTATGGTATGCTTAACAGAAAAAAACTGCCGGCAGCATGTGGGTTTATACTGATATCTGTGCTTAGCTTTATGCCCTATCTGATTGCAGTGCATATTGTTCCCATTCAGTATGTGGCAATAGCGCTGCTTGGCCTGATTATTTATATAGGATACGATCTGTACAGGCAGGTGCAGGAAAACAGTACAGCTTTATAACACTAAAATCCAGTCTTTCAGCCATCTTAAATGCAGTCCATATTCTTTGCTGACAGGAAGGCCGGAAATAACAGGGAAAAACAGGAAAAAGATGAAAACAGCGATTGCCATATAACAGGTGATCGCTTTTTTTCCCCATGAAAAACGTTCCATAACATGAAGCATGGTATATCCCATCATCAGCATCACAAATAAAATGGCGGGAAAATAGTGATAGATAAAAGTGATTCTGCTGATGGACATCCAGGGAACATACTGGGCCAGATAGGCAATGAATAAAAAGCCTGCCTTTTTGTCTTTTTTTATAATCCAGCGGAAAAGCACATAAAGCTCACAAAAAATGCCAACCCACCAGATGGCAGGGTTCCCCATACAACTGATGGCGCTTACGCGGAGGGAATCCACTGCATCATTTGCATCCAATAAGGGCATCCATATTACAGGCCACTCGTAAAAAGGCGAGCTGTAATAATGTTCCGCAACAAGGGTTGAGTGGTAGTTGAACATGTACTGGGTTCCCTTTACCACTTTGTCAATCAGTCCCGTATATTCCGTATAGCCTACCACTGGTATAAAACAGAGAATATATACAACCAGCGGGATGAAAATGAAAAATATGCAGCAAAATCCAAACAGGCGTAAAACCTGTCCTTTTGGAAAATGAGTAAGGGTATACCAGATGAAAAGAATCCCAAGCCCTAATCCGGCATAGACGCCTGTCCATTTGGTTGCTACGCCGAAAGCCATGCTGATGCCGCAAAGAGCCAGAGGGATGTAAACATCTTTAGGAGGAATTTTATCTGAAAAACTTCCTTTTGATTTGCGGTAGTTATTGTCTTTTAAGAAATATTCATACAAAAAGTAGTACATAAGCAGGATAAAGAAAGCTGCAAAGATATCAATAGTAGCAATTCTTGATAAAGTGTAGTGCATACAGTCAAAAACCAGAAGTCCGGTAGTGGCCGCGGCAATAAAGGAATTTTCAAACAGCCTTTTGGCAAACAGATACATAAGGGGTATGATTAAAATACCAAAAATCACAGACATAAACCGCCATCCGAAAGGATTCATGCCAAAGGTAAGGATTCCAAGGGAAATGATAATTTTACCAAGATGGGGATGGGTGGTTTCATAGGTAGTCAGTTTGTGAAGAAACTCATAGGCAGTACGCCCATGATATACTTCGTCAAACATGGTTCCGGTTAAATAGGTTTTTACTTCCGGAAACATGTTCTGTTCGTCAAAAAGCGCAGGATACTCCCGGTAATTTAACGGAAGTATAATGGTTCCGTCTGTCTTTTTAAATACCATTTCATTCAGCATTGCTGATTCGTCAGTAGCCACAATCCCCAGATAGCGTAAACGGTAGTAGATGTCAATGGTATTCCAGGCAAAAACAGATTCGGCAATGGCATCTCCGTTTATGATCTCCCAGGCTCCGGTTGCTTCATTGAATGCGGAAATGGAAAAATGCCTGGTGTTTTGATTGCCCAGAAAGACGGAAACAGTAGCCACATCAATATAATCTCCAAAGTCTAAAACGATATCACAGTTTTGAGCATCTGTCATGTAAAATGATTCAGGCGCATAAGTGTTTCCCAGCCTGAAAAAAGCCAGAACAGAAAAGACAAAGGTTAAAACAGTCATATAAATGTAATCACGCCTGGTAAGCATAAAAAACCTCCAAAAGTTATAAAAAAGTAATGATGATTCAACTTGCTTAAATTAGTATAACAATTTATAAAGAAGGTTACAATAGGATTAAAAATCAGACTTGGAGGCAGATGAAAATGAAAACATATATGCAGATTACAAATATTCACGGGAGAGAAATTCTTGATTCACGGGGAAATCCCACAGTGGAGGCGGAAATTACTCTTACGGATACCATAACAGGCAAGCGTTTTGCAGGAAAAGCGTCAGTGCCCTCAGGCGCCAGTACAGGGCGTTTTGAGGCGGTGGAACTGCGGGATGCAGAAACCAGATATTTTGGGCTGGGAGTGAGAAAAGCGGTAGGAAATATCAATACGAAAATTAAAGATGCAATTGCTGGCCGAAACGGATTAAATCAAATTGAAATCGACAGGATATTAATAGAAACAGACGGAACAGATAATAAAGGAAATCTCGGTGCAAATGCAACCCTTGCAGTTTCTATGGCAGTTGCAAGGGCGGCGGCCAAAGCGCTTAATATACCTCTTTACCAGTATCTGGGCGGCGCTTACACGAGGCTTATGCCGGTGCCCATGATGAATATTTTAAATGGCGGAAAGCATGCGGCAAATACGGTAGATTTTCAGGAGTTTATGATTATGCCGGTACAGGCGGAAAGCTTTGCCGACGGTTTACGGATTTGTGCGGAGATTTATCACTTCCTGAAAAAAATCCTGGAGGAAAAAGGGCTGACCACAAGCGTCGGGGATGAAGGAGGCTTTGCACCAAATCTTCCGGATGCGGAAGCAGTGCTTGATTTAATTGTTGCGGCAATAGAAAAAAGTAATTATTTTCCAGGGCAGGATATTAAAATTGCCCTTGACGTGGCTTCCAGTGAATTATACAATGAAAAAACAGGCATGTACCATTTCCCTGGCGAGAGCGCTTTAAAGGGAAGTGATGTTGTGCGTGATACGTCTGAAATGATTGCTTATTATGAAGAGCTGATTTCCAAATACCCCATTATTTCCATTGAGGATGGACTTGCGGAGGATGACTGGGATGGATGGAAGCAGTTAACGAAAAGGCTTGGAGATAAGATTCAGCTTGTGGGAGACGATTTGTTTGTTACAAACACAAAGAGACTGGATGCAGGAATCAAGCTTCATGTGGCAAATGCTATTCTGGTGAAAGTCAACCAGATCGGTACGGTTTCAGAGGCTATGGAAGCCATTGAAATGGCACAGAAAAACGGATATAAAGCAGTGGTTTCCCATCGCTCAGGCGAGACGGAAGATACTTTTATTGCAGATCTTGCTGTAGCGGTAAATGCCGGGCAGATCAAAACAGGCGCGCCCTGTAGAAGCGACCGTGTTTCCAAATATAATCAGCTCCTTCGGATTGAAGAAGAGCTTGGAACAGTTGCAGCGTACAAGGAGCCCTTTAATAAAATATAAAGTGCTTTTTGAATGATAATGACGTAAATACTCACAGAATAAATGCTTAAAATACGGGAAAGAAGAGAGGATTAAGCTACAAATGACAGGAAAATGTAAAATGATTTTTAAAAAAGTCTGCGCTATGGTACTTGCAGTTGCAATGCTTGGAATGCTGCCGGCAGGAGAAGTAAAGGCAGTAAACCAAAACGGATCAATTGCAAGGGGAATTGATGTTTCAAAGCACAATGGAGCGGTTAACTGGTCCCAGGTGGCAGCGTCAGGAATTCAGTTTGCCTTTATTAAGGCAGGTAGCACAAACAGCGGGATTGATCCCCAGTTTGCTGCTAATATTACAGGGGCGCAGGCAGCCGGATTAAAGACAGGGGTTTACATTTACTCCTACGCAGTTACGCCGGAACAGGCAGCAAATGAGGCAAATCTTCTGCTTCAGTGGATTGCGCCTTATACAGTGAATTATCCTGTTGTATTTGATATTGAAGATAAATGCCACAAAAACCTTTCCAACCAGCAGTTAATAGATATTATAAATGCATTTTGCACGGTGATTGATGCAGCGGGCTATTATCCGGTGGTTTATTCCAGCAGAAATATGTTTGCACAGAAGTTAAGTACGGTAGGATGGGATAAATGGGTTGCCCAGTATAATACAAGCTGTGAGTATGATAATAATGTGTGCTTCTGGCAGTATTCCAGCAGCGGCAGCGTTGGCGGTGTCAGCGGCAGAGTGGATGTAAACTACCAGTACAAGGATTACAGCAGCCTGATTATTCAGGAAGGCTTTATTGGTCATAATGGAAGTGTACGTTTTTACAATAACTGGAGAATGCAAAAGGGCTGGGTAAATTATAACGATACCAGATACTATTTAGATGGAGCAGGAAACATGGTAAGCGGCTGGTTTACTGATCCAAGTGGAACTTATTACCTTTCACCTGTGGATGGAAGTATTGCAAGAGGGCAGGCTCAGATAGACGGTGCAGATTACTATTTTACAGGAGAAGGAGTCAAAACTTCCGGTTGGGTTACTCTTGGGGACAGGAGATTTTTCTATGAGCCTTCTAACAATGGGGTGATGAAAAGAGGATGGCACAGCGACGAAAAGGGAAGCTTTTATTATTTTGATGCCGCAGATGGGCATATGTTGACAGGCGCTCAGGCAATTGAAGGAGCAGAATATCTGTTTAATGCAGAAGGAATCCGGCAGCAGGGATGGGCAAATCTTGAAAACGGAACCTTTTATTATGATCCTGCCACCGGAGCCAAGATAAGAGGCTTTATGGATGATGCCAAAGGACGTCATTACCTGTCTCCTGACGACGGACATTTGGTGACCGGAGATGCTGTAATTGATAATAAAAATTATTTCTTCAGTCCGGAAGGGATTATGATGACCGGCATGGTGGCGAAGGCGGATGGCAGTTATTACTATGATCCTGCAACAGGACAAATGGTAAATGGCTGGTTTGCTGCCGGAGATCAGACTTACTACGCTGATCAGGCAGGGCATATTGTTACCGGTGCTTACACCATTGATAAACAGATGTATTACTTTAATGAAACAGGGGCACTGGTCAGAAGTCAGGAATTAGAAGTAGACGGCGTCCTTTATCAAACCACAGAAGAAGGAATTATGGTGAAGGTGGAAGCTGCTATGGCGGACGCAGGCACAGGAGAAGGCGTGTAAGACATATAAGAAGGCGTATAAAAATGTCTTGAAATCTGCCAGTTTATGTGTTATAGTAGTTTTTGCTTGGCACTAGGAGGTATAAGTATGGAAGCGTTAAGAATCGTTATTCAGGTTATATTCATTTTATTATGTATTGCACTTACGGTGCTGGTACTGATGCAGGAAGGCAAGTCAGCAGGTTTAGGGGCAATAAGCGGCGCCGCAGAAACATACTGGGGTAAGAACAAGGGACGTTCTATGGAAGGAAAACTTGTTAAGTTTGCCAAGTATCTGGCGATTGGCTTTATGCTGTTAACTGTTATTTTAAATCTTAATGTATTTTAGGACTTAAGGCATTCCCGTAAAGGAATGCCTTATTAATTTCAACATAAGAATGGCTCGCCAAGTGTGATATTCATTGTTTATAAGTCTTTATATGGAGAAAAAATTGAGTCAGAATTTGCAACGTAAAAGAAAAAATTCAATCTATCAGTTAATGGAGGATAGAAGCACAGAAAAGCTTACAGGCACTTTTATTAACAATTCCAGGGGTTTTGGATTTGTGGAAATAGAGGGAAAAAAGCAGGACCTTTTTATACCGGGAGAAGAAGTAAACGGAGCTTTCCATAAGGACAGAGTGCAGGTGGAATTACTGAAAGGGCAGCACGGAAAGCGTCAGGAAGCCAGGGTGAGCGCCATTCTTTCTCATGGAATTACCAGAATTGTGGGCACGTATGATCATGCAGGCAATTTTGGATTTGTGATTCCTGATGACGAAAAAATCGGAATAGATATTTTTGTACCCAAAGAACGTTCTAAAGGAGCAGTTACAGGCCATAAAGTAGTAGTGGAGCTTTTAAGTTATGGGGATGAAAAGCATAAGCCCGAAGGAAAAATAGTTGAAATTTTAGGCCATGTATATGATCCGGGGGTAGATATTCTTTCTGTTGTCAAAGGCTTTGGTCTGCCGGAAGAGTTTCCGGAGAAAGTGTTAAATCAGGCAGTCCGGGTGGCAAAGGATGTAAGCGAAAAGGACAGGGAAGGACGAAAAGATCTGCGTAGTCTTTGTATGGTTACCATAGACGGAGAAGATGCCAGGGATCTGGATGATGCAGTCAGCTTATACAAAGAAAAAGACATGTATTATCTTGGAGTACACATTGCAGATGTAACTAATTATGTGCAGGAAAGTTCTGCCCTTGATCATGAGGCATGTGAGAGAGGGACCAGCATTTATCTGGTGGACAGAGTGATTCCCATGCTTCCTCATGCGCTTTCCAATGGAATCTGTTCTTTAAACATGAAAGAAGACCGCCTGGCATTAAGCTGTCTGATGACGGTAGATGGCAGGGGGGATGTGATTGATTATGAAATTGCAGAAACGGTAATTTGTGTAGATCAGAGAATGTCTTACACGGAAGTAAATAAAATATTGGAAGGGAATCAGGAGACAACAGAAAAGTACAGAGAATTAGCACCGATGTTTTTATTGATGAAGGAACTTGCAGATCTATTAAGAGAAAAAAGAAAGAAACGCGGTTCCATAGACTTTGAGTTTCCTGAAAGTAAAATAGTCCTTGATAAGGATGGAATGCCTCTTTCCATAGCGCCTTATGAAAGAAATGCGGCAACTAAAATCATTGAAGATTTTATGCTGCTTGCCAATGAAACAGTAGCACAGCATTTTTACTGGATGGAGATTCCATTTGTATATCGAACCCATGACTATCCTGATCCGGAAAAAATATTGAAATTGGGAACGTTTATAAATAATTTCGGCTATCATATCAAGGTGAAAAGCGGGGACAATGAAATTCATCCCAAAGAAATCCAAAAGCTTTTGGGAAAAATAGAAGGAACCAGCGAAGAGGCATTAATCAGCAGACTGGCTTTGCGGAGCATGAAAAAGGCCGGATATACGGTAGAATGTACAGGGCATTTTGGGCTGGCGTGTCCCTATTACTGTCATTTTACATCACCTATCAGAAGATACCCGGATCTGCAGATACACCGTATCATAAAAGAGCAGTTGCGGGGAAGGATGAATGAAAGCCGAATAGCTCATTATGAGGAAATTCTGCCCCAGGTGGCAAAGCATTCTTCTGAAATGGAGAGAAGAGCCGACGAGGCGGAGCGGGAAACAGACAAGCTGAAAAAGGTTCAGTACATGGAAAGCAGGATTGGCCAGATCTATGAGGGCGTTGTTTCCGGAATTACCACATGGGGAATTTATGTAGAACTTGCAAATACAATAGAGGGAATGATTCATGTGTCAAAACTGGAAGGAGATTATTATTATTGTAATGAAGAAACTTATGAGATGATTGGGAGAGATACCGGCAGATGCTTTAAGCTGGGGCAAAGGGTAATGATAATGGTTGATGGAGTCGATCATCTGCAAAAGAGTATTGATTTTGTACTGGCGCCGGATACTTTGAAAGGAGCATGATTATAGAGATGGCGAAAGAAGATATGAAACTGGTGGCCAATAACAAAAAGGCTTATCATGATTATTTTATTGAAGAAAAGTATGAAGCCGGGCTGGTTCTGCATGGAACGGAGGTAAAGTCTCTTCGTATGGGAAAATGCAGTATTAAAGAGGCTTTTATACGAATTGAAAATGGCGAAATGTTCATTTATGGCATGCATATAAGTCCTTATGAGAAAGGAAATATATTTAATAAGGATCCCCTTCGGATAAAAAAACTGCTGCTTCATAAGCAGCAGATACGAAAACTGATTGGAAACAGTGCTGAGAAAGGATATACGATTGTTCCGCTGCAGGTTTACTTTAAGGATGGCAGGGCAAAAATTGAAATTGGACTTGCAAAAGGTAAAAAGCTTTATGACAAGCGGCAGGATATTGCCAAAAAAGATCAGAAAAGAGAAGCGGAAAAAGAACTGAAGGCAAAGTTGCATTTTTGAGATTAATCTATTATAATTAATTTGATATATACGGGATAGTAAAGGTTTCGACAGGGGCCTTGCAGCTGGAGAAGCTATCCGCAGGCGATGC
>VSNT01000039.1 GCA_009774465.1 Lachnospiraceae bacterium
CCCCGCCCGCCAGCACACGCCGCCACCCCACATGGCAGGCCTTTTTTTTGGCTAGGAGAGGTGTGATAGGCATCTGGATGGCATAGATGAGCGCTTGGAAGGTGTTGATAAACGTCTGGATGGCATAGATGAGCGCTTGGGTGGCGTTGATAGGCGTTTGGATGGCATGGATAAACGATTTGCAGGTATAGACAAACGCCTTGACAATCTTGAAACAAAAGTTCTTGAGAATACATTGGAGATCAGGAAAATCAGTCTATGTCTTGAGAATGAAATACGTCCCAGCATAATGCGTATCGCAGAAGCGCATCTGGATTTGAATCGTAAATTGGATGAAGCTTTAAAGATAGACCAGCAAAAGGAAAAGATGGCAATTAAGCTGAATTTTCTTGAGGGAAGGATGGATCGTTTGGAGGCAAAAGTCATTGGAACTGCGTAAAACTATAGCGTAAGCATAAAAACAGGTGATGTCCTGAAAATAAGGGGCAGCACCTGTTGTTTTATATATTTATGTGAAGAGGTTCAGAATTACTGCTTTGCAGTCTGTGGTAAGTCATTTGATTTTTCACTCATTTGGTCAAGCAGATCAATCTTAATGTCATATAGCTTTTTAGACAGATCCACATAAACTTTATGAGGATTTACAAACCGCCTGGTTTCATCCCAGAGAGTATCTAATTCCTGTTGGCAGTAGCTTCTGATTTCCATAACCTTTGGTGAATTGTAACAGCATTCTCCGTCTTTAAATATGGGAATCATTAATTCACGTAAAGTAAAGGTGCCTGCTGCCAGTCTGGTTTTTTTCCAGGGCTCTGAAGGATCAAAAAGAAGGAGCGATTCTTCTTCCGAAAAATTTTCATCAACAAGGCAGATCAAGTCTGCCTTTAATTTGCCTGAATCTTTCTCATATATCCTGTAGATTGTTTTGTTGCCGGGATTTGTAACTTTTTCAGTGTTTTCCGACAATTTAATTTTTGGGATGAAGGTTCCGTCTTCTCCCATCACAGCCGCCAGTTTATAAACGCCACCAAAAGCAGGATTATCCTTTGAAGTGATCAGGTTGGTTCCTACTCCCCAGGAAGTAATGGCCGCGCCCTGCAATTTTAAGCTTTCAATCAGATATTCGTCCAGATCATTGGAAGCGGAAATAACTGCGTCGGTAAATCCTGCATCATCCAGCATTTTGCGGGCTTTTTTAGATAAATAAGCCAGGTCGCCGCTGTCTAAACGAATTCCATAATAGGTAAGCGGAATGCCTTCTTTCTGCATTTCCTGAAATACTTTAATGGCATTTGGAACACCGGATTTTAACGTATCATAAGTATCTACTAATAAAATACAGGCAGAAGGATACATGTCTGCATAGGTTTTGAAGGCAGTGTATTCATCAGGAAAACTCATAATCCAGCTATGGGCATGTGTACCTTTAACGGGAACATCAAAAAGCTGTCCACAAAGTACATTGGAGGTGCCGATACACCCTCCGATTACAGCGGCGCGGGCTCCATAAATTCCGGCGTCAGGGCCCTGTGCGCGGCGCAGACCAAACTCCATAATACCGTCACCTTTGGCAGCATAGCAAACCCGGGCGGCTTTTGTGGCGATCAGACTTTGATGATTAATGATATTTAAAATAGCAGTTTCCACCAACTGGGCTTCCATAATTGGCGCAATTACTTTAACTAAAGGTTCTCTTGGAAAAACAACAGTTCCTTCTGGTATAGCATAAATATCACCGGAAAATTTAAAATCTGCAAGGTAATCCAGAAAATCATCATCAAAAATGTTAAGGCCTGCCAGATAATCAATATCCTGTTTGGAAAAATGCAGTTCTTTTATGTAGTTGATTAATTGCTCCAGACCGGCAGCAACTGCATAGCCTCCATTACAGGGATTGGTTCTGTAAAATGCATCAAAAATTACAGTTTCGTTTCGGTCTTTGTGTTTGAAATACCCCTGCATCATGGTTAATTCATAAAGATCTGTCAACAGTGTTAAGTTTTGTCTGTCCATAAAATGCTCCTTTTTAAAAGTAATCTGAAAAATATGGCTTTTCGACGGGAATCAGGCGCTCAAGCCAGGTCAGCATGTAATATTCCGTTTGAATTTTTTCATGTTCATAAAGATAGGAAGGACGTTTATATCCCATCATCATGGCAGTTAAAGTATTTACATCAAGCTCTACCACATTAATCGACTGGTTGTTTTCCACCTGTTCACAAATGGTTTCACCCTCATGCCAGGAGACCATATAATCGCCTTCATTCCAGGGAGCCATTTGGTCATGAACTTTAAAATGCAGCTTAAAATCTTCCGGCTGGATTTGATAGGGATAATATTCCAGAAAGTCGCGTACGTTTACAATTCTTGCCATGATATAAGGGGAAATTGTCTCTGTAATTTCACTGTCCTCAAAAAGATAGGCCATAGGTTCGCCGGAGTAATTGTCTCCCTGCACCTGGGTGACCATAGAAAAGTGGGCGCTGATGTAGTTCCATAAGCCATAGTTGGCTTCAATATTTAAATAAACCATTTCCTTAATGTGAAAGATTTCATTGGCAATGTAATAAACCACATAGCCTAAAGGTTTATGATCTTTATTGTAATAGACTGCTGCAATCATATCATCATTGTCCCAGCGCCAGTATTCTTCCCAGGACAGGCCATCCCGAATCAGGCAGCCATGACGCTGCAGGGCAAAATAAGAATGTACATTATGATAATCTTCGGAATCAAGACTGACACGCTCCACCATTCCCAGTACGGGACGGGCTTTGGGAAGCTGGGTGTCTTTTACGGTGAAGGTCAATTTGTCTGAAACGATCTCCCATCCCATTTTTCTGTAAAAAGGAATGGAATAAGGATAAAGAAAGGAAATAGGCATTTCCTGTTCATGAATATAATTGAGGGCGTGCTTCATAAGAGAATGAATCAAACCTCTTCCGGTGTATTCCGGATAAGTAGCAACGCCGGTAATGCCGCCCATGTCCATTATCTCGTCATGAATATTAACTTTCATGGAGTAAACAACAATCATGGATGCCAGTTTTTCTTTATAAAACCAGCCAAGAACGTAGGCTTCTTCCAGAATCGGCCTTTTTGCATATTTGATTTCATCCTGTTCCCAGCCGGTTTGAAATAAATCATAAGAAGTAACCTGAAATGCATATTGGAGCAGCGCATTAAATTGCTCCAAGTCACTTTTATCAAGTTCTCTCATTCGAAAATCGCCATTTGATTCCAGATAAATTTCTTCTTTTTTGTCTTCCATAATTTGATGCCTTTCCGAAGCGGAGAAGAGATGATTCAATCTTCCCGCCATGCCGCCTTTGGCGGTACAAACAATTACCTGTTTATTTTACATCAGGAAAAAGCACCCGTCTATGTATTTTAGAACTTTTCCGTATTTTTCTTGTGCCCTGTGCAAATAGTAGTCATTTATTTATAAAATAGAAAATAATTTAATGCAACCACTTGACAAAACCGGTCTTTTTGATGTACGTTTTTAAAAGTAAAGGCGATGATGAAGACAGTAACTGTTTTTTGAACATTTAAGAGAGCCGGAAAAGGTGAGAGCCGGTATTAGTAGAAAAGCAGCGAATATCACTTCTGAGCCGCGGACTGAAAGCGTATGGCAAGTAGGTTTGGCCGGTATCCTCCGTTACAGGATGGCATATTAATCCGTATTTTTAATCGGTGCGTATGAGTAAACAGGTGGTTTAACGTGGCTAAGTGGGCCCCGTCCTATTTACGGACGGGGTTTTTTTGACGGGTAAAACCAACAGTTTCAAATTGAAATAATAACATTTTAAACCGTATAAATGCAGATGAAACAGCCCAAAATCAAAAAAGAAAGGAAATAGTTATGTATCAGAAAGTATCTACAGACTTAAATTTTGTGAACAGGGAAAAGGAAATCGAAAAGTTCTGGCGGGAAAATGACATTTTCAAAAAAAGCATGGAAAACAGAAAGGAAGGCCCCACATACACCTTTTATGACGGCCCTCCCACCGCAAATGGAAAACCTCATATTGGTCATGTGTTAACCCGTGTTATCAAGGATATGATTCCCAGATACCGTACCATGAAGGGATATATGGTGCCCAGAAAAGCAGGATGGGATACACATGGACTTCCGGTGGAACTGGAAGTGGAAACGCTGCTCGGCCTGGATGGAAAAGAGCAGATTGAGGAATATGGTCTGGCTCCTTTTATTGATAAATGTAAGGAAAGTGTATGGAAATACAAAGGCATGTGGGAGGATTTTTCCGCGACAGTGGGATTCTGGGCGGATATGGATGATCCTTACGTGACTTATCATGATGATTTTATTGAGTCAGAATGGTGGGCACTAAAACAGATCTGGGATAAAGGACTGCTTTACAAGGGATTTAAAATTGTTCCCTACTGCCCCAGATGCGGCACTCCCCTTTCATCCCATGAAGTTGCCCAGGGGTATAAGGCAGTTAAAGAGCGTTCTGCTGTAGTGCGCTTTAAGGTGGTGGGAGAAGACGCCTATTTTCTGGCATGGACTACAACGCCCTGGACACTGCCTTCCAACGTGGCCCTTTGCGTGAATCCGGAGGAAACCTACGTAAAGGTAAAAGCGGCAGATGGCAATATTTATTATCTGGCGCAGGCCCTGCTTGATACCGTATTGGGAAAACTTGCTGAAGAGGGAAAAGATGCATATGAAATTCTGGAGACGTATGCGGGAAAAGATCTGGAATACAAAGCATATGAGCCTTTGTTTGTCTGTGCGGGAGAGTCCGCAGAAAAACAGCACAAAAAAGGACATTATGTGACCTGTGACAATTATGTTACCATGACAGACGGTACCGGTATTGTTCATATTGCACCTGCTTTTGGTGAGGATGATGCCCAGGTGGGAAGGAAATATGATCTGCCTTTTGTTCAGTTTGTAGATGGCAAAGGAAACATGACTGAGGAGACTCCCTATGCCGGCAAATTTGTAAAGGATGCGGACAAGGATATTTTAATTGATCTTGACAGGGAAGGAAAGCTGTTTGATGCGCCTAAATTTGAGCATGACTATCCTTTCTGCTGGAGATGCGACACTCCGCTTATTTACTATGCAAGAGAATCCTGGTTTATTAAGATGACAGCAGTGCGTGATGATCTGGTACGTAATAATAAGACAGTTAACTGGATTCCCGAATCTATCGGGGAAGGACGCTTTGGAAACTGGCTTGAAAATATCCAGGACTGGGGTGTTTCCAGAAACCGTTATTGGGGAACGCCTTTAAACATCTGGGAGTGCGAGGGCTGTGGACACCAGCAGGCCATCGGTTCCAGAGAAGAACTGGAAAAATTAAGCGGCAATCCTTTGGCAAAGACAGTGGAACTGCACAGACCGTATATTGATGAAATTACCTGTACCTGCCTTAAGTGCGGCAAGACTATGAAGAGAGTGCCGGAGGTAATTGACTGCTGGTTTGACTCAGGTGCAATGCCTTTTGCGCAGCATCATTATCCCTTTGAAAATAAGGAGCTGTTTGAAGCGCAGTTTCCTGCTCAGTTTATTTCAGAAGCAGTGGATCAGACCAGAGGCTGGTTTTATTCCCTGATGGCGGAATCTACTCTGCTGTTTAACAGAGCTCCTTACGAAAATGTAATTGTGCTTGGACATGTGCAGGATGAAAACGGACAGAAAATGAGCAAGTCTAAAGGAAATGCGGTAGATCCTTTTGAGGCCCTTTCCACTTACGGCGCAGATGCCATCCGCTGGTATTTTTATATTAATTCCGCACCCTGGCTTCCCAACAGATTTCATGGCAAGGCAGTGATGGAGGGACAGCGCAAATTCCTTGGAACCTTATGGAACACTTACGCGTTCTTTATCCTTTATGCAAATATAGATAATTTTGATGCAACAAAATATACCCTTAAGTACGACCAGCTTCCCGTGATGGACAAATGGCTTTTGTCCAAGCTGAATACTGCAATTAAAGAGGTAGATGTAAATCTGGATAATTACAGAATTCCCGAAGCAGCAAGGGTTTTGGATAATTTTGTGGATGAGATGAGCAACTGGTATGTGCGCCGCTGTCGTGAGCGTTTCTGGGCAAAGGGCATGGAACAGGATAAGATCAACGCATATATGACGCTTTATACTGCGCTGGTGGAAATCTGCAAGTGTGCAGCGCCGATGATTCCTTTTATGACAGAGGAGATTTATTTAAATCTGGTAAAGAGCAACGATAAGGAAGCGCCGGAAAGCATTCATCTGTGTGATTTCCCGAAAGCGGATGTGGCTATGATTGATAAAAAGCTGGAGGAGAGCATGGAGGAGGTGCTGGATATTGTAGTAATGGGACGCGCTGCCCGTAATGCTGCAAATATCAAAAACCGCCAGCCTATCGGGGTTATGTATGTGAAAGCGCCTCATACCCTTGATGAATACTTTAAAAATATTATTGAAGATGAACTGAATATAAAAGAAGCAGTATTTAAGGAGGATGTAAGCGATCTTACCAGTTACAGCTTTAAGCCTCAGTTGAAAACAGTAGGGCCTAAGTATGGAAAGCAGCTTGGAGGCATCAGGGAATATCTTCAGGCAGTGGACGGAACCTGCGCCATGAAACAGTTAAAGGCGGAAGGGGCGCTTAAATTTGAAGTAAATGGTGTGGAGATTTCTCTTGCAGAAGAAGATCTGCTGATTGAAGCGGCGCAGAAGGCAGGATTTGTGACTGAGGCTGATAACTATACCACGGTGGTATTGGATACCAATCTTTCCGAAGAACTGATAGAAGAAGGATTTGTCTATGAGGTGATCAGTAAAATTCAGACCATGCGTAAGGATGCAGGATTTGAAGTTATGGATCATATTAAAGTGTCTGTAAATGGAAATGCTAAAGTGGCTCAGATCGTTATGAAAAATAAGCCGGCAATTGCAGAAAAGGTATTAGCAGACGAGATCTTTACGGATACAGAAACTGCAAATACGAAGGAATGGAATGTAAATGGAGAAAAGGTTATAATTGGTGTGGAGAAGATATGAGCAAATCTTGTGATTTTTCGCCGGATATAGTATAATATTTTGGAAATAATTTACAAAAAATAAAACCAATGGAGTGGAGGTAAACTATGATTAAAAAAACGGCGGCACCGGCATCAGTGCCAGTATCACCTACTTTTGATAAGGAACTGTTTAAAAGAAGCGTCCTGTATAATATAAAAACATTATACAGAAAGACACTGGAAGAGGCCAGCCAGCAGCAGATTTTTCAGGCTGTTGCCTATGCAATCAAGGACGCTGTGGTTGATAACTGGCTGACATCTCAAAAGGAATTTGAAAAACAGGATCCCAAGATGGTTTATTATATGTCTATGGAATTCCTTATGGGGCGTGCTCTTGGAAACAATATTATTAACCTGCAGGCTTACCAGCCGGTAAAGGAAGTAATGGAGGAACTGGGACTTGATCTGAATGTTGTTGAAGACCAGGAGCCGGATCCCGCTCTTGGAAATGGCGGTTTGGGACGCCTTGCAGCATGCTTTCTGGATTCTCTTGCCACGTTGGGATATGAAGCTTACGGATGCGGCATCAGATACCGCTATGGAATGTTTAAGCAGGAAGTCAGGGATGGTTATCAGGTGGAGGTGCCGGATAACTGGCTGGTGGATGGAAATCCTTTTGAGCTTCGCAGGCCTGAGTATGCAAAGGAAGTTAAGTTTGGCGGATACGTAAATGTACATATAGATGAAAACGGAAGAAGCAATTTTGTCCAGGAAGGTTATCAGAGCGTTAAAGCGGTTCCATATGATCTTCCCATTGTAGGTTATGGAAATGGAATGGTAAACACGCTTCGCATCTGGGATGCGGAGCCGGTGGAATGCTTTAAGCTGGATTCCTTTGACAAGGGGGATTACCAGAAGGCAGTTGAGCAGGAAAATCTGGCAAGGAATATTGTGGAAGTTCTTTATCCCAATGATAATCATTATGCGGGAAAAGAACTCCGCTTAAAACAGCAGTATTTCTTTATTTCTGCTTCCGTACAGGCAGCAGTTGCCAAATATATGAGAAGTCATGATAATATAAGAAAGTTTTATGAGAAAGTTACCTTCCAGCTAAATGATACCCATCCTACGGTAGCAATCGCAGAATTAATGAGAATTCTTATGGACGAATTCTACTTAACATGGGATGAGGCATGGGCAGTTACCACGAAAACCTGCGCATACACCAATCATACAATTATGTCGGAAGCATTGGAAAAATGGCCGATTGAACTGTTCTCAAGGCTGCTTCCCAGAATTTATCAGATCATTGAAGAAATTAACCGCAGATTTATTATCAGAATACAGGAAATGTATCCCGGCAATCAGGAAAAGATCCGTAAGATGGCAATCATTTATGACGGACAGGTGAAAATGGCTCATCTTGCAATTGTGGCAGGCTTTTCTGTAAACGGCGTGGCAAGGCTTCATACGGAAATCTTAAAGAATCAGGAGCTGAAAGATTTCTATGAAATGATGCCTGATAAATTTAATAATAAAACCAATGGCATTACACAGAGACGTTTCCTGCTTCATGGAAATCCGCTTCTTGCCGATTGGGTAACTGCCCATGTGGGCAATGACTGGATTACAGATCTTCCTAAAATCAGCAGATTAAAGATTTATGCAGATGATGAGAAGGCCCAGCAGGAGTTTATGAACATTAAATATCAGAATAAAGTGCGTCTGGCGCGCTATATTCAGGAGCATAACGGAATTGAAGTTGATCCCCGTTCTATTTTTGATGTGCAGGTTAAGAGACTTCATGAATACAAACGCCAGCTTTTAAATATTCTCCATGTAATGTATCTGTATAACCAGCTTAAGGATAATCCTGATATGGATTTTTACCCCAGAACATTTATCTTTGGAGCAAAGGCGGCAGCAGGATATTATAACGCAAAAATGACCATCAAGCTGATTACTTCAGTGGCAGATGTGGTAAATAACGATCCTGCCATCAAGGGAAAAATCAAAGTCGTATTTATAGAAAACTACAGAGTGTCCAATGCAGAGCTTATTTTTGCAGCAGCAGATGTTTCCGAGCAGATTTCAACAGCAAGTAAGGAAGCATCCGGCACAGGAAATATGAAATTCATGTTAAATGGCGCATTGACCATTGGCACGATGGATGGTGCAAATGTGGAGATCGTGGAAGAAGTGGGGGAAGAGAATGCATTTATCTTTGGTCTTTCGTCAGATGAAGTAATTAATTATGAGAATCATGGCGGATATGATCCAACAGAGATTTTCAACAATGATCCGGATGTGAGAAAAGTGTTGATGCAGTTGATTAATGGAACATTTTCACCAAATGATCCTGACAGATTCCGTACCCTTTATAATTCACTGCTAAATACATTAAGCACTTCAAAGGCAGACACTTACTTTATTTTAAAAGACTTTAAGGCATATGCGGAAGCGCAGAAAAAGGTAGAAAAAGCTTACCGTGATGAAAAGGGATGGGCAAGAAGCGCTATCTTAAATGTGGCATGCAGTGGTAAATTTACATCTGACAGAACCATTCAGGAATATGTGGATGAGATCTGGCATCTGGATAAGGTAGCACTTCCCAAAAGGAAAAAATAAAACTTGATAAAAGTTGCGTATGTGCGGCAGGAAACTGCCGCACATGTTGTATAGCATAAATGTCATAAAATAGACTAAGTAAGCTCTGTAATTACATAAATGGAATTTAGATGAAAAGGAGACAGCACATGTCAGAGCAGTTTTCAAGAACGGAACGACTTTTTGGGAAAAAGGCGATGGAACATCTTGCACAGGCGAAAGTGGCAGTGTTTGGAATCGGCGGGGTAGGAGGACATGCACTGGAGGCACTGGTGCGAAGCGGCATAGGTTCGATAGATATTGTTGATAATGACAAAATATGTTTGTCAAATTTAAACCGCCAGATTATTACAACGCACAGAACGCTGGGACAATATAAAGTTGATGCGGCAGAAGAAAGAATGAAGGAAATCAATCCGGATGTGGTCATTTATAAACACCAGGTTTTTTTCCTGCCGGAAACTGCTGACCAGTTTGACTTTTCCAGGTATGACTATGTGGTGGATGCCATTGATACGGTAGCTGGAAAGATAGAGCTTGCCATCAGGGCGCAGCAGGCAGGCGTTCCCATTATCAGTTCTATGGGAGCAGGCAATAAAATAGATCCCACAGCTTTTGAAGTGGCAGATATTTATGAGACAAGCGTCTGCCCACTTGCAAAGGTGATGAGAAGAGAATTGAAAAAAAGAGGAGTTAAAGGGCTGAAAGTGGTTTACTCAAAGGAAGAGGCACTGACGCCCATAGATTTTGATACAGTTTCCGAAGGGATGCCGGAATCGGAAAGGGAAAACTGTGAGGAGAATAAGGAAACAGGAAGCAGACGCCGGCAGATTCCCGGAAGCAATGCCTTTGTGCCTTCGGTGGCAGGACTTATTATGGCGGGTGAAGTGATAAAGGATTTGATCGATTTCGGACAATAAAGGAGCATAGCTTATGAAAAGAAAGAAGCTGCCTTTAAAATCAGCATATTATTTTTCGTTTTTATTTTTTATTGTGATTCCAATACTGATCGTTCTGGTAATTGCCCTTTTTATTTTAAATAAGCAGTTTAAAAAGCAGGCAATTGAAAATATCAAACAGGCCCAGGAAACAGTAATTGCGGAGCTGTCCTCTGATATTGATGTGATGTCAATGCGGCTTTCACATTTGATTAATACAAATAACAGTGAAATACTTGCCTATGCGGCAGAAACAGACACTTTTGATTACAGTAGACGCTATGAATATGAACAAAAGCTTCAGCAGGCGGGAAATCTGGCATTGGAACCTGTAAAAGATATTATTTCAGTTGAGTTTTATATGAAGGATGGAAAACGGACGTATATCAAAAATGAAATCAATCGTACAGGTGATGAAATCCGACAGATGGTCTGGTATCAAAAGGCGCTTGAAAAAAGCAATACAGTTTGTCTGGGGCATTATGATACGGTATCTTTAAATGATTTGTATGTGGGAGGAAAAAAGGATCTTTTGATTCTGGTTTTTGCATTGGCGCCGGATGTGACCACAGATCGTTCCCAGAAAATAGAAATGGTAGTTTTTTATCAGTCTACTGATGCAGCCAATCGGATACGTGAATATAATCAAAGCTATCTTGCAGGAAAAAACAAGCTTGGTATCACACAAATCCGGGATGAGGAAGGAACTCTTATATTTTCTACGATAGAAGATGAGAATGAAATTAATCTGTATGATAAGAAATATACCTGTGTAAAGACGCCTCTGGAGCTTAATGACAGCATCTGGTACATTGAAAGCTATATCAAAACCAAAGATTTGACAGTGGAATACTGGAACAGTGCAATATTGGTACTTTTTGCGGTGATTGCTGTGCTTCTGTTTGCCGGGTATTATTCCAGATACTTTCTTAGAAGTATTGTAAAGCCTGTTGAGGAGATGAGTAAAGGGCTGCAGCAGGTAGAGGAAGGAAATCTTGACATACATATTTCGCCCAGCGGACAGTCTGAGGTTCGGGGAATGATTCACCAGTTTAATGCGATGGTGAGGCGGCTTAAGGTGTTAATCGGAGAATACGAGGAGAGAATCCGCAGTATTGATTTAAAACCGGAAGAGTATTTTGCCGCCATGATGAAAAAAGAAATGACGCCGAAGGAAGTGAACCAGAGAATAAAAGAATTTTTCGTGGAAGATTATGTTTTACTGGGGCTTTATGTTACCTATGAAAATCAGACGGAAAATGAAAAAGATCTGGTACTGAATTTAAAGAACAGCTTTGAAAGAAATCCAAGATATGCTTCAAGATGCTTTGCCTACATTGAAACATCCCGTTTTATCTTTGTCTTTTACAGAGTGATGGAGGAGGAATATATAGACAGGATTACAAAAATGGTAAGGGAGCTGCAAAGGGAAGCAGGAAAGGAATTTGAGGCTAAAATTTCAGTTTGCATAAGTGAAAAGCTTTTTGGGTATGAAGTTTTCCAGGGAGGCATTCAGGATATAAAAGAAAAGATATGTCTAAGGCATCTTTTTGGTGAAGGCGCTATGATTGATTTAAGCGTGGACAGACAGGAGAAACAGGATATTCTGGAGATGGCAAAGAAATATAAAAGGATAGCAGGAGCGCTTTATATTGCAGATGAAAAAAATCTGGCGGAAGAGAAAGAAAAAATGTTTGCAGAATTTACAAATCAGGATATGCATAAAAACAGAAAAATGGTGTTTGCCCTGATTTTGGCCATTGGAAACCGTTTTAGCAGTGATAATTCCAATTTTGCTGATATATTTGGACAGCAATATAATTATCGGGATAAAATAGGGCGGATTGAGGACAGCAGGAGTATGAAGCTGTGGCTTACCAATTATTTTGCATGGATCATGGACTATTCTGCTTCCAAGCTTAATGTGTCGGAAACGGACGTGATTATTAAGGCAAAGCGTTATATATCGGATCATTATGAAGATCCGGAGTTATCTTTACTAAAAGTAGCGGAATATGTGGGATTAAATGAAAAATACTTTACGAATCGATTCACTAAAGAAGCGGGGGAAACATTTTCTTCTTATTTGACAGCCTTAAGGATGCAGAAAGCAAAGGAACTTTTAAAAACAACTATCTTTAAAGTATACGAGATATCTGAGATGGTGGGATATCATAATGTAGAGCATTTTAACAGAATGCTTAAAAAGTTAAATAAAGTTACACCGGCAATGTATCGGAAAACCATGTAAAATGCATGGTTTTTCTTACTTTTAATCAAAAAAACTTACCATAAATCAAAAATCGTTTTTTAAAACATCTGAAAAAATATCAAGAAAAATGAAAAAAAGAAATAGCAGGAAAAATAACATATTGCTATCCTGTAAACACAGTTTGGCCAACTGAAAAACATTGACAAAAAAATATGGGAGGTATCAACTGATATGAAAAAAAGATTACTTGCATCTATTTTAACATGTGCATTATCAGTATCTTTATTGGCAGGATGCGGAGACAAGGAAGTTCAAAGCAGCAATAACGATGCGCCTGCTGCTGAGCAGACACAGACTGAAAGCACAGAAAGCGCAGGAGAAAGTGCACCTGCAGTAAATGAAGATTTAAGCGGTACATTGACTTTTGCTATCTGGGATAACAACTTAAATGACTTTATTGAAGAAAATGATATGGTAAGCAAATTTCAGGAACAGTATCCTAATATAGATATTGAGGTGGAAAAGATTAAGGATGACTCTGAGTACTGGAATGCAATGAAAATGCGGGCATCTGCAAATCAGCTTCCTGACGTTATGTTTAACAAGCCCTTTACCTTATCAAGATTTAAGGACTATTTAATTGATTTATCTGGAACCACAGCATGTGCTAACAACGAACTGGCAGCCGGTTATGCTTTGGACGGGAAGGTACTTGGTATTCCCATGACTTCCGGATATGAATATGTATTTTACTGGAAAGACATGTTTGAAGAGGCAGGAGTAGAAGTGCCTACTACCTGGCCGGAGTTTGAAGCGACAGCAAAAACACTGCAGGATTACTATGGAAAAGACAATCCGGACTTTATGGCAATTGCCTGTGGATTAAAGGATGAATGGCCGGATTATCCTTATATGGAGTTTATGCCTGCACTTGAGTCTGCAAATGGACAGAACTGGAATACAATGGCATCTATGGATGCACCTTTTGCAGAAGGAACAGATATTAATAAGGCCTATAAAAAGGTTTATGAACTGTTTACGTCAGGGGTACTTGGAAAAGATCCTTTAGGTCTTGGAAATGATCAGGTAACATCACTTTTTGCAACAAAAAATGCTGCAATTTTGGCATTGGGAGACTGGGGACTTCAGAACATTCAGGCAGGAGCAGAAGATATTTCACAGCTTGGTACATTTTATCTTCCTACAAGAAATTCGGAATCCGATCCTTATAATGTTATTGTTCAGGGAGATTCCTTTATGGGCGTAACTACACATTCCAAAAATCCGGAAGCTGCAGTTGCATTTGTAGAATGGTTTTATTCAGACGCATGGTATCCTTCTTACATAAATTATGTATCATCTGCTTCCTCAATGACCAATTTCCCCAAGGAGAAAGATCCTGTTTTGGCAGAGGCTGATGCGCTTTGCCCGGATATGGTTCTGGTTATGTATGATGGTGGCGGCGATGACTTTACTGCAATTCAAAATGAAACAACATTTGATTATAAGAAGCTGGGAGCACAGATGATGACAGAAGGCTTCGACCTGGATGCCGCTTTGGCAGAGTTGGATACAAAGTGGGCGGATGCAAGAGCAAAATTAGGTATCCAGTAAACTGGATTAAAATTGATAACAAAAAGCGGGGCTGCATAAAGCAGCCCCACATCATTACCGGGAGGTAGTTATGAGTAAACTTAGCAAAAAAAGGAGACAGTTTATCATAGCGTCATTGATAATTCCAATGCTGCTATTGGTTGCATTTGTCGTTTTTCCTGCAATTGACTTATTTCGAATGAGTTTTACCAATTGGGATGGTTACTCGGCAGAAAAAGATTTTATCTGGTTTGAAAATTATATTTCCATGTTCCAAAATAAAGATCTTTGGATGTCGCTGAAAAATAACGCTGTATATTTTGTGATTCATTTCTTTATGATTTTTGTTGAGCTGGCTTTTGCCGTACTGCTCACAGGAAAACTTCGGGCAGCAAAATTTTACAAGACAATAGTATTTATGCCGTACATAATTAACGGGGTAGCAATATCCTATGCATTTTCCTACTTCTTTTCACCTATTAATGGGGCATTTGATGCTATTTTAACAACACTTCATCTGGAATCCTTCATTAGAAGCTGGCTGTCTGATCCCCAAATTGTAAACTATGTGCTGGCCTTTGTATCCTTGTGGAGATTCAGCGGTTATCATGTGATTTTGTTTATGGCCGCACTTCAGTCAATTCCTCAGGATGTGCTAGAGGCGGCAGAAGTGGACGGGGCAAATACCTGGCAGCTTTTCCGATATGTACAGATACCGGCTATTATGCTGATGGTTGATTTTGTACTGTTTGATAATATCAGAGGTGCGCTGCAGGTATTTGATATACCTTTTGTAATGACTGCCGGAGGACCGGGTTATGCATCTTCCACATTTACTTTATATACGATAAAGACCGCATTTACGTTCTCCAATTTTGGTCTTGCATCTACTATGGCAGTAGCGATAATGTTTATGATTATTATCATTTATGTAGTTCAAAATTTCCTGATTCATGGGATTGTTTTGAAGGATAGGAGGAAATAGGTATGCATAAAAGATTATTAACACAGATCATGAAGCAGATCGTATGTCTGTGCATGGTTTTAATTGTTTTAGCGCCGATTCTCCTCACCCTTTTTGCCGCGCTTAAGACAAAAGGAGATATGGCAACCACTTCGCCGCTGCTTTTACCGGCGTTAAATAAAATAACCTTTGAAAATTTTAAGGATGTAATTACCGATAAATATTTAATACTGGGATTTAAAAACACCGGCATTATTTTACTGATTTCCCTTTTCTTTAATGTAATGTTTGGTACAATTACCGCATTTATTATAGAACGTTTTCAGTTTAAAGGAAAAAATATTGTTGTGGCGTTGTTTTTCATGGGTATGCTGATTCCTACTTTTGTAACGGAAATTGCCAGATTCCAGATTATACAGGGACTGCATTTGTATAATACCATATGGGCGCCTATCGTGATTTATGTGGCTTCGGATCTGATGCAGCTGTATATTTACAGACAGTTCATTTCAGGGCTTTCTGTGGCGCTTGATGAGGCAGCGCTTTTGGATGGATGTTCTTATTTTGGACTGTTTGTAAGGATAATTTTTCCGCTGCTGGCACCGGCAACTGCAACCGTATGTATTATAAAGGCAATTAATATCATTAATGACATGTATATTCCCTATTTATATATGCCCAAAAACAAATTGCGCACACTGACTACATTTTTAATGAATTACGCCAATGCGCAGCAGGGCTCGTGGCAGACACTGGCAGCAGGCATCATTATTATCATGATTCCCACAATTGCAATTTATATCTTCTTCCAGAAGTATATTCTGGCAGGAGTGGCAGCAGGTGCGGTGAAAGAATAATTTGATTAAAAAGAAATGAGGTTAAATGTGAAAGCAGAAATTGAGTGGCTTGATGATCCGGAAATATTCCGTGTTGGTCAGCTTCCGGCACATAGTGATCACAGGTTTTATCAAAATGAGCTGGAAATGCAAAAAGGAAGCAGTATGTTGAAGCAGTCTTTAAATGGTGTCTGGAAATTTCACTATTCAAAAAATGCACAGGAAAGACCTGTTGACTTTTACAAAGAAGGCTTTGACGATAAGGATTATGATAAAATTAATGTACCCTGTCATATTGAAATGGCAGGGTACGATAAGATTCATTATATTAATACTATGTACCCCTGGGAAGGGCATTTTTACAGAAGACCGGCTTATTCATTAAATGAGGGCATGGATTGGAAAGGAATGTTCAGCAGGGCTTTTTACAATCCGGTAGGATCTTATATCAGGGAATTTGATCTGGAAGAAGGACTTATTGACAAAAGAGTGGTAATCTGCTTTGAAGGAGTGGAGCAGGCGGCATATGTATGGCTTAACGGGCATTTTATAGGATATGCGGAAGACAGTTTTACTCCCTCAGAGTTTGATCTGACACCTTTCATCAGGGAAAAGGGGAACCGCCTGGCGGTGGAAGTGCATAAGAGAAGCACAGCGGCTTTTTTGGAAGATCAGGATTTCTTCCGGTTTTTTGGAATTTTCCGTAATGTAACATTATATGGAAAACCAAAGTTTCATTTGGAGGATTTATGGATTAAGCCGGAGCTTTCAGAAGAGGAAACAGGGAGCTTGTCTGTAAATTTAATCATTTCCGGGGAAGAGAAATTTATAAAAAAGGAAGTTCCGGAGGGATGGGCGGAAATCAGCCTAAACGATCAGGAAGGATGTTCCCTTATGAGCCGGCGGATGAGCTTTGCAGGAGACGAATTTCAGATTCAGGATAAGAATTTATGTGGGAAACTGGAAACACAGGAAATCGGAAAGGTGCATCCCTGGGATAATCATAATCCATACCTTTATCAGCTTATTATAAAATTACATAATGGAGCCGGCCAGGTGCTGGAAGTAGTTCCTTATCCGGTGGGATTTAGAAGAATAGAAATACGGGATAAAGTCATTTTGTTAAATGGCAGGCGTCTTGTTATAAACGGTGTCAACCGCCATGAATGGAGTGCAGAAAAAGGGCGGTGTATCGGCATGGAAGAAATGGAAAAGGATATGAATATTTTCCTTAAAAACCATATCAATGCGGTGCGCACCTGCCACTATCCGGATCAGATCCCCTGGTATTACCTTTGCGATGAAAAGGGCATTTATGTAATGGCGGAAACCAATCTGGAGTCTCACGGAAGCTGGCAGAAGATGGGAGTAGTGGAACCTTCCTGGAATGTGCCGGGAAGCATCCCTGAGTGGAAAGAAGCAGTATTGGACCGGGCAAGGAATAATTTTGAGGTGTTTAAAAATCATACTTCCATTTTATTTTGGTCTTTGGGAAATGAATCTTATGCGGGAGATAATCTGGAAGCAATGAATGCTTATTTTAAAGAAAAAGCAGATGGAAGACTGGTGCATTATGAAGGTGTATTCCATAACCGGGATTATGAGGATACCATTTCAGATGTGGAAAGCCGCATGTATGCATCACCGGAGCAGGTAAAAGAATACCTGGAAAATCAGCCGAAGAAGCCTTTTCTACTATGTGAATATATGCATGATATGGGAAATTCTCTGGGAGGAATGGGCTCATATATAAAACTTCTGGATGAATTTGATATGTACCAGGGCGGATTTATCTGGGACTTTATTGATCAGGCAATTTGGGTAAAAGATGAGGCGACGGGGGAAAAGGCACTGCGTTATGGAGGAGATTTTGATGACCGCCCGTCTGATTATGAATTTTCAGGAAACGGAATTGTGTTTGCTGACAGAACTGAAAAGCCTGCCATGCAGGAAGTGAGGTACTATTATGGACGCTGGAAATAAAAATCTGCTTAAAATTATTTATGGAGACTGTACCCTGGGAATTTGGGGAAATGCCGGAGAAAAGGTATTTCATTATATTTTTTCCTATCAGACGAAAGGCCTGGAATCTCTGTGCATTGATGGTAAGGAGTGGATTTACCGCACACCAAAACCTGCCTTCTGGCGTGCTCTCACCGATAATGACAGGGGAAACAAGTTTGGATTAAAATCAGGAATGTGGATGAGTGCGGATCTGTTTATGGACTGTGTGGAAATTACGGTGACAGTGGACGGGAAAGAAGGTTCTTTGCCAACAGCGCCGGTAAATAATCGATTTGAAAATGAGGAAAGGGCAAAGGAGGTATTGGTAACATTTACCTATGAAACCATTACATATCCCAAAACAAATGTAAAAGTATCTTATAAAGTTGGCATTGGAGGAAAAATATCTGTAAAGGCTGAATATGAAGGAAAAAAGGGACTGCCGGAGCTTCCGGTTTTTGGAATGCGTTTTATCATGCCCACAAAGGCGGAAGGATACAGCTATGAAGGGCTTAGCGGAGAAACCTATCCGGATAGAAAAGCTGGTGGAGAAAAAGGAATTTTTCATGTGGAAGGGCTTCCGGTTACCCCCTATCTGGTACCCCAGGACTGTGGAATGCATATGGACACAAAATGGGTGGAAGTAAGGCGATGTCAGGTGCTGGATAATTCGGCAAAGGATAAGGATTTATTTTGCCTTAAATTTTCAGCTATAAACGAACCATTTGCATTTAGCTGTCTGCCCTATACAGCGCAGGAATTGGAAAATGCGCTTCACCAGGAGGAGCTTCCCATAGCAAGAAGGACGGTTTTGTGTATCTTTGGGGCAGTAAGAGGCGTGGGGGGAATTGACAGCTGGGGAGCGGATGTGGAAGAACCATACAGGGTATATGGAGATAAAGACATAAGTTTTTCTTTTGAAATTATGCCCTAAACATTTGAATGTGACATGCCGATAAACATCTAAATAAAAATATTCTTGTTATGAATGTGAGAACGCAGCTAAGGACAGCATTATGATTTCCAGGATGGATAGGAAAATCATAATGCTGTTTTACTTTCACAGATGTTTTCTGACAGGAAAAGAAGGGAGAGTATAAATATGCAGGTAGGAGACATGAGACAGTTTCTGGAGAATCAACAGGGGAAGGTGAGAAAGAGAAAAGAGGAGGAAAAACGGATAAAAAAGGGGATTTATCAAATGCAGGTGATGATAGACAGTCAGAACATGGAAACATTTGATAAAGAGGAGAAGAAAAGTAAGGAGCGCGTGAGCCAGTCCGAAGAAGTACAAAAGGAAACAGAAAGCCAAAGCAGGGAACGGAAAAAAACAGATGTGAAGACAGAAATGGAAAAGATGTTGTCTGCAGTAGGAAAGAATTTAAATTTTGCAAACGGTGGTAATGCCCAGATCTGACCTTTTCAGTAAAAAGAATTTCTTTGCTTGAAAAAAAGTATGGTTGGTATACAATAGAATTATAAAGCAGAGAAAGGGAGGGTGTTATGCTGAAAAATATAGTTTTTACGGAAAAGCCGGAGGAAGAAGAGCTGAAGGAACGTTTAAAGAGCGCCAGGGAAAAGCTTATGGATCAGCAGATGCAGATCAAAGAGCACAAGGTTCCTGTTTTGGTGCTTGTGGAAGGATGGGGGACAGCCGGCAAGGGAAGCACGATAGGTCAGATCATTCAAAATATTGATCCAAGGTTTTTTAGGGTGGCAACTATGGATCAGCCTACGGAGGAAGAGAGCAGGAAGCCATTCTTATGCCGGTATTTTACCAGGCTGCCGGAGGCAGGAAAGTTTATGCTGTTGGATTCCGGATGGATGGATGAAATTACCAGAGAACGTCTTCATGAAAGCATGGACAAAAAAACCTATGAGCAGCGGATTGACAGCATTAGAAGGTTTGAAAGACAGCTGACGGATAACGGATATCTGGTGATGAAGTTCTTTTTCCATATCAGTGAAAAGGAACAGAAAAAACGAATAGACGAGCTGAAAAAGGATATAGATACCAGATGGCGCGTCAGTGAAAATGATAAGTGGCAGAATAAGCATTACAAAAAATGCGAGGAGATATTCGGGCAGTATATGGAGGACACCAATACGCCTTCCGCTCCCTGGTATATCATCGATTCCAAGTCAAAAAAATGGGCAGAGCTGCAGATGCTGGAAACCTTAACACAGGGAATTGAGATTGCAATGCAGAACAGAAGTCTTGCAGTTCCTCTTTTGCAGAATGTATTTCCGCTTGCAAAGATGCCGAAGCTGTCAGAGGTAGATCTGGATAAGTGCATAGAGGAAGAGGAATATAAGGAAGAGCTTGACAGGCTTCAAAAGCATTTGGGCGAGCTTCACAATCGTCTTTACAGGAAACGTGTGCCTGTGATTATTGTCTATGAAGGATGGGATGCAGCCGGAAAAGGCGGTAATATCAAACGCATTACAGGAGCCCTTGATCCAAGAGGATATGAAGTGCAGCCTATTGCAAGTCCGGAGCCTCATGAAAAGGCAAGACATTATTTGTGGCGTTTCTGGACCAGGCTGCCAAAAACCGGACATGTTACTATTTTTGACAGAAGCTGGTACGGACGTGTCATGGTGGAAAGGCTGGAAGGCTTTTGCAGTGAAAACGACTGGAAGAGAGCTTATAATGAAATAAATGAATTTGAAAAAGAGCTTCATGACTGGGGTGCTGTTATCATTAAGTTCTGGGTGCATATAGACAAAGATACCCAGCTTGCCCGCTTTACGGACAGACAGAATACGCCGGGGAAACAATGGAAAATTACAGATGAAGACTGGCGTAACAGGGAAAAGTGGGACGACTATGAAGGGGCGGTCAATGAGATGATTCAAAAGACCAGCACTACCTATGCGCCCTGGCATATTCTGGAATCAGTGGATAAAAAATATGCCAGAATTAAAGCACTTAAGATTGTAATTGAAGAATTGGAAAAGGTTTTGAAATAGCCTGAAAATGAGGAGCTGCTAAAAACAGCTCCTTATCTTTAATATAAGAATGGCTTACAAAGCAAGACAGACGATGTTTTTCAATGCGCTCTGGGGACATGTTTCTACTGGATATAATTAATGGTGCACATCTATAAAAGGCTCATACATCATAATGGCGGAATTCTGTACAATAAGCTGTTCATTCAACAGATTATTTTCCAGATCAAACTGCTGCTGGTACAGTTCATTATGTCTGCTGTATCCGCCCCAGAATTCACTTTTCATTTCATGATTTTTCTCAAGAATTTCATAACGGTATTCCGGTTTGGAGGACACACGCCACTGTCCATGAAGATATTCATCATCCACCCACACCAAAAGCTGGTAGGTATCCTGAGTATTGTTTCGAATCATCAGATCCCCGTGAGGATAAAAGCAGGTAGCGCCGCTGCCGAAGGGCTGCGTTCGGTTGGAGTCAGGAAATACATCGTAGCTGTGCCTGTGACGTTCTGTTACGGTAAGAGGGGTATGTATGGTCATCCAGAAGATCAAATTGGAAAGCTGGCACAGCCCGCCGCCGGTTCCGGCGTGAAAGGTGCCGGATTTAAGAACCATGCCATCCACATATCCTTTTCTTTTGGATGGCTTTCCAATCAGTTTCCAATAGCTGAATACCTTGCCCGGAGGAAGAAGTAATCCGTTTAACTTGGCGGTGGCAAGTTTTAAATTGATAATTTTATTGTGCTGCATCCACATATCAACATCTTTCAGTTTTCGAAGAAGGGGAGTTTTATGTGTAAAATAAAGGTAAGAAAGGGGAGCGGATTGTCTGGAGACAGCAAACTGGCTGCGCATGGTAAGCCAAAGCATATGCCTTAAAAAGCTGTAATAAATAAGTCCCAGCCTGTTTCTTAAGGCGGAACGCTTTACAGGTTTTGGAATAAAATAGGGTTTCGCGCTTTTATTATTTTCCATAGTGAATGCCCCTCCCTTTATAGCCAACGACATTAGAAACCTATTTTTATTTTAGCAAAAAGTTACGGATAATACAAAATATTTAAAATGAAATTGAGAGGTCAAGATCTGGCCGCCTTTTTGTTGTGCGCGTCATGGGAGCGCTCTAATGGGTGGAAGCAACAGGAGGGAAAGGGGAACTAAAATTCTAAAAAAGTCTTTTTTTTCTGTTATAAATATGCTATCATTATAAAGTGCTTTATATATAAAGTACTTCATATATGAAAAGGAGGGCATGGAATGTTATCAAAACCAGCTACTTTGCTTTTGGGGATTATTTATAAAAAGCCGCTTAATGCATATGAGATAACAAAGCTGTTAGCTTATATGAATGTTAAATGGTGGTTCAATATTGCAGACTCAACGGTTTATACAACATTGAAAAATTTAGAAAAAAAAGGCTTAATTGAAGGAGCAATAGAAAGAATAGGCAATATGCCGGATAGAACAATCTATTCTTTAACTGAGAGGGGGAAAGATGAATTAAGAGAAACCATTCAAGAATCTATTCTTCAATTTAGTTATGATACCAATATTTTTACAATAGCTGCTTTTGTCATGGATATTTTAGAAACAGGTGAAAAGAAAGAATTATTAGAAAAAAGACTTAACATCTTGAAATCTTATCTTACAGGAATCAGTAAACAGGACAATGCCACATGGAAACATGAGGCGCCTGATTTTCATGTGGCGAATCTGGAGCGAATGATTGATATAGTTCATGCTGAAATATTGGGAACAAAAAGGTTATTATCAGTTATCGGAGAGGAAAAAAATAATGAAAAATAAATGGATACATTTTGACATTGATAAGGAAAATATATTTGGATTGATTTGTGGTTTAACTATGGTTTTGTTAAGTATAGCCATGATATTTTTTAATAGCGAAGTCAGTAATATTTGCCTGAGAGATATACTTATGATTTTACTTCTAGGTTTTTTTACGCCTATCTATTATCTTTTAGTTGTAAAAAAGAAAAAATTGTCTGTTTTGGGGATACATAAAAGCAAGCTGATAGTTAGTTTGGCGCTTAACGTGTCGGCAGGTATTTCTTTATTAGTTATGTTTATTTACAAAAATACGGAAGAAATAGTTTTAAATGTAAATTCATTTTATGCAATTATATATATTTTAGCTGCCGGAATATTTGAAATGGTTTTCATATACGGATTTCTACGTTATGAATTTGAAAGGGCATTTGGAATACTTCCGGCTATTTTTATTACTGCCATTTTTTACAGTTTACATCATGCTGGTTTCCAACCGGAATTTACAAAATTATTTTTTGTTGGAGTTATGTATGTTACAGTGTTTTATTTTACACACAATATATTCTCAATATTTCCGTTTTTTTGGAGTGTTGGTGCTGTTTGGGACGTTTTAGTAAATTCAGAAGCAGGCAATCAGATAAAAAATAAAACATCCTTATATCTGGCAATACTGATGTTTACTGTCATGATAGGAATGAGTATTTTTGTTCATTGTAAAATCAAGAATAAAAAATAGAGAGTATATGTATACATGAAGTTTACTTTTTAGCAAAGTCCCTTTATTCTATAAGTTCCTTATACATGAGCCCCCATTTTTTCATTTCATCAATAACAGGGCACAGAGATTTCCCCAGTTCACTTAAGGCATATTCTACTCTGGGCGGAACCTCCGGATAAACAGTCCTTGTGATAATTCCATCTGCTTCCATAGAACGCAGGCTGTCAGTTAAAACCTTTTGGCTGATGCCATCCAGATCCCGTTGAAGTTCATTGAACCGCCATGCCCGGGATATAAGGTTTCGTATAATAAGGAGCTTCCATTTATTTCCAATCATACTTACAGTGGTAGCTACAGGGCAGTCCGGCAAATCTTCTTTCCTTCTCATATGTATTTAATCCTCCACTATTTATCAAATGTTATATTTAAAATTGAATGTAACAATCTAATTATAATGTTATATGCTGTACCTGTCAACACGACATGGCTCCTTTTCTAAAACTCCATATATTTCCTCAAATCTGAAGATTAATTTTTGCAAAACATACATGGCAGAAACTGCATATTTGTCCAATTGTTACCAAAAAGTAACTTAGGTTACAAAAAAGTGCGTACTTGTAGGATTTTTGCCGGCCGGTATAATGAGCATTACAGAAGGCAATCGTGCCGGATGAAACCAATTCTGATAAAGGAGGTACAGAGAGATGGCATTATCAAACATAGCCGGTTGGAACGAGAACATAGCAGGAAGCGCCTGCGGGGCATCTGATAAACCCGCAGCCTGCGGTTCCGCCTGTGGCGCAGGCGATAAACCGGAAGAGAAACCAGCAGCCTGCGGTTCCGCCTGTGGCGCCGGCGACAAGCCGGAAGAGAAGCCAGCAGCCTGCGGTTCTGCCTGTGGCGCCGGTGACAAATAAGAAGTCATATACTGCAGCAAGTCCCCCGTCTGTTTAAGGCTCGGGGGACTTAGGCAGGACGGAATGATAACTGATTTGAATATAGCGGCTATTTAGCTGTTTAGATAGAAAGTTGGAGGAGCAAGGAAGATGAAACCATATTTTTCGTTTCAATGGCATATTACAGATGAGTGCGACCAGCGGTGTAAGCACTGTTACATCTACTCGGCAGGAAAACACGACTGCCTGTTATCTATGACATGGAAGCAGATGAAGGATACGTTTTATAATTGTCTGGATTTTTGCAGGGTATATGGACGAATCCCTTATTTTTATATTACCGGAGGCGATCCGATTCTGCATCCGGATTTTTGGAAGCTTTTGAAACTTATGCGCGGGCATGATATTAAATTTACAATCCTTGGAAACCCGTTTCATTTAAATGACCAGGTGTGCCGGGAATTGAAATGGTATGGCTGTGAGAAGTATCAGCTTTCTCTGGACGGACTTCGCCAGACACATGACTGGTTCAGAAAACCGGGTTCTTACGACTGCACCCTTGAAAAAATTGCATGTATCAATAAAGCAGGAATACGCAGTGTTATTATGACTACAGTTTCTAAAACAAACCGTATGGAAGTTGCGGGAATCATTGATGCGGCAGTTCAGGCAGGAGCAGATGTTTTTGCTTTTTCCAGATATGTGCCAAGCGGCGGAAATCTGGATGCGGGTATGACAGCGTTAGAATACAGGGAACTGCTTGCTATCTGTGACAAAAAATTCAGGGAATATGAGGGGGAGGGATGCAAAACATATTTTAACAAAAAAGATCATCTGTGGACGCTTTATGAGTATGAAACCGGGGAATTTAAGATCCCGGAAGATGCAAAGAAAGGAATGATTTATGGCGGGTGCAACTGTGGAAACTGCCATCTGACTATTCTCCCCTCCGGAGAAATCTATGCCTGCCGCAGGGCAGCGGACAGTAAGGTAGGAAATGTTTTTGAAGACCGTATTGCAGATGTGTGGATTACGAGCATGGAACAATACCGTGATTATGAAAAATTCAGCAAATGCTCAAGATGTAAGCTGCTTTCGTGGTGCAGGGGCTGCCCTGCTGTGGCAAAGGGAACCTGTGGAGATTTTTATGGGGACGATCCCCAGTGCTGGGCAACGGAAGAAAACGGTCTTATTGAACCGAAGTGAGCGGAATAAGTAGAATAAGGAGAATTATAGGATGGATGCGAAAACCTGTATAGAAAAACTGGGGTATGTGGGGGTGCTTAATTTTGCTACAGTTGACGAGGATGGGGCTCCCCAGGTCAGAAATATCAGTGCAGTCCACTACGAGGGGACGGATATCTATTTTCTGACGGCAAGGGGAAAATCTTTTGCCAGGCAGCTCTATAGGGATGGCAGGGTACAGATATCCGGCTACACCAGATACAAAGAGACAATTCGGGTGTCAGGAACAGCTTTGGAAGTACCAAAGGAGGAACAGATCAAATGGCGGGATATTCTGTATCAGGAACAGCCATATCTGGAAAATGTATATCCCGGTGAAAGTAAAAACATTGATACCATATTTGTAATAAAAAATTATACAATTGAATATTTCTGTCTATCAACCAGACCAATTACAAGGGAGTATTTTGTTGTAGGGGATGCGGTTTTAAAACCGAAAGGCTATCGGATTACAAAAGCCTGCATTGGCTGTGGAAAATGTGCCGGGGTTTGTCCTCAGAAAGCTGTGGATAAAGGAACTCCGAAGCCTTACTCCATACGACAAAACAATTGTCTCCAGTGCGGAAACTGCTTCGAGAATTGTCCGGTGAAAGCGATAGAGCCTTTACAGATTGAATGTTGAGTCAAAAACCCCTGTCAGCAAGCTGTGGGATAAAGAAAGGATGATTTATTATGGAATTATTAGATGCTATTAGTGGGAGAAGGTCTGTCAGGAAGTTTACAGATTCGCCCGTAACGAAAGAAACAATTGAAAAAATACTTAAGGTGGTGGACTACTGCCCCAACGCAGGAAACCGTAATTCTACAAAAATTGTTGTGATAACAGATCGGGCTGTCATTGATTATATTGGGAAATCTCATATGGTAATTATCCGGAATTTTAATAAAGGGATCATGGAACTGCCTTCGGAGGAGGAGATTGCTGCATCTGAAAGCGCCTTTTATAATGCCCAGGCAGTGGTGGCGCTGTTCGGACCGAGAAACTTTTATTTTTCTTCAGCAGATGCGTATATTATGGCACAGAATATTACCCTTGCCGCTTTTGAACAGAAGGTATCCACCTGTATCGTCGGGGAAGTTTTAAACGCCCTCGCAACGAAAAAAGGAAAACAGATTCAAAATAAAATGGGAATTCCTGAGGAATTTGTTCCGCAGGCATATGTCACTTTAGGGTATTGTGACGGAGAATATCCCAAATATCCGAAACGCCATTATTCTGATGTGATTTATGTTTAAAAGGGAGCATTGTGTTTCAGGGATGCGGGAAAATGGCAGAAATGGAGGACTTATATGTTTGGGAATATAAAAGAAAAATCTTTCGGAAAAGATTCTGGAAGGGAACAGATTGACAGGCTGAAAAAAGAACTTGAAATGGCAGATGCTGTTGTAATCGGCGCCGGCTCGGGACTATCCACATCTGCCGGGTTTACCTACAGGGGAGAGCGGTTTGAGAGGTATTTCTTTGATTTTGCATTAAAATACGGTATCAGGGATATTTATTCCGGTGGGTTTTATCCATTTCCTGATACAGAAACCTATTGGGCTTGGTGGGCAAGGCACATTTATTACAACAGGTATATTGATGCTCCAAAGCCTGTGTATGCACGTCTGCTTGAACTTGTAAAAGAGAAAGATTATTTTGTCATTACGACCAACGTGGACCATCAGTTCCAGAGGGCCGGATTTGATAAAAAGAAGCTGTTTTATACGCAGGGGGACTATGGCCTATTCCAGAGTGTAAATCCGGCGGTTCAGAAGACTTATGATAATGAAGAATGGGTAAGGAAGGCAATGGAAGCGCAGGGATTTAAAAAGGATTCTGAAGGTATATTTCAGGTACCTGAGAGCAAGGAAATTACAATGAAAATACCAACGGAATTGATTCCTAAATGTCCGGAAGATGGCAGTGATGTGACGATGAATCTGCGGGCGGATGATTCCTTCGTGGAAGATGAGGGCTGGCACAAAGCTGCAGCAGCTTATTCCGATTTTCTTCGCCAACATGCAAATTTGCGTGTCCTTTATCTGGAGCTGGGGGTTGGAGG
>VSNT01000004.1 GCA_009774465.1 Lachnospiraceae bacterium
GAAAATCGCTGAACCCCAATAAACACAAGGGATACAGCGATTTTTTCTTTAAATAACTGTCAAAGACGGGATTATATTATACGCGTCCGCGTGTGTCAACCATATTTTCACTTTTTCTAACAGTCAAGTACTAAGAGCTGAACTTTTTTCTTCTCTATCTGACATTTCTGGTAAACCTGCAGGCAGGATACCCGCTGCACCCATAAAACATGCCGAATTTTCCTTTCCGCAGCATCAGTATGCCGCCACAGTCAGGACAAACCTGCTCCCTTCCATCCACGCCTTCTTCTTTCCTTTTTTCCAGAAGCTTTCCCAGTTCCTCATAGCAGCGCTGATTCATCACACAGTCATATAATGCCCGATGGGCGCCTTCGGTGTCCATGCCAAAATGCGCCGCAACATCCGTAAGTTTATGATGGGACAGTTCCGGAAGGCAGTTTCTTGCCATATATAAAGTATCAATATAATCGTTTTTCACTTCTCTATTAAGACAATTTCCTGTCGCATTGTAAATAAATTTTAAATCAAAGGTATGAATATTATGTCCTACCAGCACCTGATCTCCGATAAAGTCCAGAAAATCCTTTATAGCTATTTCCATGCAGGGTGCATCTTTTACCATAGCATCTGTAATCCCGTTTACAGCGGTGGCGCCTGCCGGAATATGCCTCCCTGGATTGACTAACGTGGAAAATTCTCCTGCCACATTATGTTTTTTCACCTTAATTGCCGATATTTCTATAATTGCGTCTTTCAGAGGATTGATTCCTGTGGTTTCCAGGTCAAAAACCACATAATCCTCTATATAGCTGTTCAGGCGTTTTCCTTTGTTCTTCTGTCTCATTTTTTCCTCCATGCCGGAGCTGCTTTTGCGAAGGCCGCGAGCCAAATTTCAAATTTGGCTCTGCAATATTAAGCTTGTGGCTCCGGTACAAACTCTTGGTTGAAAAATCAGCACATCAGTGTGATTTTTCAACCTTATCCTCCATGTCTTTCCGTACTATTCATCAAACTCATATTTTACCAGTGTAAGACCGCATGCAGGCGCTGTAGGTCCTGCTGCCTGTCTGTCCTTTGCATCCAGAATTTCTTTCACCTGCTCCGGTTTTAAATTTCCACGTCCCACTTCCATAAGCGTTCCTGCGATAATTCTTACCATATTGTATAAAAATCCATTACCCTGTACCCGAATTATAATTTCCCCGCCTTCCTTTTCCACTGCCAGCTCATAAATTTTTCTGACAGTAGATTCCACCACCGCTCCTGCAGCGCAAAAGCTTTTAAAATCATGTTCGCCGATCAGAAACCTTCCTCCATGAGCCATCTTTTCCACGTCCAAAGGAACATACGTAAAATGTGCATATAGTCTTTTTGTGGGTATAGGAAAAGGAGCGTTTAATATTCTGTATTCATAGGTTTTCCGGCTTGCACAATGCCTGGGATGAAACCCGGATGGCACTTCTTTTGCACTTTGAATTCTGATGTCCTCCGGCAGCCTTTGATTTAAGGCATAAGGAATTTTTTCCGCCGGAATGCGGGTATTCGTGTCAAACACTGCCACGTTGCACAGGGCATGAACCCCTGCGTCCGTTCTGCTGCCGCCGATCACCTGTATTTCCTCCTGTAGAAGTTCGCTTAAGCTTTTATTTAATTCTCCCTCAATGGTAGGCGCATTCGGCTGAAACTGCCAGCCATGATAGGCAGTTCCATCATAAGCTGCCGCCAGTTTTATTCTCTTCATAACAATATCCTGCCAACCACAACGCAAAGTGCCAGATAACAGACAACAACGCCATATGCCAGACCATCTCTTTTCTTATAGATAAGTGGTTTCATTTTCGTCCTGTGATCTCCGCCTCTATAGCATCTCGCCTCCATCGCCATAGCCAGGTCATTTGCACGTCTGAATGCCGAGATAAAAAGAGGTACCAGAAGAGGTACAAGGCTTTTGGCCTTTTTGATCAGATTACCGCTCTCAAAGTCTGCTCCCCGGGCAATCTGTGCCTTCATAATCTTATCTGTCTCCTCCAGCAAAATAGGAATAAACCGCAGTGCAATAGACATCATCATTGCAATTTCATGCACAGGCACTCTGAATATTTTAAGCGGCCCCAACAATTTTTCCATACCGTCCGTCAAATTATTGGGTGTGGTGGTCAAAGTCATTACGGAAGAACCAATAATCAGAAAGATGAGGCGGATTGCCATAAAAACAGCCTGCCGGATGCCTTCCATCGTAATCTTTATCTTCCAGAAGGTAAATACTGTCTCTCCCGGCGTTAAAAACAAATTAAATACCACTGCTATAAGCAGCAGAAATACAATGGATTTCATTCCTCTAAGCATGTACTTAAGAGGAACCTTTGACAATTTAATCACCATTGTCAGAAAAATCCCTGCAATTAAGTATCCTATTAAATTATCAACTACAAAAAGGGAAATAATAAAGCAGATGGTAGTTACCAGCTTAACCCTTGGATCTAACCTGTGAATCACCGAATCCGTCTGATAATATTGTCCCAAAGTGATATCTCTTAACATTTTTCCTCATTCTCTACAGGCAGCCTGCTGTTTCCAAAGTAATATATCCTGCATCGGCATAGCTTCTATGAACCTGTGCCTTTTTCGCCGCCTATTTATTCAATGCCTTCAATATTTCATTTTTTGCCTCTGCAATGGTGGTAATATCCGTATCCACATCCAGCCCTCTTTGCTTAAGCTCATGCATAATATAAGTCACCTGAGGCGCCGCAAGCCCTACCTGCTCCAGCTCTTTGTAATGTTTGAACACTTCCCCAGGCTCGTTGTCAAACAGCACCTGCCCCCGGTTCATTACAATGATTCTGTCCACATACTTTGCAACGTCCTCCATACTGTGGGAAACCAAAATAACCGTGATTCCCGTTTCCTCGCGCAGTTTTGCAATCTGATCTAAAATCTCATCTCTCCCTTTGGGATCAAGTCCTGCGGTAGGCTCATCTAAAATCAGCACTTCCGGCTTCATTGCAAGCACTCCGGCAATGGCTACCCGGCGCTTTTGACCGCCGGAAAGATCAAAAGGAGACTGATAAAAATACTCATCCTCAAGTCCCACCTGCTTTAATGCCGCATATGCCCGCAGCTCCGTTTCCTTTTTATCCAGTCCTAAATTCTTTGGTCCAAAACACACATCGGAAAACACATCAATTTCAAACAATTGGTGTTCCGGATATTGAAAAACAAGTCCAACCTTGCTGCGTAATTCTTTCTTATTATAATCACTGTCGTGAATATCGGCACCATTATAATATATACTGCCGCTTGTAGGCGCAAGCAGTCCGTTTAAATGCTGTACCAGTGTGGATTTGCCCGATCCGGTATGGCCGATCAGACCGATAAACTGACCGTCGGGTATCACCAGATTAATATCTTTAAGGGCTGCAAACTCCATAGCTGTGCCAGCCTCATATACATAGTTTACATGATCCAGAATAATAGACATTTTCCCTTCTTTTCTGCGCCGCCTGTCTGGCCTTTTTCTTTAAAACCTCAGCGCCCTTTTACTTTTTCTTCGGAAGTCCCAGCGCTGCCGCTAATTCCTCACAGGTTAAGATTCCCTTTGGAATATCAAGCCCGCTTTTTCCAAGTTCGTGTGCAAGAAGTGTGACCTGAGGAACATCCAGCCTTAGATCTTTTAATTTTTCCACCTGGCTGAAAATTTCTCTTGGCGTACCCTCCATTGCAATTTTCCCCTTATCCATCACAAATACCCTGTCTGCATGAATAATTTCTTCCATATAATGTGTAATTAATATAATCGTAATTCTTTCCACATCATTTAAAGCACGTACCGCTCTGATTACTTCCTTGCGCCCATTGGGATCCAGCATGGCTGTAGGTTCATCTAAAACGATACATTTCGGGTGCATTGCAATAACTCCTGCAATAGACACTCTTTGCTTTTGTCCTCCGGAAAGCTTGTTAGGAGAATGCTTTCGAAATTCATACATTCCCACTGCCTTAAGGCTTTCCTCCACTCTTTCCCAGATTTCAGCAGTAGGCACGCCCAGATTTTCCGGCCCAAAACCAACATCTTCCTCCACTACCTGCCCAATAATCTGATTGTCAGGGTTTTGAAACACCATACCGGCTTCCTGCCTGATCTCCCACAGGTTGGCGTCATCAGAAGTATCTTTCCCATCAACCCATACCGTTCCTTCGGTGGGATAATGAATGGCATTAATATGCTTGGCAAGAGTGGATTTTCCGGAACCATTATGCCCCAGAATTGCCACAAAATCCCCCTGTCTGATATCAAGGTTGACTTCGTCTACCGCCCTGGTGATTCCCTCAACATTTCCTTCTTCATCTCTTCTTATATATTCAAATACAAGGTTTTTAGCCTCAATAATTCCCATCTGCTGCTTGTGCCTTTCATAAAAAGTCCTGCTTCGCCTGTAATAGTTCTGTTCCATTGTACAAGATATTGTTTTTATTTGCAATAGATTGTGTTATGATGCTTTTATAGTATGTCTGAACTGTTACTAGATAATTGGTATCAGGCTGTATCTGGAAATGAGGTTTTTTATGGATAAGTGGATGAAATCTGTACTTTTTCTGGCTTTAATTATTGTGCTTTCTTCTGCCGGGATACGTCTTTTAACCAGGGGAGAGACGCTTTCCAATTATGCGGATCAGAATCCTGAAATTGCATATGCAACGCCAAAAGTGACTGCAAGCCCTGTTCCTGCTTCGGATGGTGCTCCTTCCTCTTCTGCTGCAGTTTCTGATGTGGCTTCTGAGGATTTTACTGATGTTGATTCGGAATTTCTGTCAGGCGAGGCGGTGCCTTCACCTGCACCGGATTTATTTGTTCCTGTAACTGTTGAATCTTCTGAAAGCACACATTATGAGGAGGGTTTCTTTTATCAGCCCTTAACGGATGATGTAATTGCACGGATTACAGGTATTTCCTACCCTGTTTCTGAAACGATTGCTCCTGCTCTTGCAGTTTCGGCAACCAACATTGTTTCTGATGAGGCTGCCGGCTCACTTGCGGTTTCTTATGATGATCTGCGCTATTTAGGTATTAAATATTATGATTTTAACGGAGACGTCCAGGTGGGTGAATTGATTTGTAATAAAGGCATTGCCCAGGATTTAGTGGAAATATTTTATGAACTTTATTTAAACGAATACCAGATTGAAAAAGTGCGGTTAATTGACGAGTACAATGGAGATGATACTGCATCCATGCTGGATAACAATACCTCCTGCTTTAATTACAGAGTAGTGGATGGTACTTCAAGTTTATCCAAACATGCCATAGGATGTGCCATTGATATTAACCCTTTTTACAATCCTTATGTTGTATTTAACAAAGATGGAAGCGGTGAGACATATATTTCTCCAAAAGGAAGCGAAATATACGCTGACCGCTCTCAAAATTTTCCATACAAAATTGATGAAAACGATTTATGCTATCAATTGTTTAAGGAACACGGTTTTACCTGGGGCGGCAACTGGAATTCCTGTAAGGATTACCAGCATTTTCAAAAGGCAGCAGGTTAATCAGGCTGGTAACAGGGCTGCCACCATAGGCGATAAACTAAAAAATAAAAGAGAGCCTGATTTCAAGCTCTCTTCATCTTTACTTTTTAAACAAACTCAAGAACTACTTCCATAGCTCCGTCGCCTTTACGCTGTCCGATTTTGATGATTCTGGTATAACCACCGTTGCGGCTTGCATATTTAGGTCCATATTCATCAAACAATTTTGCAACTAAATCAACTTCTTTTGTGCCTCTTTTTCTTCCGGCCTTTGTAGCAGGGATTTCGGTTACAGGATATAATACCTTAACCATCTGATGTCTTGCATGTAATCTGGAAGGAAGATCCTTTTTGATTTCTTTCTCAACAGTTTCAAATTTGGTAACCTTTTTACCATCTACTACTTCTTTTACCCTCTTTCCATCCTTGTCCTTTACAGGAACTTTAGCGGAAACCTTAACTGTTTCGTAGTTATCTTTTTCTTTTACTGCAAGTGCAATAAGTCCTTCTACCATTTTCTGAACTTCCTTTGCCCTTGCCTGTGTGGTAACGATTTTTCCTTTATAAATAAGGCTTGTTACCTGACTTCTAAGTAATGCTTTTCTTTGATTTGAGGTTCTCCCCAATTTTCTGTATCCTGCCATTTTAAGGCTCCTTTCTTTAACGAAGAACGACTCAAAAGAGTATTTCTTCTTCTCAATGGGCCAATTGCCCGTCATGGTACATCCGGCCACGCTCTTTGGACTTACTTGCCGAATGCAGTTACATACCATTTATGAGAACATAGCCTGCGCTCTTTGGACTTATCAAACTATGCTTCATCACTGGGATTAAGCTGCAATCCCAATTCTTTTAATTTAGCTAAAACTTCCTCAAGAGACTTACGTCCCAGATTACGAACTTTCATCATGTCTTCAGAAGTTCTATTTGTTAATTCTTCCACTGTATTGATACCAGCTCTCTTTAAGCAGTTATAGGAACGAACTGACAATTCCAGCTCGTCAATGCTCATTTCCAATACCTTTTCCTTTTCATCTTCTTCCTTTTCCACCATAACTTCTGCTGTCTTGGCATTTTCAGACAAATCAATGAAAAGGCTTAAATGTTCGCTAAGTACTTTTGCAGCTAAACTAACTGCCTCATCGGGTACCAGTGTTCCATTGGTGTAAACATCAAGCGTCAGCTTGTCAAAATCTGTAATCTGGCCGACACGTGTATTTTCAACGGTTACATTAATTCTCTCAACAGGTGTATAAATAGAGTCTACTGCAATAACACCGATAGGCAAATCTTCGCTCTTATTCTTGTCAGCGCTTACATAGCCCCTGCCTTTTGTTATAGTAAGTTCCATGTAAAGCTTGGTATTTTTTCCGCTTAAGGTTGCAATGGTAAGGTCAGGATTAAGAATTTCAATATCCTGATCGCACTGAATATCAGCCGCCTTAACTACACCTTCTCCCTCGTATTCGATATATGCGGTCTTGGGTTCATTGGTTTCACTGTTGTTTTTGATAGCAAGGCTCTTGATATTCATGATGATTTCAGTCACATCTTCCTTAACACCTTCGATAGAACTGAACTCATGAAGCACTCCTTCAATCTTAACCTGGCTTACAGCAGCGCCAGGAAGGGAAGAAAGCATAATTCTTCTAAGGGAATTACCAAGTGTGATGCCGTATCCTCTTTCCAACGGTTCAACCACAAATCTGCCATACTTCTTATCTTCAGAGATTTCTGCCACCTCAATATTCGGTCTTTCAAATTCAAACACTGCAAACACCCTCCTTTACGAACACTTCTTTTCGCCCAATAAGCCAGCACGCATGCGTGCCGGCGTTTGGTGATTTTATTTGGAATATAATTCGACGATAAGCATTTCATTAACAGGAACATCAATCATTTCTCTGGTAGGAAGGTTCTTTACGGTTCCCTTAAATGCTTCCAAATCCACTTCAATCCATTCAGGAGTCAGTCTTCCTGCTGTTACCTCACTGATATCTTTATATCTCTGTAAGGATCTGGATTTTTCTCTTATTTCGATCACATCGCCTGCTTTGATCAAATAAGAAGGAATGTTTACTTGCCTGCCATTTACTAAAACATGCTTATGGCCGACAACCTGTCTTGCTTCTCTTCTTGTTCTGGCAAATCCCATTCTGAAAACCACATTATCAAGTCTTCTTTCAAGAAGAACCATAAGGTTTTCACCGGTCATTCCTTTCATTCTGTCAGCTCTTTCATAGTAATTTCTGAAAGGCTTCTCAAGCACACCGTAAATGAATTTTGCTTTCTGTTTTTCTCTTAACTGAACGCCATATTCACTTACTTTTTTGCCTGCTCTTGCATTTGTTCTGTTAGATTTCTTATCATATCCCAAAAATACAGGATCAAGACCAAGAGATCTGCATCTTTTTAATACCGGAACTCTGTTTACTGCCATGTTTTATTTTCCTCCTGCTATTGTTTACAGCGCCCCAGCGCCTTCTTCCAACATTCTAATTATAATATCTTGTCAATAACTTTCTTAAATCAGAAGAACAGCTCTGCTATTCTTCCTACACGAAGCTTTAGTCCTTCTTAGGCGGCGTCTTTTGACGCCTTAGAAGGGACTCTTCGTTACACAAAACTTAGTGTTTCTTAGGTGACGTTTTTTGTCACCTTAGAAATACTTTTTGTGTTTTATACCCGGCGACGCTTAGGCGGGCGGCATCCATTATGAGGAACAGGTGTCACGTCCCTGATACTGGTTACATCCAGACCGCATGCGGAAAGGGCGCGGATTGCTGCCTCACGTCCTGAACCAGGACCTTTTACCATAACGTCTACTGTCTTTAAACCATGAATCATAGCTGCCTTGGCTGCAGTTTCTGCTGCCATCTGAGCTGCATAGGGAGTAGATTTCCTTGAACCTCTGAATCCAAGACCACCGGCACTTGCCCAGCTAAGAGCATTTCCTTCGTTGTCTGTCAGTGTAACAATTGTATTGTTAAATGAAGACTGGATATGTGCCTGTCCGCGTTCAACGTTTTTCTTGACACGTTTTTTTGTCACTTTCTTTGTAACTTTTTTTGCTGCCATTTAAACTAACCTACTTTCTTTGATATTGTCTGCGTGTTCTACTCGAGAATTATGCCGCCCTGCGGCATCCGTACTTCGTACGAATCAATTCTCTCGTGAAATCATCAGGTAAAAACAAATGTCTGCTTCGCAGCCGCTTGTTTTTCTGCTGATGATTTCTATTTTTTCTTATTTGCAACTGTACGCTTGGGACCTTTTCTGGTTCTTGCGTTTGTCTTTGTCTTCTGTCCACGGACAGGAAGACCTTTTCTGTGACGGATACCTCTGTAGCATCCGATTTCCTGAAGTCTCTTGATGTTCATGGCAACTTCTCTTCTAAGGTCACCTTCCACCATGTAATCAGCGTCGATTACTTCACTGATTCTCTTAACTTCATCATCTGTCAGCTCTCTGACACGGGTATCAGGATTAACCTGTGCTGCTGCAAGAATCTTATTAGCGCTTACTCTTCCGATTCCATACACATAAGTCAATCCAATTTCCACACGTTTTTCTCTGGGTAAGTCAACACCTGCAATACGAGCCATTTACGTTTCCTCCATTTTCTTTCGTGCATCTGACATGCACTGATACTAATTGATTGGGGCAGTCTTTTGCCCAATCGGATTTTCCGATCTTACGCGAAACTTTCGCGTGCGAAATTTTCACGAACCAAGAAGTAATCTCTAAGGCTCTTTCGTACAATTATATAAATCAGTGTATGCTTTTAAAAGCTACACTGCAGCCGCTTCATAATAATTGGACAAGAACCCTCCTGTTTGATACAGTGGATTATCCTTGTCTTTGTTTGTGCTTTGGATTCTCACAGATTACTCTGATACGTCCTTTTCTCTTAATGATTTTGCACTTTTCGCAAATCGGTTTTACTGATGATCTAACCTTCATGTTAAACCCTCCTTTCAAAAAAGACCGTTTTACATTATACCATGATATATTTACAAATGCAAGGGATTCCTGCATTCATTTTCTCATTTTGTCTTTTATTTATCTCTCCAGATGATTCTTCCCTTGCTCAGGTCATAAGGGGACAGCTCCAAAGTAACTTTATCACCGGGAAGAATACGGATAAAATTCTGTCTTAATTTTCCGCTAATATGTGCAAGTACTCTGTGTCCATTCTCAAGTTCTACCTGAAACATGGTATTAGGGAGTTTTTCCACTACAGTTCCTTCAATTTCAATTACATCAGCTTTTGACATTCGTTACCTCCTCATTCATTCTTATTACAATAAGCTGGCTCGCGCAGCGCGTCAGCGTTTGTTTTAATTGCATATTTAATTTCTTCATTATATATTGTCTGATTGCTTTCAAGCTTCTCTGTCAGCAGTTCATTGATACCGGATTTTATCAGTTGTATATGTTTTTTTCTCTTTTTCTTGGGATTTTCAATTCCTCTGCTTCTGCCATCCGCAAGATAAAAAAAGTCTTCTTCTTCTTTTACAATCAGATACATCCGTCCTTTGTCATGTCCTGCTTTTGATATGGCAAACATTCCCATCATGGTTCGTCTCATCCTTCCTGAAAGCATCTCATCTGTCCCGGCAGCAAAGTAAGGATTTCCGGCGCTCCGTCTGTGATCAGCACTGTATTTTCATAATGAGCGGAAAGAGAGCCATCCTGGGTAACCACTGTCCAGTCATCCTCCAGCCATTCTACATCACAGCTTCCCATATTAATCATAGGCTCAATGGCAAGCGTCATACCGGGACGAAGCTTTATTCCCTTTCTCCACTGTCTGAAATTGGGTATCTGAGGCTCCTCATGAAGACTGGTTCCGATTCCATGTCCTACAAGATCCCTGACCACCCCGTATCCATGCCCTGTACAGTACGCATCAATGGCGCCTGAGATTTCATGCAAATGCCTTCCCGCCCTTGCATATTTAATTCCCTCAAAAAAGCTTTGTCTTGTTACCTCAATCAGCCTTACCGCTTCACTGCTGACTTTACCAACCGGATATGTGCGGGCTGCGTCCGAATGATATCCTTTATAGATAAGTCCCGCATCCAGACTTACAATATCGCCTTCCTTAAGAATCCTCTCTTTAGAAGGAATTCCATGCACTACCTCATCATTTACAGAAACACATATGGATGCAGGATATCCATTATAATTTAAGAAATTCGGCACGCATCCGTAACTGCGGATCAGCTTATCTCCCATGTCATTAATATCCCATGTGGAAATTCCCGGCTTTATGGCTTCTCCAAGTTTTGCGTGAACCTGTGCAAGTATTTTGCAGGACTCACGCATTAGTTCAATTTCTCTTTCTGATTTGATTGATACAGCCATCTTAAATCCTTGCCTTCCAGCTTAATCTGTTCAGTCTAAAATCCCGGTAATTGCTGCAAACACATCTTTCATGTCTACAGTACCGTCCACTGTTCTTAAAATTCCCTTTTTCTCATAAAAATCAATCAATGGCTGTGTCTGCTGATGATAAACATCAAGGCGGTTCTTTACTGTTTCCGGCTTGTCATCATCACGAAGAACCAGTTCTTTGCCGCAGGCATCACAAACGCCTTCTTTCTTAGGAGGAATATGTTCGATATGGTAAGTAGCGCCACAGCTTAAGCAGGCACGCCTCCCCCCCATTCTCCTTACAATGTTTTCATCCGGTACATCCACATTAATGGCAAAATCAATTTTATCATCAATTTCCTTTAGTGCATTGTCAAGCACCTGAGCCTGAGGAATTGTCCTTGGAAATCCATCCAGAACATATCCGCCTGCACAGTCCTCTTTTGCCACTCTGTCCAAAAGAATTTTTACTGTAAGCTCATCAGGCACCAAAAGTCCCTGATCCATATATTTTTTCGCTTCCATTCCCAACTGAGTGCCATTTTTAATGTTAGATCTGAAAATATCACCAGTGGAAATATGAGGAATGCTGTATTTTTCCGCAATCATTTTGGCCTGTGTGCCTTTACCGGCACCAGGAGCGCCTAACATAATTATTTTCATAACAAATCCTCCGCCTTGTCAATAACCCGTAAGTTCGGGCGTCAGCACAAATGTTAAATAGAGGCAAAGAAAAGCAGACTCTTTCTATCTTATGCTTTTCTTTAACCTCTAATGTATTTAAGAAGCAAATGACCTAGTCATTCAAAAAACCTTTGTAATTACGCACCAGCATCTGTGATTCAATCTGTTTCATTGTCTCAAGAACTACGCTGACAATGATGATCAGGCTGGTCCCGCCGAAGGAAACCGAAGCGCCAAATATACCATTAAATACAAACGGTATGACACATACAATCGTAAGACCAACAGCACCGATGAAGATAATATAATTTAAGATTTTTGTCAGATACTCACTGGTCGGTTTTCCAGGTCTGATTCCCGGAATAAATCCTCCCTGCTTTTTCATGTTTTCTGCGATCTCCAAAGGATTAAAGGTAACAGATGTATAAAAATAAGCGAAGAAAATAACCAACACCACATATACCACTAACCCAATCGAATATACAGGTTCACTTGGCTTACACCAGTTGCTGGAGCTTAACCCTTTCAGGATATGCGCCCAGATACCTGTACCTGAATAGCCAAAAAAGCTGCAGACGATCACAGGTAACTGCATCAGGGATGATGCAAAGATAATTGGAATAACACCGGCTGTATTAATCTTTAATGGAATAGATGAGGTCTGGCCTCCCACCATTTTTCTTCCCTGTACTTTTTTTGCATATTGCACAGGTATTTTCCGGATTCCGTCATTTAAAATGATGACCAGAATTACCATTGCCAGAATAATTGCCAAAATAATAATTGCTGCAACTGCTCCTACAGCAATTGCCTTTCCGTACACAAACTGATTAAAAAGCCTGTCTATATCCTGTGGAATTCTGGAAATAATGTTAATCACCAATACAATTGAAATACCATTTCCAACACCATTTTCTGTAATCCTCTCACCAATCCACATAAGGAATGCGCTTCCTGCAGTGAGAGCTACAACGACTGTGAACTTATTAAAGAAGTTATTTACTTCAAGAAGTCCGCTGCCGCCAAAGAAAAATGCCATTGCAGAAGATTCAATCAATGCAAGCGCTACTGTCACATAACGAGTAATAGAAGCAATTTTTTTTCTTCCATCTTCTCCTTCCTTCTGCATTTCCTCCAATTTGGGAATTGCAATGGTAAGAAGCTGCATAATAATGGAAGATGTAATATAAGGTGTGATATTAAGCGCCAGGATGGACATATTAAGGAATGAACCACCCGTAAAAGCATCAAAAAAACTGAACGCATCACCCGTCTGCTGAGCAAACCAGTTAGAAAAATAGTGTCTGTCCACACCGGGCACAGGGAGCTGTGATCCCAGGCGGATCACAACAAGCATACCCAATGTATATAATATTTTATTTCTGATTTCTTTAATTTTAAATGCGTTTTTCAGGGTTGTAATCATATTACATCACCTCTGCACTTCCACCAGCAGCTTCAATCTTTTCCTTTGCAGTCGCACTAAATGCATTTACTTTTACTGTAAGCTTTTTGGTAATTTCTCCATTCCCGAGGATCTTAACGCCGTCTTTAGGATTCTTAACAATACCGGTTTCAATCAATGCTTCCACATCAACTACGTCACCTTCTTCAAATCTGTCATTCAATACGCCTAAATTGATTGCAACAATTTCTTTAGAACTGGGGCAGGTGAAGCCTCTCTTGGGAATTCTCCTGTACAAAGGCATCTGACCACCTTCGAATCCGGGCCTGGGTGCTCCTGAACGCGCCTTTTGACCTTTGTGTCCTTTACCAGCCGTCTTACCATTTCCCGAACCGTGTCCACGACCTCTTCTAAAATTATCACTGTGCTTAGAACCATTTGCAGGTCTTAAATTGGATAATTCGATTGAACTCATTTGTGACACCTCCTTATCTTTTAAACTTCTTCAACTTTTAATAAATGTCTGATCTGCTGAATCTGACCTCTTGTTGCCGGATTATCCGGCAGGGTAATTGTCTTATTCAGCTTTCTAAGTCCCATGGCTTTAACAGTAGCTTTATGCTTGGGAACTGCTCCGATGGGAGATTTTACTAAAGTGATCTTTAACATTTTCTGATCTGCCATTTACTGTTCCCTCCTATGCCATAATTTCTTCTATAGATTTACCACGTTTTCTTGCTACTTCCTCAGGTGTTTTCAGTGCACTTAAACCTTCGATTGTTGCAAGTACAACGTTCTGCTTATTATTTGAACCAAGAGATTTTGTACGGATATTTTTAATACCTGCAAGTTCGCAGACGATACGTGCAGGACCACCGGCGATGATACCTGTACCTTCGGGAGCTTTCTTTAAAAGAACTGAAGCGGAACCGAATTTTCCTGTAAAGTCATGTGTAATACTCTTGCTTTCATCAATTGCAACGCAAACCATATTTTTGATTGCATCTTCTTTGCCCTTGCGGATTGCTTCAGGAATTTCTGTTGCCTTTCCAAGGCCGGCGCCTACATGGCCATTCATGTCTCCAACTACTACCAGAGCTGTAAAACGCATGTTACGTCCACCCTTAACAACCTTAGTTACTCTTTTGATAGAAACTACTTTTTCCGTCAATTCCATGCCGCTGACATCGATGATTGTATGTCTCATGTTAAGTTTCTCCCTTCCTAGAATTTAAGGCCAGCTTCTCTGGCTGCATCAGCTAATGCTGCGATCTTACCGTGGTATATAAAGCCGCCTCTGTCAAAGACTACGGTATCAATACCTTTTTCAATTGCTCTTTTGGCAATTACTGTTCCCAGGTATGCTGCTGCATCAACGTTATTGGTCTTTTCAAGCTGCGATTTCACTTCACCTTCTACTGTAGAAGCCGCAACCAGAGTATTTCCAACTGTATCGTCAATAATTTGAGCATACATATGATTATTACTTCTGAATACTGCAAGACGAGGTCTTTCAGCTGTACCGCTAAAGCGGTTACGTATTTTCATGTGCTTTTTAACACGAACTTTTTGTCTTGACTCTTTACTAACCATCTTTACACTCTCCTTATCTATTTCTTACCAGTCTTACCAACTTTTCGTCTGATCACTTCATCAGCATACTTAATACCTTTGCCCTTATAAGGCTCCGGTCTTCTCTTGTCTCTGATTTCAGCTGCGAATTGGCCAACTTTTTCTTTATCAATACCCTTAACAATAATGATGTTCTGTCCTTCCAGTACTGTTTCAATTCCTTCCGGATCAATCATCTCTACAGGGTGGGAATATCCTAAAGATAAGGTTAACTTATTGCCAGACTTTGCTGCCCTGTAACCAACACCATTTACTTCCAGTTTCTTTTCATAGCCATCTGTAACGCCTTTCACCATATTATTGATCAAAGTTCTTGTAAGACCATGTAAAGATTTCATTTTCTTTAAATCATTAGGTCTGGAGACAATAATTTCCGCTCCTTCCTGCTTGATTTCCATTTCAGCCGGAAGCACTCTTTCCAGTGTTCCTTTAGGACCTTTTACAGTCACTTTGTTATTTTCTGCAATTTCCACAGTTACACCTGCTGGAATCGCGATTGGCATTCTTCCTATACGTGACATGCCCGTACCTCCTATAATATTTACATTATTTCATGCAACAAACTTGACCACAAGGTCAACGTTTTTTTACCAAACGTAAGCCAGTACTTCGCCTCCTACTTGCAGCTCTCTGGCCTTCTTATCGGTTACCACGCCCTGATTTGTAGAAATGATAGCAATACCAAGGCCTCCAAGTACTTTGGGAAGATCCTCCTTACCTGCATAAATACGCAGACCTGGTTTGGAAATTCTCTTAAGGCCGCTGATTACTCTTTCATTTCTATCTGCGCCATATTTTAATGAAATACGGATTGTCTTGAAGTTTCCTTCATCGATCAAATCATATTTCTTTATATAGCCTTCTTCCAGAAGAATGTCAGCAATTGCCAGTTTCATCTTGGAAGAGGGAACATCTACTGTGTCATGTTTTGCAGTGTTTGCATTACGGATTCTTGTAAGCATATCTGCAATAGGATCACTCATTGTCATTTTATTTCCTCCTATATCATATCAATGCAATATCCTCGCCATTTCGTCAGAGCTGCTGTTAAAATACTTCCATTCCGAAATTTGCCAAAGGCAGATTTCGAAAAATCCAGCTCTGCTGAACTGATTTTACCAACTTGCTTTCTTCACGCCGGGAATCTGTCCCTTATAGGCTAATTCACGGAAGCAGATTCTGCAGATTCCGTATTTTTTAAGAACAGCATGGGGGCGTCCACAAACTCTACAACGGGTATATGCTCTGGTAGAAAATTTAGGTTTACGCTGCTGTTTAATCTTCATTGATGTTTTAGCCATGAACTTACCTCCTTCTATTTAGCAAATGGCATATTAAATAATCTCAATAACTCACGTGCTTCTTCATCAGTCTTTGCTGTTGTAACAAAGATAATATCCATTCCTCTTACCTTATCGATTTTATCATATTCGATTTCAGGGAAGATAAGCTGTTCCTTGATACCCAGTGAATAATTTCCTCTTCCATCAAATGAATTAGGATTTACACCTCTGAAGTCACGCACACGAGGCAATGCAAGATTCACAAGACGATCCATGAAATCATACATTTTTTCCCCACGTAAAGTAACCTTACATCCAATTGACATGCCTTCTCTGATCTTGAAGTTTGCAATGGATTTTTTTGCTTTGGTAAGCACCGCTTTCTGTCCGGTGATCGTTTCCATGTCTTTCACAGCAGATTCCAATACCTTTGCATTGTCTTTTGCTTCGCCAACGCCCATATTGACAACGATCTTATCAAGCTTCGGCACTTCCATAACATTCTTATATCCAAACTTTTTGATCATAGCATCTACGATCTCGTCATTATAAATTGTTTTAAGTCTGCTCACGCTTCCAGTTCTCCTTTCCTAGAATTAATCGATCACGTCGCCAGTTGACTTTGCAAAACGTACTTTCTTGTCATTCTCAAACTTGAAGCCGATTCTTGTAGGCTGTCCCTTGTGAACATACATTACGTTTGAAATATCAATGGGAGCTTCTTTTTGAATAATTCCACCATTCTGGTTAGCTGCAGAAGGTTTTGTATGCCTGGTAACCATGCCGACGCCCTCTACGGTGACTTTATGATTTTTAGCATCAACAGCAATTACTTTTCCTTCTGTTCCTTTATCCTTGCCGGCAATCACTTTCACAGTGTCGCCTTTTTTAATCTTTAATGTTGCCATACTGCACCTCCTATAATACTTCGGGAGCCAGAGAAACAATTTTCATAAACTGTTTTTCACGAAGCTCTCTTGCTACCGGTCCAAAAATACGTGTTCCTCTGGGAGTCTTATCATCTTTAATAATAACAGCAGCATTTTCATCAAATCTAATATAAGAACCATCTTTACGGCGTGCACCTTTAACAGTACGGACAACTACAGCTTTTACCACATCACCTTTTTTTACAACGCCGCCTGGTGTTGCATCTTTAACCGTAGCAACGATTACATCACCGATATTTGCATATCTTCTTGTAGATCCGCCCATAACTCTGATGCAAAGGATTTCTTTTGCACCTGTATTGTCAGCGACCTTCAGTCTGCTTTCCTGTTGAATCATGCTAATTCTCCTTCCAACTATTTCGCTTTTTCTACGATTTCCACAAGTCTCCATCTCTTGTCTTTGGACAAAGGCCTTGTTTCCATTACCTTAACAGTGTCACCAATACCACACTCGTTGTTCTCATCATGCGCTTTCAGCTTGTAAGTGCTCTTAACGACTTTTTTATAAAGAGGATGCTTCACATGCTCTTCGATCGCAACAACAATTGTTTTATCCATTTTATCACTGATAACTTTGCCGGTACGTGTTTTTCTTAAATTTCTTTCTTCCACGACTTAAAGTCTCCTTTCTTTGACATTCCCTAAGGCTATATCCTTAAATTTACGCCTCTTTCTGTTTCTGAGTAATCACTGTCTGAATTCTCGCAATGTTTCTTCTAACCTCTTTGATTCTTGCGGTATTATCCAACTGGTTTGTTGCGTTCTGGAATCTCAAATTGAAAAGTTCTTTTTTTGCTGCCACCAGATCCTGTTCCAATGCTGCAGCGGATTTTGCCTGTAAATCTTCTACATACTTGTTAGTTTTCATTTGATGCACCACCTTCCAAGTCTGCCTTAGAAACGATCTTGCATTTGCAAGGAAGCTTATAAGTTGCAAGACGTAAAGCCTCTTTTGCGATTTCTTCGGGAACTCCTGCGATTTCAAACATTACACGTCCGGGTTTAACAACCGCTACCCAGTACTCCAATGTACCTTTACCGGAACCCATACGTGTTTCTGCGGGTTTTGCTGTTACTGGTTTGTCGGGGAAAATCTTGATCCAGACTTTACCGCCACGCTTAATATAACGAGTCATGGCAATACGGGCTGCTTCAATCTGGTTTGATTTTATCCAACATGGCTCCGTTGCAATAATACCGTATTCACCGTAAGTAATTGTGTTGCCACGTGTAGCTTTTCCTTTCATGGTGCCACGGAACTGTTTACGACGTTTAACTCTTTTAGGCATTAACATTATTTATCGCTCCCTTCCTGCACTTTCTTTTCTTCATTTTTCTTGGTAGGAAGTACTTCACCCTTGTAAATCCATACCTTGACACCTACTTTTCCATAGGTTGTGTCAGCTTCTGCAAAGCCATATTCGATATCAGCACGAAGTGTCTGAAGGGGAATAGTACCTTCGCTGTAGAACTCTGTACGAGCCATATCAGCACCGCCAAGACGTCCTGAAACAGATGTCTTAATTCCAAGTGCGCCGGCTTTCATAGTTCTGCCCATGCAGGACTTCATGGCACGCCTGAATGACACACGGTTTTCAAGCTGCTGTGCGATATTTTCCGCAACAAGCTGTGCATCTCTGTCAGGTCTCTTAATTTCTTTGATATCTACTAATACCTTCTTTCCTGTTAATTTGGAAAGTTCTTTCTTGGTCACTTCGATTTCAGCACCGCCCTTGCCGATTACCACGCCAGGCTTAGCTGTATAAATGATGACTTTAACTCTGCCGGCTGCTCTTTCAATCTCAATCTTGGAAATTCCGGCACTGTACAATTTCTTTTTAAGGAATTCTCTGATATTGTAGTCCTCTACAAGGAAATCAGAAAAATCTGCTTCTGCATACCATTTAGAATCCCAATCCTTAATAATACCGACTCTTAAGCCGTGAGGATTAACTTTCTGTCCCATAAAATTTCTCTCCTCTCCTATCTTTCATCAAGCACAATTGTAATGTGGCTCATTCTCTTTTCGATTCTGTAAGCCCTGCCCTGTGCCCTCGGTCTTATTCTCTTCATTGTAGGTCCTTTATTTGCGTAACATTCTGCAATGTAAAGGTGTTCCGGATTCGGATACTTTGTAGGATCCTGACTGTGCAGATACTCTGCATTTGCACGGGCAGATTCTAACAGTTTTTTAATGATGCTGGAAGCATATCTGGGGTTGTACTCTAAAATACCCAGTGCAGTCTCCACATCTTTGCCTCTGATGGCATCTAAAACGAAACATGCTTTCTGAACAGACACTCTTGCGTAAGATAACTTAGCTGAAGGTCTTGTATCTTTCTGCGCATTTCTCTCTCTTTTAATTTGGGATCTATGTCCTTTTGCCATTACTAAAACCTCCTTATCTTACTTTAGACTTCTTTTCGTCTTTTCCATGTCCTCTATAGGTTCTGGTTGCAACAAATTCACCTAACTTATGTCCAACCATATCTTCCGTTACATATACGGGCACATGCTTTCTTCCGTCGTGTACTGCAAATGTGTGTCCCACAAAAGAGGGGAAGATTGTAGAACGACGGGACCAGGTCTTGATAACCTGCTTCTGTCCTGATGCATTCAACGCATCTACTTTTTTCAGCAAACTTGCATCTGCAAAAGGTCCTTTTTTCAGTGATCTAGCCATTTTCTTCTCTCCTCCTTAATTATTTGATGGCCTTGCCGTCTCTTCTTCTTACGATCAGCTTATTAGAAGCTTTTTTCTTCTTACGAGTCTTAAGTCCAAGAGCAGGCTTGCCCCAAGGTGTAGAAGGACCGGGACGTCCGATACCAGTCTTGCCTTCACCACCACCATGTGGATGGTCATTGGGGTTCATAACAGAACCGCGAACCGTAGGCCGGATGCCCATATGACGCTTACGTCCTGCTTTCCCAATCTTAACCAGACTGTGGTCAACATTACCTACAACGCCGACTGTAGCTCTGCAGACAATAGGAACCATTCTCATTTCACCGGAGGGAAGACGAAGAGTTGCATATTTTCCTTCTTTCGCCATAAGCTGTGCACTGTTTCCAGCGGAACGAACCATCTGCCCGCCCTTTCCGGGATATAATTCAATGTTGTGTACCTGAGTACCAACCGGAATTGCTGATAAAGGAAGGCAGTTGCCTACTCTCACTTCCGCTTCGGGACCATTCATGACCTTCATACCGTCTTTCAGGCCTTCAGGTGCTATGATATAGGCTTTCTCGCCATCCGCATAGCAGATCAGCGCAATATTTGCAGTTCTGTTGGGATCATATTCGATTCCAATTACTGTTGCAGGAATTCCATCCTTATTTCTCTTGAAATCTACAAGTCTGTATTTTCTCTTAGAACCGCCTCCGCGGTGTCTTACTGTAATTTTACCCTGATTGTTACGACCGGAATTTTTACTGAGTGAAGTAACAAGTGACTTCTCAGGCTCTTTCTTAGTGATTTCAGCGAAATCAGAACCGGTCATATTTCTTCTGGAAGGTGTATATGGGTTATATGTCTTAATTCCCATGACTCTTTCTCCTTTCGAGTTTCATTTCATATCGCACTTATGTGTGCATAATAATTTGCCTTTCTGCGGCCGAAGAATGCGGAGCATTCTTCATGGATGAAACTATAGAAATGCTTAGATGCTGTTCTTTGGCATCTTAGCTTTTCTTTTCATCCTAGAGCCCAGCGAAAATCTCAATTTCCTTGCTGTCCTCTGTCAGCCATACAATTGCCTTTTTTGTCTTTGCTGTTTTTCCGTATGTGGTGCCCCGTCTCTTGGTCTTACCATCCAGATTCATTGTGTTTACCTTGGCAACCTTTGCGCCTTCAAACATTTTTTCAACAGCTTCTTTAATCATAACTTTATTTGCTTCGGGATGAACCAAAAAAGTATATTTCTTTTCGCCCATGCCAGCCATACTCTTTTCTGTAATGACCGGTTTAAGGATAACGTCATAATACTCAATTACTGCCATTATGCAAACACCTCCTCAATCTTTGCCACTGCATCTTTAGTAAGAACCAGCGTGTCGCCTTTCAGGATATCGTAAACATTGATCAGGTTAACCTGTGTTGTGTTTACAGTGGGAAGATTTCTTGCAGACATTACTACTTTTTCATCATTATCCGCAAGAACAACCAGTGCCTTGTTTACCTTTAAATTATCCATAACTGCTTTGAACTTCTTTGTTTTGATCTCATCAAGCTTAAGCTCATCCAGAACAATCAGTTTACCGCTTTCCACTCTGCTTGTAAGTGCAGATTTAAGCGCTGCTCTTTTTTCCTTTTTATTAAGTTTAAATGAATAATCTCTTGGAACAGGTGCAAATACAACACCGCCGCCCTTCCACTGAGGGGATCTTGTTGAACCCTGTCTTGCGTGACCGGTTCCTTTCTGTCTCCAAGGCTTTCTGCCGCCGCCGGATACTTCAGAACGTGTTTTTGCTTTCTGTGTTCCCTGACGCTTATTGGCAAGATGCTGTACAACTGCCATGTGTACCAGATGTTCATTAACTGTAACACCAAATACCGCATCGTTTAATTCAATTGTGCCAACTTCTTTGCCTTCCATATTATAAACAGATACGTTTGCCATCTGAATAATCCTCCTTTCATCAATTAGCCACAGTCTTAACAGTTTCTTTGATTGTAACCAGGGCTTTCTTAGGTCCGGGTACCGCACCTTTAACAAGAAGCAGATTCTTTTCAGCATCTACTCTTACTACTTCAAGGTTCTGTACTGTAACCTTTACACAGCCCATGTGGCCAGGCATTCCTTTTCCTTTAAACACACGGCTCGGTGAGGAGCATGCGCCATTGGAACCCTGATGACGATGGAACTTGGAACCGTGGGCCATAGGACCTCTGTGCTGTCCATGTCTCTTGATCGCACCCTGGAATCCTTTTCCTTTGGAAACAGCAGATGCATCAATCTTATCGCCAGCTGCAAATATATCAGCCTTGATCTCGCTTCCAAGTGTATATTCCTCAGCATTTTCAAACTTGAATTCTCTAACATATCTCTTGCAGGAAACTCCTGCTTTTTCGAAATGTCCCTTCATGGCCTTATTAACGCCATGCCTGTGGATAATTTCCTTTTTACCGGTCTTGTCTTTGTTGACGATTCTTTCTTTCTTATCAACAAATCCAACCTGTACTGCACTGTAACCGTCATTGTCTACTGTCTTGATCTGTGTTACCACACAGGGACCAGCCTGAAGTACTGTTACAGGAACCAAGCTGCCGTCTTCATTAAAGATCTGTGTCATTCCAAGCTTGGTAGCTAAAATACCTTTTTTCATTTTCTTACCTCCATTTGCTTCTACAGCGGGCCTCTATCGGGCCATTCTAGTTTAATGGTTATGGACAAGTGTTACTTACTTGCTGCAAGTGTCATTTACTTGTGACAAGTGTCATTTACTTGTTTTCATCTTGATATCAATGTACACACCGGCAGGCATTTCCAGTCTCTGCAATGCATCTACTGTCTTAGGTGTAGGTGTGATGATATCGATCAGTCTCTTATGAGTTCTCTGTTCGAACTGCTCTCTGGAATCTTTGTATTTGTGAACCGCTCTTAAGATTGTAACTACTTCCTTTTTCGTAGGAAGGGGTACCGGTCCGCTTACCTGTGATCCATTCTTCTTGACTGTTTCGATGATTTTCTTGGCAGATGCATCAACCAGCTGATGATCATAAGCCTTGAGTGTGATTCTCATTACTTGACTTGCCATAAAAAAAGTCGCCTCCTTTTCGCACTTTTAGAATTTAAGTACGACAAGCGGTGACTGTACACTCCCCCGTGCGTGTCCTGCTCTTTCACAATCTTATGTGCAGATTTCCTGCACATTTTGAATGAGCACGCTTAACGCCCGTGTTTCTGCCTCATCCGGCAGACTAATTGTCTGTACAGTGACTTGCCGTCAGGTTCTTAGGTCTGGCAGATGCCAGCCTCTTGACATTCGCTCCACGGAAAACCTGCAATGCCTTACGACACAGCAGCAACCTCACGCTTCACAGCTATCATGCCACAGCACTTGATAGTATACATGATGTTTTCCAATCATGCAAGTGTTTTTTTATTTTTTTACAGTTCAGCCATAAAATAATGAAAAAGCGGCGTGGGTGCTTGCGCACAAAGCAGTTTTTTCATTATTTTATGAGCGGAGCGCCCTCATTATGAAATAAAAGATGAGCCACGCCAGTGGCGACGGATGCAAAGCAGACGCTTTTATGAATAATGAAGGGGCTGAACTGTCAACCTCCGCTAAGTCACATTCCATCATCTCATGAGCGGAGCGTCCTCATTATACAGCCTGCGGCTCCCACAAACTCAAAAGTAAAACTGCACAACACAAAATATTGTATCTAAATCATTTTTCCTCAAAGTATATACAACATATTGTATTTCTCTGCATTTTTCCTGACTCACAAACAATTATTTTTCTATATCCTATTACTAAAAATATTGTTGTATCCCAAATCAAACTGTGCTATAACTTTTTACATCACTTCTGTTATAACTGTAAATATTCTTTCAATAAGAGCATTTTTTCTTTTAAACATTTCTTTTCAAGGAGGATACCCTATGTCTAAAACCACAGCCACTTCATTCAATCCCCAGGCAGCACCTAAAATCCCTCCGCTTCCTGATTTTCCTTCACAGGAAAAAGTAGAATCCTATTTAAGCTCCCACCCTTCCGCCTGGAAAATATATTCTGAACTGTCAGCAGATTTGAAACAGGAGCTAATTGATTTCTGCACTGGAAAACACGGGCTGAAAGTGACTTATGATCCTGTCTTTCGCAGAATTTTTAATCCTTCGCTTTGCCATAGCCGGTTGGAAGCACTTCTATCCGCCATATTAGCCCATCCCCTGCGAATCATCAAAGTAATTCCCCGCGAAGGCATGCAGCTGAATGAGCAAACAAGCTTCGTTGTTATAGATGTACTCATCCAACTGGATGACGGTTCCTTTGCCAATGTCGAAATGCAAAAAATCGGCTACAACTTTCCCCTTGCGCGGGCTGACTGCTACGCATCAGATATCATTATGCGCCAGTACTCCCAGGCCAGACAGGAACAGGGAAAAACTTTTTCCTTTCAAAATCTGCATAAGGTCTACTGTATTATTCTTATGGAAAAAAGTCCTCAGGAATTTCGCTCCGTCAAAAATAAATATATTCACAGACGTACTTCTTCATTTGACACCAATATCTATCAAAACTCCTCCGGCCTGCATGAAGATATCTTTATTTGCCTTGACAGTTTTCATTCTATCGTACATAATATAACTAAAGATAGTACTTATTTGGAAGCATGGCTTACCTTTTTAAGTGCCACCGACACAGAAACTATCACTTCACTAATTGATGCTTTTCCATGCTTTGCTGCCATTTATCAGGAAATCACAGATTTTGTTAAAAACCCCGAGGAGTTAATGAATATGTTATCAGAAGCACTTTATATCATGGACAAAAATATGGAACGAATGATGGTCACTGAACTTCAGGATGAAGTAAATGCTTTGATGGCTGAGCGAAATACAGTTATGGCTGAAAGGGATTCCGCTATGGCTGCAAGGGATTCCGCTATAGCTGAAAGAGACTCTATCAAAGCAGAATACCTCGCTGTCAACGCAAAACTTCAACGGATTCTTGATTATTTAAAACTTCACGGATATCAGGATGAAGCATAAAACATTCAAAAATATTGTTATTCCACTTTCTTTTGGCTTACATCCTCAAATTCCCGTATCATTTCATCATCGGGTGCCTTTGTTAATAAGCTGACTATTACAATCGCCGCTATGCTGACTGCAAAGCCTACTGCCAGAGAATACAGTCCTGTAACAGCGCCAGGTGTCTGTCCGCCAACAAGCGGAATATAATCCCAAACCAGCACTGTAACAGCTCCTGATGCAATTCCTGCTGCTGCTCCTGCAAAATTTGTCCGCTTCCAATATAGCGAAAGCAGTACAGTTGGTCCAAACGCTGCTCCAAGTCCGGCCCACGCATTGGAAACCAGTCCCATGATAGAGCTGTTGGGATCAAGGGCGATCAGATACGCCAAAACTGCGATGACAAGTACCGTGATGCGGCTGATCCGAAATACCGTCTTTTCAGAAGCATCCTTTTTTATAATTCCCTTTACCAGATCTTCCGCCACACTGGAGGCACTTACCAAAAGCTGGGAATCCGCAGTTGACATAATTGCCGCTAAAATACCACACAGAAAAATACCTGCAATAATTGGAACTTTCACATCCTCTGTAAACAGCTTAATAATCATATTGATAAATACCTTTTCTTCCTCTCCGCCAGTCAGCACTTCCGGATAAAGGTATGCACGTCCCACTATCCCGATCACCCATGCCAGCACCAGAGAAAGAAATACCCATATAATTGCAATTCCCTTAGATTTATTCAGCTCTTTTTCATTCTTAACTGCCATAAAACGGACTAAAATATGAGGCATACCACAGTATCCAAGTCCCCATGCCAGTCCCGATATAATATCTACCGCCCGGTAAGGTTCTCCTCCATTGCTGAAAAGACTTAAAAAAGCACCTGCTCCGCCAGCTACACCGCTCATTTCAATATTGGTAAGAACACTGTCAGGACCAATCAGTCCCAGTGCAACTACAGGTACCACTAAAAGAGCCACCAGCATAAGTGTTCCCTGGATAAAATCTGTGGTGCATACAGCCATAAAACCGCCCAGAAATGTATAAACCAAAATAACAATCGCTCCAATAGTCAACGCAATTTTATAGTCCACACGGAATACGGAATTAAACAGTTTTCCGCCTGCTGCCAGTGCCGACGCTGTATATACCAGAAAAAAGATTACAATCGTTACCGATGAAATAAAAAGCAGAATCCTTTTTTTATCATGAAACCTGTTTTCAAAATAAGTGGGCAGTGTCAGGGCGTTATTGGCACGAATCGTATATCTGCGGAGTCTCCCTGAAATAAAAAGCCAGTTAAGTACTGTTCCAATAAACAGCCCAATGGCAATCCATGCCTGGCCTGTCCCCAATGCATAGATAGAACCTGGAAGTCCCATAAGCAGCCACCCGCTCATGTCAGAAGCCTGTGCCGACAAAGCTGCCACCCATCCGCCAAGCTTTCTGCCTCCTAAGAAATAATCCTCCGTACTGTTATTCTTTTTTGCATACATCGCACCCACTCCCACCATAAGTAGAAGATACAGTGCAAAAGCAACAATAATCCATCCAAGTGAATCGCTCATAATTAACCTTCCTTTCATCACAGCCTGTAAATCTGCATTCAAACAAGCCTGCCAGTAAAAAGTATATCCGCGCCGAAATTTTCCACGCATTCCTATATACTATATATGAGCGAACCCTATCCGTCAACCAGAAATTTTATCATAGCACTGTGATAAAGTGCCTTACTCCGCGTATTTTACATCTCCTTTCGTGGAGTGTTTAATCTTGTAAAGCACCTCATCCGCTTTTGAGATCGTTTCTGAAATATGGGAATCATCCACAATTCCCTTTACTCCCGCTATCCCTATGGAACAGGACAATTCCTTTTCTTTTGGAATTGCAACATCCTTTTTAAGCATTTCAGAAATAATATCCGCAAATCCCTTCTTTTCTTTAATCATGTGCAAAATACTTCTGCCAAGAAGCAATGTGCTTTCTTTTGCAACAAACTGAAAACTTATTAAAAATTCATCTCCGCCATACCTGGTGGCAAACCCCCGGTCTTTGGAAATCTGCCGCAAAATTTCCGCCACCTCCTTTAAAATCCGGTCTCCCACTGCATGGCCAAAGGTGTCATTATAATATTTAAAATTGTCCAGATCAATATAAAGAAAGGTAATATCTCTGGTAATTTGATTTTGTATCCACTCTTTTATCTTCTGATAAAAACCGTCTCTGTTGTAAAGTCCTGTTAAATAATCAGTAATCGCCGACTTTTCAAGCCTGCTGTTAATATTTTTTATTTGTTCTTCATTTTCCAGCTTTTCAATGGAATTCTGCAGTTGTAAAAGCACCAGATTAAAAAAATCCATATCACTTTCATCCAGCATAAATTTAGTCCGGGGCGCATTCCAGTTGTCCTTCATTAAAATATAAAGAATAAATACACTATTCAACTTCTCATTAATATAATAAGGAATACATACCATAGAACAGATCTGCGTAACTCCAAACAAAGAAAGGATACGGTTGTACTCCATGTGATTTTTCTTAAGTTTTGAAGTCACAAATCCGGAGCGGTGAACCAGAAAATACTTGGTAATCTTATCAATATCCTCATCACTTAAAACTACCTGTTTTGTATCAAAACAAATTTCCGGTTTCTCTTCCTTATATCTAATATAAATCATGGCATCTATGCTGAAATTAAGCATAAAAGTATTCAAAGAATTTTTCACCAGCTCTGAAAAACTTTTGCCTGTAATGTCAATCATCTTCTGCCATGAGGAAATAAATTCCAGACGTTTTTTCAAAGCCGCATAATCCTTGATTGTACCTGCCTGCTTTGTTGCGCTCTGAATTTCCTGAAGCGTAACATCTATAAGCAGGGCTGCCTTTTTATGATTCCTTTTATATACTGTCCCCTGCCGGGCCGCTTCCAGCATACGCTGTTTTTCCAAAACACCACACTGTTTTGCATAACAGATTCCCTTTTCCAGTTCTTCTAAGGCTTCTTTTTCCCTCCCTGCTTTCCTTAAAAGCTCCGCCATAGTGATTTCATACATAACCACACTGAAAAATTGAAATCCGGTGCTTCTTTCCTCATAGATACGGGCACGTTCCATATAAATGCGGGCCTCTTCCAGTCTGTTTTTATCCATCTCCACAAGTGCACTGACATAATAATACAGAAATAAATCATCATCACATGCTGTATAGGAAGCATCCAGCTTCCTGTCCTGAAAATTTTCTTCCACAGAGCGGTCCAAAATATGCCCCAAAAACTGCAATGCATTGTCCAGGTAAATTCTTGTATCATAGCTTCTTGCAAGCCTATGGCTGCAGAGTGCCAAAAGTCCAAATATCTTAGAAATATTACAGACACGCAGATCGTTTAAATGAAGGATATTTATAATTTTCACACAGCTTTGCAAATACTCAAATGCTGTTTCGTTCTCATCCGCAAGCAGACAGTTAATCGCCATATTATACAGGGTTTCCCCAACATAATTTATCATATTTAAGCGATAATAAATAAGAATCGCCTTATTGTAATATCGGTTTGCCTCCTCATACTGCTCACAGGCGCAGCAGTTGTACCCCAGACCATTATAAATATCCGCCAGCCTGACTGAATCCTGTTCCCCTACTATCTCCATAGATTTGTAGTAATAATGATTTGTCACCTTATACAAACCATACAGGGAAGAAAGCATAATATTTTTTCTGTAGGCGATCAAAAGCAGATTTTCATTCCCCAGTTCTTCTGCAATTTCCACACCCTTTTTAAAATGAATCAGGCTGTCTTCAAATTTTTCACTTTCCCCCAGCAATCCGGCATCATTATCATAGGCAAAAATATAGGTGTAGGCCAGGTGATTTTTATATCCATATTTTTTCGCCTGCTCCATAAAGACTGGTGAAACATCTATATCCGCAACGCAGAAAAAAATATTATGCCAGCCTGACATTCTTGTCATTACTTCCAAAAGTTTTGCAAGAAATTCATGATATTCATCCAGCATTTCTTTTGCAATCTTCATACAGGTGTCTGCACATTCTTTCGCCGCATTTAAATTGCCGCTGTACATCTGTACCTGCCCAAAAATATAAAAGTACCAGAATTTTTTTCCGGCCGATTTATCCTTATCCGGAAGGAAATGAAGATTATCGCACAAAAGCAATGCCTTTGGCATGTCAGAATACATTGAAATCAATGCATAAAGTATGTAAAATTTAAACACACTGTCCTCTGCAACTGAAAGCTTTTCCACTTCTATTTTGTGATAAATCATGGATAAATAATACTGGGCCTGTTCATAGTCAAGAAGATAGTACATATTATGCAGCTTTACCAGATATTCTTCAATTTGACTGCTCTCAAAGTGAAAATAAGTATGTTCCTCTCCCACTTCAATTTCTTCTCCTGCACCATCCACAATGCAATTATAATCTTCCAGTTTTTCCAGATAGCGCTCCCATGTTTCCGTCATATAAGGCGGCTGAGAATGCAGTTCGTTAAACGCTCCATAGACAAAAATATTTTCATTCCCTGCCTCTAACAGCTCAGTCAAAAGCAAAATCGTTGATCTGGGAGCCATGTTCATATGATCCAGCAAAAAGAGCATGGGATGTTTCTGTGCCAGCATGGAAAGTACTGCCTTCATTGACTTTAACATCTGCTGCTTCTCATAGCCGATCTCATCAAGCACAATCTCTTCTTCTCTTTTATAAAGAGACTGACTTACCATATTTACAAAAACAGACCGATGCAGGGGATAAACAGGAAATTGATCAATAAATTCTTCCGGCGTTTTATCCCCTTCAAAGACCTCATAAATATCCTTTAACACGCCTGCAAAGGGTTCAAAGGTTTCTATCATTTTTGAACTGTCAAAATGCCGATGGCATACATACAGATCAGGATATGCCTCCCTGACTGCCTGAACATCCTTATCTGTTATTTTCACTGCATTATAATGCCTTACGACTGTAAATTTCTTTGTCTGTGATCCTTTCAAAAGGTTTTTTACCATCGGAGCTATATATGTCTCGTAATAAGTCCCCATAATATGCCTCTCTCTATTCATACAGTTTTCTTTATGACGTCCGCCATTATTAAATATCATATCACGAAACTTTACGAAACGCCATATAAACAACAACCTCTTTATTTATACAAAAATAATTCCGGCGGCCATCTGGGCTCACCGGAATTAATTACTCATTTTCATTATGTTCTTTGACCTGCAATTACATCCCGCCAAACAATCTCAATACACCTGAACCATCCTGCATCTTACGGCGCAGCATATCCATGCGGTAATCCTGAAGAAGTTTATTTTTCTTCTGTTCCGAAACTGCCTTTGGAACATCCAGATCTTCTATCCGGCTTCTGGAAGCCACAAGGTCAAGGGAAGTCCCCTTATTATAATTATAAGCATGCTCCAGAGCATTTGTGCCTGCACCTGTACGGCTTCTTGCTGCACTGATCTTTTCCATAGCGGCATCAATGACTCCAATGTCAAATTTGCCTGTAACATTATATCCTTCAAGACCAAGAGACTTAAGCGTAGCATTCTCCATGTTGATCTTTAAGCCTTTTCCATCTGCACTGGCAGCAATATCCATATCTGCCATACTTCCATCCAGCAGTTTCATTTCATTATATTGTGTGCCAACTGCTGTATCCTGAATATCTGACAAAAGCTGATCAACCTCGGCCTGAATCATCTGCTTTTCAGAGTCGCCATACATTCCATTGGATGCCTTAACACTGAGTTCACGTATTCGCTGCAGAGAATCCTGCATTGTTCCAAGCGCTCCGTCCTGAATATTGGCAACGCCAATTCCGTCCCGAATATTTGAAGCGCCCACATCCAGTCCCTTGCTGTTTCTCTTCAGCAAATTGGCAATGGCAAGCCCTGCCGCGTCATCTGATGCTTTCTGAATTTTCCTGCCGCTGGCTATCTTTCCATATATGGAATTTACCCTTTGGGCATATGGTACATTTTGTACACCTGAAATTCTCACGAATACTCCTTTCCTGTGCCTTCTACTGCCTGCACATTTCTTAAAACCTACTTTTATACATATAGTATAGTACATTTATATTTCCAGTGCAAGATAATGGCTGGAAATTTTTGTTACAATTTTATGAATATTGAGGTGGAACTGTTACCTTTTTATATTATGCAGCTTAAACAAAATGAACTGCAGCGCATAGACAGCGCCAGTCATTTGTTGACACAATTACTGCTTTCAACATATAATCTCTATAAGTCAGGGATTTATGTCCCCAATTACTTTGAAAACAAAGGAGAAAATCAAATGCCTAAAGTAACCCCTTTTCAAAGCGTCAGACCAGTTCCAAATCTGGCCCCGCGCATTGCTGCGCTTCCTTATGATGTATATGACCGTAAAGAAGCCTTATCCGAAGTTCAAAGAGAACCTCTCTCTTTTCTGAAAATAGACCGGGCTGAAACCCAGTTTCCCGATGATGTGGACACTTATGATCCCAGAGTATATGCAAAAGCAAAAGAGCTTTTGGATGGTATGATTGCTGACGGTTCTTTTATAAAGGAAGAAACTCCATGTTATTATATCTATGAGCTGATCATGGATGGACGCTCCCAGACAGGGATCGCGGCCTGCTCTTCGGTGGATGACTATCAGAATCAAATTATAAAAAAACACGAAAACACCAGGGAGGAAAAAGAGCTTGACCGCATCCGGCATGTGGATATCACCAACGCACATACCGGTCCTGTTTTTCTGATCTACCGCTCAGTCCAAAAGATCAATGAAATTATATCCACAGCCAAAAAAGAAATTCCTCTCTATGATTTTATCTCTTCTGATGGTATCACTCATAGAGTATGGCGCATTTCAAATGCAGATCTTCTTACCCAATTAGAAACACTGTTTGCACAGATTCCCTGTACCTATATCGCTGATGGCCACCACCGCTGTGCATCCGCTGTAAAAGTAGGACTGAACAGACGCACCCTTCATCCTGATTATACCGGAGAGGAAGAATTTAACCGCTTTTTATCCGTACTTTTTCCTGATGATCAATTGTATATCATGCCTTATAACAGAGTCGTCAGGGATTTAAACGGATTATCTGAGAAAGCCTTTCTGGAAGCAGTAAAAAATGCAGGATTCTCTGTAGAATATAAAGGAAAAACGCAGGTAAGGCCTGAGAAAAAGGGAACCTTCGGCATGTATTTAAAGAATGACTGGTATCTGCTTACAGCCTCCGATGCACTTTTTTCTACCGATCCCGTAAAAGGACTGGATGTCTCCATTCTGCAGGATCATCTGCTGGAAGCAATTTTAAAAATCAAAGATCCCCGCACTGACAAACGCATAGATTTCGTTGGCGGCATCCGGGGACTGGATGAATTGGAACGCCGGGTATCTTCTGATATGGCCGTAGCATTTTCCATGTTTGCCACTTCCATTGAGGAACTGTTATCGGTGGCGGATGCCGGCCTTTTAATGCCCCCCAAGTCAACCTGGTTTGAGCCCAAGCTGCGAAGCGGACTATTTATACATAAACTTACCTGACAGGAATGTCATAACCAAATGGACATGCCAGCATGTCCGCCTGGCTCGTTGCCCGCAGCAGTAAAATGCCTCGCGGCAGTAAAAACACCTTCAAATGAAATTTCTCTTAATCAGCTCATTTGAAGGTGCTTTTCTTCTTTATATTTATGCTTTATATCTATGCTTTAAACAGCGTTCCTACTTCTTTTCCATCCAGTATTCTGCTTATATTTACCAGATCATCTCCATTGGCAATCACCATATCCACGCCCACTGAATTGGCAATTTCAGCCGCCGCAATCTTGGTTGCCATTCCACCGGTGCCGAATTTAGTGGCTGCTCCCTTTGCCATAGCGCACAGCCTTTCATCTATTTTTTCCACACAACTGACGAATTCGGCCTTTTCATTATTGCGGGGATCGTCTGTATACAACCCGTCAATATCTGACAAAAGAATCAGCATATCTGCCTGCACCATCTGGGCAACTGTTGCGGAAAGGGTGTCATTGTCCCCAAAATTTTCGTCCTGAATCTGATCGGTGGATACCGTGTCATTTTCATTTACAATCGGAATCACTCCCATGTTCAAAAGTTCAAGAAAAGTATTTTCCGCATTTTTTCTGCTGATTTCATTTATCATAGTCCTTTTGGTAATCAGAATCTGGGCGATAGTCTGGTTGTATTCTGCAAACAATTTCTGGTAGATCATCATAAGCCTTGCCTGTCCCACTGCAGCACAGGCCTGTTTTTCAGCCAGACTCCCCGGTTTTCCCTTAATTCCAAGGGCCTTCCTCCCTGCACCAATAGCCCCAGAAGATACCAGTACGATTTCTTTATTTTGATTTCTGATATCTGTTAATACCCTGGCAAGTTTTTCCATTTTAATTAAATTCAAATGCCCTGTATCCACATGGGTAATCGTTGAAGTTCCTATTTTTACTACAATCCGCTTTTTTTTCTTTAAATATTCTCTGTCCATTTTTCTTATGGTCCCTTCACGTTCTTCCGTTTTGCCCTCTATCGGCCTGATCTCTCCTGACTCATCATACCATGACTTTTTATATTTGCAATGGAAAATTCATATGTTCCAAAAACAATTCCTGAAAAGCAGGTTCTTCCGCCAGTTCCACATGGACAAGCTGCTTCTTTCCCTCCTCTGTCTGTTTCTGCATTTTAGAGGAAAGCAAAGCCATAGCAGCGCCTGTTCCCGCCAGATTTCCGGCCTGAACAAACTTTTCTCTGTCAACATTTGGAAAAAGTCCTGTTTGTATCCCGCTTTCAATTCCAATGTAGCAGCCAAACGCTCCTGCCAGATATATATAATCCAGTTCCTCCAGCCGGCATCCGGCCTTTTTTAATAAAGTTTCCATTCCGGAGCGGATTGCGCTTATGGACAACTGCAGCTGCCTTATATCTCCTGCTGTCAAATATACCGGCTGCCGGACATCTGTTAACAGAAAACGCCTTTGACCTCCCTCTTTATTCTCATCTGAAATTCTATTGCAGATCCGTCCCGGTACCCCTGCCTTTCCCGCTTCCTGTGCGCTTCTCATATAGCCGGAGTGATCCAGCACGTCGAGATGATACAGGAGGGCAAGGGCATCCACCAGACCGGAGCCACAGATTCCTGTGCCTCTTCCACCCCCGATCACTCTTACTGCAATGTCCTGCATGGGAAAACTTCCGGCTAAAGAAACCATATCCACAGCGCCTTTTACCGCCCGCATTCCCTGGCTGACTGCGCCGCCTTCAAGAGCCGGACCTGCTGCCGCAGAGCAGGCAAACTTTCCTTTCCCACATTGCAAAAGGATCTCTCCATTGGTACCAATATCTACTGCCAGCACTTTTTTCTCTGGTTCTTTTAAGTTTACATAACTATAAACCATCAAGGCATCCGCTCCCACAAATCCGCCAATGGGAGGCAGAACAATCATTTGAGTATCCTTCAAAAATTGGAAGCCAAGGCTTTCTCCTTTTTTGAATACCGTGCCATTATAATCCGGTTCAAATGGCGCCTCGGATAATCCTTTCGGCTGAATTCCAAGCAGAATTTCACACATGGCAGTATTGCCTGCAAAAGTAGCTTTCCTGACCTGTTCCTCTTTCAGCAGAGGCTTTTCTTTTAATTCATCTTTTTCCCCTGCCGCCCCAACCAGTCTCCTTGCCATTGCATCCAGACGCATGACCAGCAGCCTTTGCATTTTAACAAGATTTTCCCCATCTTCCACCGCGGCCTGAATCCTGCTGATCACATCCATGCCAAAGGAAGCCTGTGGATTTGCATCAGTTTCCACGCCCAAAAGCGCTCCATCCTCCAAATTCCAAAGCATACCTGAAAGGGAAGTAGTTCCCACATCAAAGGAAATCCCCAGTCCTTTTTCAGGCTGAATTTCAAATCCTTCCGGGAAGGAAATCCTCACCTGCTTATTGGTATTTAATTTCTGGTAGATTCCGCACCCGTCACAGCTTTCACGCCTGCATCCCGGACACCTTGTTTTTCTGCTTTCCAAACTCACACCTCCCTATGGCTGAACTTTTACGGTATACCGAACTATCTTGCCACGGAAATCAACTTTCAGATTTCGGAATGACACTCTCTCCAACACCATATACGCTCCGGAAGCTGAAAATTGATTTCCGTGCTATCTTGTAGAAACCTCTTGCATTTTTAAAAACATTTCTCTATTATCTAAAGAGTATATCATCAAATATTATACAGGTAATTGCGAAACTGGTAAGTTTGTGAAGATTGGAACAATATTTCTATTCAAATCACAGAAATATTGTTCGAATCTTCCCACTACTTTATTGTTCGCAATTACCCATATATCATATCACACAGAAATGAGGGAATGCCATGTGGATTGCAGATAATTGGACGGAATATGAAGTAATAGATACTTCCTGTGGGGAGAAGCTGGAGCGTTGGGGCGATTATATTCTGCTTCGTCCTGATCCCCAGGTGATCTGGAATACCCCCAGAAAAGATGCCCGCTGGAACCGGTTAAACGGGCACTATCACCGCAGCTCAAAGGGCGGCGGCGAGTGGGAATTCTTTCAGCTTCCTGATGAATGGAGCATCCATTATGGCGATCTGACCTTTCACCTGAAACCTTTCAGTTTTAAACATACCGGTCTTTTTCCCGAACAGGCTGTCAACTGGGACTGGTTTTCCGATATAATAAAAAAAGCAGCCCGTCCTCTTAAAGTATTGAATCTGTTTGCCTATACCGGCGGTGCAACCATTGCCGCTGCTAAAGCCGGCGCCCATGTTACCCATGTGGATGCCTCCAAAGGAATGGTTGGCTGGGCAAGGGAAAACGCGGCAGCTTCCGGTCTTTCAGATGCGCCCATCCGCTGGCTGGTGGACGACTGTGTCAAATTTGTGGAACGGGAAATCCGTAGAAACAATACCTATGACGGCATTATCATGGATCCTCCTTCCTATGGAAGAGGCCCTAAAGGAGAAATCTGGAAAATAGAGGACAGTATCTATCCTTTTATCCAACTGACTACCAAATTGTTAAACAAAGATTCCCTGTTTTTCCTGATTAATTCCTATACAACAGGCCTGCAGAGCGCTGTACTTACTTATATGCTAAAGACTACTGTTGCCAGAAAATTCGGCGGCCAGGTGGTTTCCTCCGAAATCGGCCTGCCTGTAAGCGGATCTGATCTGGTTCTTCCCTGCGGTGCCTCGGGACGCTGGGTGCGTTAACCCTGAATGTTCTATAAATTGGGGCAGACAACGCAGACTTTCATATACTTCAACCTGCAAATGCCATGCATTTTACGCCATACGCCACGACCGTATGGTACGCAGCAGTTCCAGCATCCATTGACGATACCCGGGAATCCATCTGGATGCCAGATTATCATATTTATAAACACAGGGTGCCTTATCAGGAAAATAAAGGTACATACGATATCCATAGACCATAAGCATACCTGTCACCAAAACTCCAAGCGCCACTGAAAATCCTTTTACCTTTTCTCCCTTTATATACCGAAAATACCCACAGTATAATAGAAAAAACAGTATCAGAAAAAGCGATGGATTAATGGAAAACGCACGTCCAATCTCTCCCCTTGACAAAAAAATGACCGCTCTGGTAAGCCCACAGCCTGCACAGGGAATCCCTGTTGCTGCCAGCAATGGACAGAATGCATGAAATACCGCATTCATCATTAGATAATACAGCAAAAACAATGCAAATGCCAGGGCAATGCCTTTCAAATCTCCGACAATTCTACTTACGATTTTTCTTATTTGTCTCATACTCAAAATTCTTCAAAAGACGCTTTACATCTTCAATCTGCCCAATAACCATCAAATGTTCCTTTGCATCAAATTCATGATCCGCCATAGGCATCAGTTTGGTGGCGTCATTCTTTTTAATGCCTAAAATGCTTACTTTATATCTGGCGCGGAAATTTACTTCCTTAATGGTTTTTCCTACCCACTCCGAAGCTACCGGAATTTCAAAAATAGAATATTCGGAATTAATGGCAATGTAGTCAAACACATGATTTGCACTAAAACGAATCGCCGCCTTCTGGGCAATGTCCCTGTCAGGATAAATCACTTCATCCGCCCCGTTTCGCAAAAGAAACTTGGCCTGAATATCTCTGGTTGCATTGCTGACTACATATTTGGCCCCATTTTCCTTAAGAAGTGATGTCACCTCCAGACTGCTTTGAAAGTTTGTTCCAATACATACAAAGCAGATATCAAAATTATTTACGCCTATGCTTCTTAAAACCTCCACATTCGTGCAGTCTCCAATCTGCCCGTTTGTGACAATCGGCATCAGCTCTTCAACCTTTTCCGCCTTTTCGTCAACAATCATTACCTCATTTTTCAATTCCACCATTTTTTTACAAAGATGCTGCCCAAATCCGCCAAGTCCAATAATTAATACTGATTTCATACCCTGCTCCATTTCTTATCCTATCATTATTTTTTCAACCGGGAACTGAACCGGCGCCACCTTTTTCCGTTCTGTAAAGGAAAGGGCAAAGGACATGCTGCCAATTCGTCCACAATACATCAACAATATAATCACTATCCGGGAAGCAGTGGATAAATCTCTGGTAAGCCCTGTGCTCATTCCCACTGTTCCGATTGCCGAAAACACCTCAAACATTACATCCTCCACCGGAAGATAAGGCTGGATAAAGCAAATAAATATCACTGATATCACCGCCATCAACATGCTGAGTACCACCACATTGCTTGCTTTTCTTATTACATCATCATCCAGCCTTCGCTGAAACATGTTAACTCCCTTGCTCTTCCTTAAATTTGACCAGACATAGGCAACCAATACCAGGGCAGTCACTGTTTTAATGCCGCCTGCTGTAGAGCCGGGGCTTCCTCCAATAAACATAAGCAGCATGGTAAGCAGCTTGGATGCTCCGGTAAGGCCCCCTGTATCAATGGTGTTAAAACCGGCTGTCCGGGCTGTCACCGAGCTGAACAGAGCCGCAAGAAATTTATCCTTTCCGCTCATTCCTGCAAGAAGATTGTCATTTTCAAACAGAAAATAAAGAACGGTTCCTGCCACAAGCAAAAGCACTGTGGTAAATAATGTAATCTTTGTATGCAGCATATATCTTTTCCAGCGGCATCCGTTCTTTTTTAAGTCGCTCCAGACGAAAAAGCCAATGCCTCCTAAAATAATCAGCGCCATCAGTACAAAATTAATCAGTATATCTCCATGAAATTCCACAAAGGAAGAATACTTTCCCGAATATCCCCCCATCAAGTCAAATCCGGCATTACAAAAGGCGGAAACAGAATGAAAAATGCCGTAAAGAATCCCCTTTGCTATTCCAAACACCGGAATAAAACGGGCGGCTAAAAGTACTGCACCGCATCCCTCAAACAAAAAAGTTCCCCAAAATGTAATTTTCACCAGACGCACTACGCCGCCTAACTGCATGTAATTCATGCTCTCCTGCAAAATTCCCCTTGTCCGCAGAGAAATCCTCTTTCTCAGGATAAGGGCAAGCAAAACTCCCAGCGTCATAAATCCCAGACCACCGATTTGTATCATCAAAAGAATTACCATCTGCCCGAAGGCGGTCCAGTGAGTTGCTGTATCCACCACCACAAGTCCTGTCACACAGGTGGCGCTTGTAGCTGTAAAAAGTGCTGTAAGAACTCCTGTCCTTTCGCCTGCTCTGGTGGCTGCCGGAAGCAGCAAAAGCAGCGTTCCTGTTAAAATCACCGTCAGATAGCCCACTGCAATGATACGTACATAAGTTATTTTGTCCTGAATTTTATTTAAAAATTTCATATTTTCTCCATCTGCCGCTTTCAGCCATAGCTAAACTGATATCATTCTATACCAATGGCGGAGAAATATCCAGTGGCAATGTGACAATGTAACAGCAATGTAACAGTTTGGCCCCTCTGCATTCATAAAAGCTGCGTGAAAATTTTATTAGGAAAAACTTCTTTTATAGTGTATAATGGAGCAGAAAGGCATTTTGCCCTATAAAAGTCAGTAAAAGGAGTATACAAACATGTCAAAAATAATTTTAACCGGCGACAGACCTACCGGACGTCTTCATGTGGGACACTACGCAGGTTCCCTAAAGCGCAGAGTGGAACTGCAGAATTCCGGTATCTATGATAAAATTTTTATTATGATTGCAGATGCACAGGCACTTACAGACAATGCCGAGCAGCCGGAAAAGGTGCGTCAGAATATTATTGAGGTTGCCCTTGATTATTTATCCTGCGGGCTTGATCCTGAAAAATCCACGCTTTTAATTCAGTCCCAGATTCCGGAGCTTTGTGAGCTTTCCTTTTATTATATGAATCTTGTTACGGTTTCCAGACTGCAGAGAAACCCTACCGTAAAATCAGAAATTCAAATGCGTAATTTTGAAGCAAGCATTCCTGTTGGATTTTTTACTTATCCCATCAGTCAGGCGGCGGATATCACAGCCTTTCAGGCAACCACTGTTCCTGTTGGAGAGGATCAGCTCCCCATGATAGAGCAGACCAAAGAAATTGTGCGTAAATTTAATTCCGTATACGGCGATACGCTGACAGAGCCTGACGCACTGCTTCCTGATAATAAAGCCTGCCTGCGCCTTCCCGGCATTGACGGAAAGGCAAAAATGAGCAAGTCCTTAAATAACTGTATTTATCTTTCCGATACGGAAGAAGATGTCCGTAAGAAAGTAATGTCCATGTTTACCGATCCAAACCATCTGCAGGTATCAGATCCCGGTCAGGTGGAAGGAAATCCTGTATTTATTTATCTGGATGCTTTTTGTAAGAATGAATTTTTTGCCGAATATCTTCCCGACTATGCTAATCTGGAAGAGCTCAAGGCACATTATAAAAGAGGCGGTTTAGGGGACGTTAAAGTGAAGAAATTCTTAAATAATGTATTACAGGAAGAGCTTTCCGGCGTCCGCTCCAGAAGAAAAGAATGGGAAAAAGATATTCCTGCGGTTTATGAAATTCTTCATAAGGGAAGTCAAAAAGCCCGGGAGGTTGCTGCCAAAACATTAGGGGATGTTAAAAATTCCATGAAAATCAATTATTTTGACGATCACGCTCTGATTGCCGAACAGTCGTTAAAATATTCACAGGAGAATGTATGAAGGCTTACCAGATCAAAGATGTAAAAAAATTTATGAGTAAACTTCTTGGGGGCGACGCCTTCGACTGCTTTCTGCTGGCCGAGGCTGCAGTAACAACCTGCAATACTTTTATCATTGACGGTCATATGGTCAGGGAGTTTTTCACAGGAGATGTAAATGATGAAGGCGGGCTTCCTCCTTATGAGTTTTCCCAGTGGAAAGACATGCGTCCTCTTTGCTTTGATCTGATTAAGGGAAAACGCACCCCTGTTAATTTTAAATTTGTTCTGCATTATAAGCCGGAACTGATTGAAAAAATATTATCTGAAAATGAGGCCGATATCTCTTTACATGATGTCAAAGCCTTTGTGCTGAACATAAAATACGATGGCAGTATGCTTACCTGCATTACTGCCACCGCTTTTCATACATTTCTTCCTGATAAAACCCCGGATAAACTCTGGGACAATCATATAACTCATTTTCTGGACGCTCTTGAAATGCCTTATGAAACCTGACGCCTCTGACATTTTTAATTCCCGCGAGCAATGAGTCAAGCGTCGTGCCTGCACGAACAGTCGACGAATGTCGCGAGGGGATATTTCATTACATGGAAGCATCCACTGCCGCTCCTTTCAAGTCCTCGTCAAGCAGCTTCATTTCCTCCATTAATTTCTTAATTTCCTGCTGAACCTCATCCATTGTACTGTCCATCTGTGTCAGGGCTTTGGTCACATCCCCTGCATGTTCGGCAACATCCTCCGCAAATTCTTTTTTGGATGCTTTTTCTTCTTTTGCGTTTTCGATCTTTTCTTCCTCTTCTTTTTCCTTCTCGGCCTTTTCTTCCGCTGCTTCTTTCTTCTCTTCCAGCTCTTCATCAATATGGTCTTTGGCTTCATCAACCAGCATACCCATAACTTCCCTGCTGGCGGCTTCCATAATATCCTCCGCCTCATTCTGGGCATCAATCATCGTATGGGATTTCAGCCTGTTGACCTGGGTGGCCGCGATAGAAACCAGTTCTCCATAAATTGCATCTTTTGCATTCTGCCAATCCTCTGTGAGCCGCTCCTTTTCCTTCTTCATATCCAAAGACCGTTCCTGATACTCCGTAAGTCCTTCTGCCTCAATCTGTGCAAGACGTTCCTGCTCCTCGGGCGTAAATGCAGACTGGACATCTCCCCTTCTCTCAGCAGCTATCTTTCTTTCAAGAAGCAAAAGATCCTGCTGCTCCTGGGATTCATCTGTAATTCCATAGCTATCCTTAAGCGCTGCTCTGGCATCATCAATCTCTTTGATTCCTCTTTCCGCTTCATACTTTTTATTTTGGAATTCTTTGACCTTGTTTCTGCTTTTTTCGATACCCTCGTCTATTTTCTGATCGCCAGCCCATGCGTCGCTTACGATCTTCATTGCCTGCTTTCTGGCATCCTGCCTTTTCTTTGTAACAGGATCAAACTTTTTATTGAAGTCTCCTGCAAAAACGCTGTTTCTGTTTGTTTTCTCCTGTGCTCCGCCATTATGCCTGTCATTTAAGGTGTTATCACCCATAAAAATAGTATTATTGTTTACTCTCATAGATCCATCTACCTCCAAATCAGAATATTCCTTTATTTCGTGTCTTATTATTTATATCGGCATTTGACTGAATGTACTTAGTTTTTTTACCTGAAATGTAATGAATTACTGAAAAATTGGTGTCAGTTCATTCAAGCCATTTATGTCGGGCGTCCGCCCTATGGAATTGATATCAAAATTTCCATAAAACAGAATAATAAAGATTGCAATATGATTAAACAGCCATTATAATAAAACCAAAGCAAAAGATTTCTTTAAGCAATAGCTTATTTTGCAGCAAAGCTGTATCTGACAGAATCGTCTGTTCTTAAATTCCTGAAATCCTGCTTTATAATCCAATCATTTAAATATGCAGGAAACAGGAAATGTGACAGAAGGAACTATGTTTTCAGAAAACAGCTTTTTTAAAGCTATCAGCAAATCTGTACATGCTGCCTGTGTTTCCTGCCAAAAGGAGGAAACCCTATGAAAAATAATGTAACCACGAAATTAAAGGACTTAAATCTGGTGGATAAGTTCCTGTTTGACGAGACAATGGAAGACCGGGAAGCATATCAGGCAGTCATCAGTATTTTGCTTGAAAATGAAACCACGCTTCTTACAAAGCCACAGACAGAAAAGGAGCTGAGAGTATCGCCACAACTGCGCCAGATCAGGCTTGACGTAGTCAGCATGGATAAAGAGAAAAAACTGTATTATACAGAAATGCAGAAGAAAAATACGGGCAATCTAATAAAGAGGAGCCGCTATTATCAGTCCCAACTGGATGTGTCGCTTTTAGAACCGGGAAGTACAGATTTTAATCTGCTGAATGACAGCTGCTTTATACTGATCGCTCCCTTTGATCTCTTTGGAAAAGGATTGTATCGGTATACCTTTGAAGGTATCTGCCGGGAATGCCCGGATCTAAAGATAAATGACGGAGCAGTCAGAATTTTTATCAATACCAGCGGCGGAAACAGAAAAGATTTTTCACAGGAATTTCTGGACTTTATGAAGTATATTACAGAAACCACCGACAAAGCGGCATCCGATACGAAAAGCAGCAAAATAAAGTTGATTCATAAACAGGTAAAAAGAATTAAGCTTTCGGAAAAGATAGGAGTAAAATTTATGCAGAGATGGGAAGAAATAGCATATGCCAGAGAAGATGGCAAGACTGCGGGAGAAACTCTAAAGCTTATAAAACTGATATGCAAAAAAATAGAAAAAGGCAAAAGTCCGGAGGAAATTGCAGAAGACCTGGAAGAAGAAATAGATACGGTTCGGTTGATTTATAAACTGGCTATAGATTCTGCTCCGGAATTTGACAGTGAAAAAATATTTGAAAAATATTACAGTTACGATTCTTGACTTTACTTTTTGAATGTGATATTCTTTAATTCCTTTCGCACAAAGAGACAGGAATGGAAAATGCAATAATTACATACTTACCTGCGGTAATTCTCTGGCAAATTCCCAGAGTCAGCAGACCGGCTTGGCAAGTTATAACAACTATAATACTACCAGGAGGAAGCAGTCATGATCACTGCACAACACATATCAAAGACCTACAAGGTCTCTAAACGTGATGCCGGATTTTCTTCGGCTTTCAAAGCTTTATTCCACAAAGAACATGAATATATTCATGCTTTAAATGACGTTTCTTTCACGATTTCAGATGGTGAAATGGTGGGCTACATAGGACCTAATGGCGCCGGAAAAAGCTCTACTATTAAAATCTTAAGCGGCATACTCACCCCGGAAGCGGGCACCTGTCGGGTAAATGGACTTATTCCCTGGAAAAACCGAATTGAACATGTGAAAAACATCGGCGTAGTTTTCGGCCAGCGCTCCCAGCTATGGTGGGATGTTCCTGTTCTGGATTCCTTTGAACTGTTAAAAGAAATCTATCGGATAAGTACCCTCATCTACAAACAGAATTTAGAGCAGCTCTGCGATATGCTGAACCTTTCAGAGCTGTTAAAAACACCTGTCCGTCAGCTTTCTTTAGGGCAAAGGATGCGCTGCGAGCTTGCAGCTTCCCTGCTCCATGATCCTGCCATTCTTTTTCTGGACGAGCCAACCATTGGGCTGGACGCTGTATCCAAGCTGGCTGTCAGGGATTTTATTCTGAAAATCAATCAGGAAAAGCATACAACTGTTATTCTGACTACTCATGATATGCAAGATATCGAAGCGCTTACCAGCCGCATCATTCTAATTGGAAAAGGAAGAATCCTTTTGGACGGAAGCATTCATGACATAAAAAACGGGTATGAAAGTACCGAGGAAGCGCTGGCTGCTTTCTACCGCAGCCATGATATTTAAAGGCCAAAGGATGGAGACAAACATGAAAAAATATCTTGCTTTTTTCCGGCTGCGCTTCAGTATGGGACTTCAATACCGCACTGCCGCCTTCGCCGGTATCATTACACAATTTGCCTGGGCGATTATGGAAATTCTTATGTTCCGCGCCTTTTATCAGACAGACGCATCCGCCTTTCCAATGACTTTTCAGGCCACCTGCACCTATGTGTGGATGCAGCAGGCTTTTCTCGCCCTGTTTATGGCGTGGATGATGGAAAATGAAATATTTGACTCTATTATAAATGGAAACATTGCCTATGAGCTGTGCCGCCCCATCAATGTCTATCATATGTGGTTTGCCAGAAGCCTTGCCAACCGCTTTTCCAAAGCAGTGCTTCGGTGCCTTCCCATTTTACTGGCGGCTGCTTTTATCCCCGCTCCCTATGGATTAATGCTTCCTGAAAGTCCTGCTGCCTTTTTTCTTTTTTTATTTACCCTGTTTATGGGCACGGGAGTGACAGTTGCTTTCTGTATGCTGGTTTATATGATCTCTTTTTTCACCTTATCGCCTCAGGGCATCCGTATGGTAGCTGTATCCGTGGTGGAATTTCTCTCAGGCGCAACCATCCCCCTGCCCTTTTTTCCCGATCAGGTCCGCAGAATTTTAGAACTGCTGCCTTTTGCTTCCATGCAGAACGTCCCCTTACGCATTTACAGCGGCGACCTATATGGGGCTGCCGCGTGGCAGGCGGTCATTCTTCAGCTTTTCTGGCTTTTTGCACTGTTTGGCCTGGGGCGGATCATTGATGCCCTTGCAATGAAAAAAATCACTGTACAGGGAGGCTGAATCTGTAAATTTTTCAGGTGGAGTTTAAAGGTGAAGTTTAAATAGAAAGGAGAAGTGCAAATGCGGTTATATGGAAAATTTTTTGTGATGCAGTTAAAGAGTATTATGGAATATAAAACTTCATTTTTTCTTTCCTGCATTGGACAGTTTCTGGTATCTTTTAACGTGTTTTTAGGAATGTACTTTATGTTTCAACGTTTCCATAATGTAAGCGGCTTTACCTACAATGAAGTGCTTTTATGCTTTGGAATTACCCTTATGGAATTTTCACTGGCAGAATCCGTTGCAAGAGGATTTGACAACTTTGATTTTATAGTCAGACAGGGGGATTTTGACAGGATTCTGGTGCGTCCCCGAAGTGAAATTCTCCAGGTTTTAGGAAGCCGTATAGAATTCAGCCGGATTGGGCGCATCCTTCAGGCTGTGGTAATGTTTTCCTATGGGTTTGCAGTTAGCAGCATTAATTGGACTTTTGGAAAAGTGCTCACCGTACTTTTCATGCTGATTGGAGGCACCATTATGTTTTGCGGGATTTTCCTTCTTTATGCCTCTCTGTGCTTTTTTACCATAGAAGGATTGGAGTTTGTTAACATTTTTACAGACGGAGCAAGGGAATACGGCAAATATCCGGTCTGCATTTATGGAAAAAGAGTGCTGCTCTTTTGTACCTTTGTGATTCCCTATGCACTTATCCAGTATTATCCCCTGCTCTACCTGCTGGACCGGGGAAAGCCTTATTATTGCCTGCTGCCTGCCGCCGCCTGTCTGTTTATCTTTCCCTGTCTTTTCTTCTGGAAACTGGGGGTAAGGCATTATACTTCCTGCGGTTCTTAATTTTGAATTAGTGGATGCAGCGCAGGCGCCCAGAATTTTTTTCTGTGCATTTTTATTCAACCTTTATACTTTGCTCCATAATATTCAATAAATTTATGCATATTGAATATTGTATACATGAAATCACATTGATAAAATAGGCACGAAGTAAAGCACAAAGTGTTAACATGTAAGGAGGATTCATTATGAAAATCTATCATATTGATGATGTAGAAAAATTTCTGGACATAATCAAAAAATGCAAAGGTTCCGTGGAACTGGTTTCCACTCAGGGCGACCGTCTCAATTTAAAGTCTGAGCTGACCAAGTATCTTGCAATCGCCAAGCTCTTTCATGACGATACTTTCATTAATGAAATGGAGCTGGTGGCTTCCGAGCCCGAAGATGTGATGATGCTTATGAATTATATGACAAACAAAAATGCATGAAGTCAGTTAATGTGGATAATGTAATGTATCAAGTGTCATCATGCTCCATAAACAACTTATTAAAAAATCAGCGCTTCTTATTTTTGTTCGAAAAAAGAGCGCTGAATTTTTAATATGAAGACTTCTTTTCATAGTCCAATCTTGTCCGCAGGAGCATAAAATTCTCACAATCTTTTGATATCTTTGCAATTTTTTTATCTCCCACAAACAGAAGTATATGGTTGCTTTCTTCTTTTACTCTGGAAATATCCCTGATAAAATAGCTTTTTTTATAACCATACGAATTTCTGATCTCTATCGTCTGATAACTGACCGTCACTCTCCAAAACAATTCTTTTATCAGATCGTCTAAACAAAATAATGTAGTACAGGCAAAGAAAATGATGTAAAATACTTTGCTTCCTTCCTCCTTTGTAACGCAAAAGGCTACAAGCATTCCTCCAAAAAGTACTGCTCCAAAAGCAGCAGAAAAAATATTTCTTTTTGTATTTTTAAGTACAAATTCCTCTTTCAATTCATTAGTTTCAATTTTTCCTAATTGACAGAGTTGGTAATGCAAAAATTCAAATCCGGCTACATTATCCAAAAATTCGAACACTTTTTTCTTGCCCCTGTATCCTGTCAGCATTTTTCTGCCAGTGCCATATCCTCCGGTTCGATTTTCTCTATAGGTTACTCTTGTAAGCTCATAAAACTTAATAACCTTTACCGGCAAAAAGGGGCAATAAAATGTCATGGACTCTTCTTCTACAACACACCGCCAAGCGATGGCATAGATCGTAAGGCCAATTCCCAAAAGAAAGAAAGCACCACAAATCAGCAGGGCAATTTCTGTATTTTCATCTAATGTAAAAATAACTCCAATGACAGCTAATAGCCAAACAATATCTGATATGATGCCTATTACTAAAACTTCTCTGGACTGATGCATTACATATGTTTTCCTTATATCCATAATTTTAACATTTTTTCTCCAAATTTATTTCCCGCAGTATTTTCCTAAATAAATATAAATCTGTATAAGCATCTAATTCATTTTTATCCCCGCAAGAACCATCTCTTTGATTAATAGGCTCATAGTTATCTGAATGCGCAAATCTGAAATAATAGTTTTCTATGCCTTTATCAGAAATAAACTGCTCGAAGTATTTATCAGGATAATAATTAAAACTAAGCAGGTCACCATCTTTATATAATCGAACTGCCTGCTTGCAACAATCTTTTAACAAAAATAATGTAGTTGTAGTAAAATATGGCACCCTTTTAAAATTCTTCCACAACTCTTCTATATAATTACAAATATCTTTATGAAACATATCATTTCCATTTACTTCCATTCCTAGTCTCATGACCAGATACAAATAAATATATATCACAAAATTTTTATCCAAATAAGTTTGCACTTCTACAGAAAATTCACTTGATAAATCTATTTTAAGATAGCTCCTGATCTTTTTATATATTGTTTTGGCTTGATCATTGATACATTTATGAAGATCCCCCATCATTATTGTATTATTCTTTGCTATATTGATAACTGGATTCACGTAATATCCCAGCCTGATTCCAGCAGGACGCTTCTCCAAATATTTTCTAACAATATATGCTTTAATCCACAAAATATTTGCAGACATAAAATACTTAATATATGTCATTTCCTGGAGGTCTTGCCTTACAAACATCTTTTTTAACTGATTCAGTTCTTTGATTCTGTACTTTGCATAAGAAGGATTAATATATGCCACATAAAGAAGTCTTTCTAAATCATAATCCAGTTCAAAAACACACTTGTTTTTTATCTTCTTAAATCTAACTTCTGTACAAACTGTAACATTATATAGCCTTCTGTAAGGAAAACTCTCCCTACGGAATACTGTGCCAAAAATTCCTGATAATTCCATACTATTTTTTTGATCTTTCTTTTTATTACAGTTACACAAGTAATAAACATCATTTTCTTCTTTCCAACTTCTTCTGACAAGAGGGGTATGACACTTATTACAAAAAATTATATTGGCATTAGATGAAATCTCAAAATATATTCTGTCCCATTCCTGTAAGTCATCACATATACGAAGTAAATAAGAAATAGGATTTAAAACAAATACACTTCTTTGATACAGAGCCTTTTCAGCATCCTCACCCTCTAATATATATGCATAAGAATTGGTGTGGTTATAAATTGCAAGCCCTGCAATCTCAATTGCACATTTTTTATATGGTTCCAGCCCATAAATAGCGCCATTTTCATAGAAATGCAATAAAAACATTAACGCAGATACCGCACCATGATCAATTTTTTCCCTTTCTATTCTCTCTCTGATTTCTTTGGGAGACACTACCCTGAATAACAAAGAATTCTGCAAAACAGTAATAATTCTATCAAAATCAATGTGTCCTGAGCCAAAATTATACACATTTGCAATATAGGCAAGAATATTTCTTCCAGACTGCATATTGGCAACCTCCGGATACCCGATATCATGAAAAAGTGCACTCATGTAGCTGGACATATAAACAATATTTTTCAAGTAAAACTCTCTTCTGATCTTTGTTCCTGTCTCTTTTTGTTTTTTCCAAAATTGTTCCGTCAAAAACACTTCATCTTTAAGTTCTAACTGCTGGTTAATATATTTGCAAACATATCTGGAAATTTTACTGCTTCCTTCATCCCCTAAAACGTCCATAATTTTTTCAGCATATCCCTGTTCCAATAATACATCCATACTATAGGCATCACGTACCTGATGAATAAAATGATCACGATAAAAGTTCATAGAATGACCTGCATAATCTATTCCCAAATGCATTTCCCATTCAAAATTGATATAATTTTCGCTAAAAAGTCTTTCCATTCCATCAACATTAAGATACTGGTTAATGACCTTTTCATATACTAAATCATAAATTTCTATAATCTCTTCCGTTAGTTTTTCATTTTCATATACCAGTTTCAAATTCGCATAAATATCCCCAAATTCCTTCTTTGTCAAATCGGAAAACTGCCTGTTTCTCTCGTATTGAAAGCAGGCATCATAAAGTGCATCATATTCATCTTTTCTATGTAATCCAAAATATTTTCCATATTTTTTCTCAATCGGATCAAACTGTCGATAATATTTTAACATTTCTTCCTGATTCATCTTGGTGCCAGGTTTTTTCATTCTTCGCATCTTATTCTCCTAAAATCAGCTTATATAATTTTTTTTGTCCATCAACATCATCAAGTATAGGTTCAAATTCCTTTCCGCATTTCGCCGTTGCAGATATAACAGCCTTAGGAAATGCATTGGTTATCTCTTTTGCACTGGCATTTTTAAATCCTTTTCCTTTAATTCCCAATTCCGTATAATACTCATTATGTTCCATCTTTAAAAAATAAATCTTATTTTGTAGTTTTTCACTCAAATTCCATTCTTTAAGCATTTGCTCAATTTTATGTTTCCTAATTTCATAATGATCCTGCCCAAAATTACTGCCCTGATTATGATTTATCACAAGAAAAAATCTATCTGGCTCCTTGTCATCATTATGTAATAGTAAAAGCTCAAACTCGTTAATCGTTGCAATCGTCTGTCCCCAATCAGTACCTATCATAATAAATAAATTTTTTCTATCCTCTTTGCTCAGAGCGGAATATTTAGAATTAAAAATACACTCCATAGCAGCATCCGAAAAGCCATCAGAATTAGGCGGCATATCAAAAATAAAATGCTCTACCGTTCTATCCCCGATCATTTTATTATGCTTAATTAATTCCCTTAATCCTGAACGAAATATGCTGTGTTTCACAACCGGAGTATAACCTGAAGATCTTCCTGATTTAAACTTTCTTTGTTTCTGGCAATCCATGCTAGAAAAAATAACATTAACAGATCTGCCACCTTCCAGCTCCACGCTCTCAACAAATTCTTTTTTACTGCTTTTTACATCCTGAAAAACATCATTCGTAAATGCCTTTTTATAATCATTAGTATTTCCATCAAACAAAATCTGCATGGACGTTCCCAGTAAATCCATGTCAACCAGCACTGCCTGATCTAAATAGTATGCCATCCAAACAGAAAAGGTGGTTTTCCCACAACCACCTTTTACAGAACTCACCAAATTATATGTCGCCATATCATTGTCCCCCTCGTACTTTACTTCAATTCTCTCTCGCAGTTTTTTGCCAGATATGCATTTTCATAGGATAAATTTTTACATGCCGTTATTACATTTTCATAAATTTTATTTTTATCAATTTTGGCATCTGTCTGCCCGTTTTTCTGTATAATATGAGACGTTCTCATCTGACCAACATATATATTGGAACTTATATCATAATTTTTCATAATCATATCATAAAAACGTTTACTGGAATACTTAAACTCTTTATTTCTATTCCTTTTAACCTTCTCTTCATCATTTTCTTTCGCCAAAACTGCTTTGCCCAATAAATTTTCCTTATCCTGAAACAAATGAATAAACAACATGTCATTTACTGTCTTAGCAGAACTGTAGAAAAAAGAGTACATTGCTTTTCTAATATAGGTATGAAACATATTACGTCTACGGTTATTAAACACTGGAAGCAAAACATTACTTATAAAATTCACTGCCACCTGCTCATACATATTTTCTTCACAATAATAATGTACCACAAGAAGATCCGGCCAGTTCGTATAATCAATACCAATATGAATTTTATCCAGATCCATATATGCATCTTCTGCTTCATTTACTTGGGAAACAAACATATTTTTCTCATTAATAGCAACATTCTTAATAAACTGCCACATATTGAATACAAGCATCTTATCTTTATTACTTATTTTTAATTTAGTCACTTTTTCAGAAGAATATCGAATAATGCCTATTTCCTTTTGATTATAACGCTCTGTTCTTATATAATATTGATCGTCATTATAAATATTATGAAATGCCTTCATATCGGAAACATACACATATATGACTGACTCTCTGCCCCTTTCCTTCTGCTTTTCTTCACAAAATTCCAAAAGAGAGCCATAAGCTTCCTTCGAAAGCATGCCAAACTGGTTAAAACACTGCTCACACGTCATTATTTCATATAATTCTTCAAGCATATTATAGTCACAGATATCTGTATCTTCCGTTACTCTTGTATTATACTCATCATAAGCACTAAAAGCATACTTCTGCATAATAAAATCGAGATTTTCCTTCTCAGCCATTGGTGATTTATACAATTCAATACAATCAAGAATGAAAACAAGATTGTTGGTAGCAATAACCCTAGCTAATTCCTCTTTTTTCAGCAATGCCCCTGCAGGATACCCTTGATAAATAATATGATCATTTGCAAGTTTATCCAGCCTGTTTTTTGTATAGACATTGAACTCTATTAATGGCTTTTCACTGAATTCTCCAGTCTTCTCATTCACATAGTGATATAATTCCTCAACGGGCCTTGCATGTATATCCCCCATAATCGCTACACTGAATTTGGACAATTTACGCTCTTTTCTTATTAACTCATATTCATATAGTATCTTTTCACCAAGACGCAGTTCTCCGATCCCCTCATAACTGTTATAATTTTTTAGACTACGTGCGGTAATCTGAAATTTTAAATCGTTTGACTTATTATCAACATAAGGTGCAATCGCTGCGTGCAGAAGCTCCTGATTTGGACCTGAAATATACCAGCGGAAGCTATGCTGCGCTTTAATCAATAATGTATGCTTATAAATTTCCTGCATCCATTTGCTTTCTACAGCTTCGTTCTCTGTAATTTGCCTAAAAAACATTTCAATACCCTCATTAACCTTCTGTAGCTTATTCAATGCAATGGGTGACCAAAAATTCAACCGGCAAATCTCTCTCTCTTCATCAAATGTAGTGTCCAAATGAAGCAATTCACTAATCAATTCATCCCTGACATTATTCTGTCTGAAATCATTATAAAAAATAGTACAGTCAATCAAAAGGTTGTAATAGCTTTCCAGATAACTTTCAATTTCTGATTTCTTTACATGGAACACTGATTCTTTTCCTAAAAGTTCCTTTCTGAAAGAAAAAAATACATTACTATCTTTCACCAGCCTGCCTGTAATCCTGCTGCTGGCAAACTCATCCTGCAGTTCTTCCAGGAACCCATTCAACTTTTCTTCCACAAAATGTCCATCTTTCATATTCGCCATTTTGTCCGATGCAATATTTAATTCTGCATCAAGATAAATTACTTCTCCTGAAGCAATATCATCCGACGGAGAAATTTCCAACGCCCTTGCTCCTGAAGCAATAGAATCATAGATGCAGCAAGACAGGCTGTAACTCCAGCCCTCTTCCTGCAATTCATACCAATGACCTTCTCTACCCTTATCACGAAAAAATATCTTTTTATATCCAGAATTAATTTTTTCTTTAAAAATGATGCATACTTCTAATAACTGCTCCAGAAAAGTAATATAATCCCGCTGCTTATCTGCATTTTCATTAATAGCTTTCTCAGCCATCTTCTCACTCCTGAATTTTATAATTTTGCAGGTGCATAGAAACAATAAACATTACGTCCCTAAATTATCCCATCTACTTTTATCTTATGATAACCAAAACTAAACGAGATATGAATAGTGTAACAAATTTCCCAAAAAAATACAACAAGAAAGTCCCTTTTTTGTTGATTTTATAGGCATTTCAGAAATTTTCAAAACATAGGTTCCAGCACTATAGCTCATCATAAATCGTAAGGTCATACTTAACCACATAATCCTTCATCAGCGACTCTGCGTAGGTAATGGATGTTGCGTAGCCGCATCTTTGCAGATACCAGCATACAAGTTCAGGATCCCGGCAGCCAATCACAGGACTGTAGCGCAGACTCTTTCCGCCATCTGTGCTTCTTGTGGCAATATAGTCGTTATGATCAAGGACAGACTGCTCCCAGTTATCATAGGCCCGCCATCTGGTATCATCCACTTTATAATAGCTGCCATCCGGTCTCTGCTCTATGGCTTCCTTAATATAAATCCGCCCGTTCCAGCCGTTTTCCTTGATTCCAAACAGTGCATTTGCCTTACGGGCCAGTTCGGAGGTTCCCCATGCAGATTCCTTGATTGCCTGCGCTGTTACGACGGAAGGCAGCATAATCCGCCGCTCCCTCCAGTCCTTTCTGGCAATCGTTCCCACAAGCTCCATAAAAGCAGTCTGTTCTTTTGATTTCTCCTGCATCCTGTCAGAACTGTTCTCATTTTCTTCCTGACTGCGCTGTCCGCATATGTTGTTAAAAATGATCTGGGAAACTTTTTCAGCAGCTCCTGCATGGTAATAGGCATCCACATCCTGCCGGTTGTCACAGAAGCACACCTCAATCAGCATAGCCTTTGCCCTGGATTTACGAATTACATATAAGCCGCTGCCTTCTTTTACTCCGCGGTTTTCAAATCCCAGCTTTGCCATGTCCTCACAAATAGCCTTCGCCTGTGGGTATTGTTTTCCCTTATAGGTATATATTTCTACTCCCTGTCCTTTATGGGAAGCAGACGCGTTAAAGTGGATGCTGATAAACCAGTCAAGATCCTCTCTGTTTGCAAAAGAGACTGCCTTTGCAAGGTATTCCTGTCGGGTGCCTGCCTTGTCTATGGTACAGTCTGCCACGCCAATTCCCGCTTCCTTTATCAGCTCCATAAGAGCATGTCCCACCAGCCTTGTATGCTCAGATTCCCGAAACAGTCCCTCAGCACCGCTTCCTGCCCCATGCAGGGTATGACCACAATTTACTCCTATCATCATGGTCTTTTTCCTCTTTCCATTTTTTCTATCGCCTGAGCCGAAAAGAGCGCCTCTTCAACTTTTAATTCCGGTAATCCTGCGATAGAAGTCAGCAGTGATAAAATACCTGCCAGCAGTGAAGCGGATGCCGTCATAATCCAGTTTACATCTCCCAACACTGCCGCTGTACTGATTGTGGCCACTGCGGTCTGTGCCATTGTCTTTAACACTCTGATTCCTGCTGCCTTCAGCCATCTTTTTACTTTTTCATTTTTCATAATTCCTCCCATCTGTCCACTTTAGCGGACTGTCAAAACAAAGTTAAAATTGCGGTCATCACAGCTCCTATAATCCCGCCTACCAGTGTGGTAATCACCGCCGCCTTTATCTGCCTGCTGGTTTCCGCCGGTACCCTTTCCAGGAGCTTTAGTCTCTCGCTCTGCTTATTCAATTCCTGAAGCATGTTTTCAATGTTTACTGCCATTTTGTTCACTGCTATGGCAAGCTCCTGAATGATTCCATACTCTTCCTTTAAGTCGCTTACCTGATTCTTTAAGGAATCAATTTCGTGCCCATGAACCTCCAGCTTTACAGCTACATCTGTTTCATCCATGCCCTGCTGCCTCCTTTCAATACTAATAACTCTCTGCACCGGAACTGCAACAGATGTGAAACAGACTTACTTCCTGGTGCAAAGGGCTTTCATGATTCGTTATAAGAAAAAGAGTGTCTTTTTATCAGAATGTAAACATCATATCTTTTATTTTCTTTAATACTCTCTTTTTTAACTGATTGACCGCCTGCCTCGTCTTATTTGCCCTTCTGGCAACTTCCGCGACAGAATAACCTTCTATGTAAATCAAATAAATAATTTCATATTCATTGGCAGCAAGCATTTCCTTTATATTCAACTCATTAAAAATATTAACCCTGTCCTCTTTTGACAACATTTTTTCCACATAATACCTTTGTTCTGCCGGCAAAGCTGATACTACAATTTCCCTTCTCCATTTGTCACTTTTTCTCGTTTCTTTATTATAAAAGTTATTGACCGAAGCATTTATGTAAGAAGTAATCCCTCCATCCTCTTTCAGTCTTATCTTCTCCAGCTTCATAAAATAAATTAATTCGATAAAAAACAGGCGGATATCCTCATAAGCATCTTCATATCCCAACTTACTTGCCCTCTTTCTCATCAAAGGTGTAAACCGATCTACTAATTCCTGCATTGCTTCCTTATCGCCATTTTGAGCCCTGTATATTATCTCATACAGCATATCTATCCCTCCTTTTATTTCAAGGAGGAATTTTTTTCCCATATGTAAACACCGAATTTAAAAAAATTTTCTATGGAAAATCAACCGATGCCGCACTTCACAGAACGCTCTTATGTTAAACAACAAATGTCTCTCTTCACGAAGTATTCTTATGTAAAAAAAATAGCTATCTTTGTGTTTTAAACACAAAAATAGCTGTTAATGTGCTCTCCCTGTCAGGGGGAGTATAACATTATAATGTCAAAATTTTGATAACATATAGTTCTTATTGTATTACTTTTTGTTCCTTATTGTGAAAAAATGTCGAAATAGTATTCCTGTAGTTATAGTTCTATTTCTACAGTTATATAAAAATTGACACCACACTTTGCGAGTCATTCTTATGTGGAACAACAGATGCCATGCTTCGCATGGCATTTGTATGATAAAGAAAGACCGCTCCGGAAACAAAACCGGAGCGGCAAGTATGGATTATATCGGGAAAACCCGATACAATCATCATGGCTTTTAAATTATATCATCTTTTTCAAAGAAAATCACGCTTTTTATGAAAAAAATTTAAAAAATTTTTTTAAAGGTCCAAAAGCCAGTCTCTTGCATTGATACGTCTGATTCCCTCATACTGTGCTTCCGGATCTTCATCAAGCGTTAAAATAAACTTTGGATAGTGGTCACGGATTGCCATAAGGGGACGCAATTCCCGTTCCAATGTCTTTTCATCCCGAACTGTCAGCGCAACCTGATAGTATACGGTTCCTTTGCTGCTTTGTGCCACAAAATCAACCTCAAAGCCTTCTACCTTTCCCACATAAACATCCTGCCCTCTTCTAAGCAGCTCCAGATATACAATATTTTCTAATATATGTCCGGCATCTGTCTGGAGCCAAGCAGCATATACCTCAGCACACTTTTCAGCATCATCATATCTGTAATCTTTTTTCTGCTGACAATATCCTTTACAACAATTGTATTGTAGATACCTTCCAAATAATCCCTGATTTCTTCCTGTTGTCCTTTTAATTCCAAAGCATAGGGAAATGAGCTGTTCTCAAGGTATTGTACATATTTGATACCGCGCTCATTCATGTCCCCGGTGCTTTCCATGTATTCCTTAAAAGAGAGAGGCAGCATTTCTATCTGCACATATCTTCCTGAAATCAGGGTTGCTATCTCTCCGGAAAGCATATAAGCATTCGATCCCGTAATATATATATCCACATTTTTCTTAATATACAGGCTGTCAACCACTTTAGGAAACTGGTCAATATGCTAACTTCGTCTAAAAAATATAAGTCATCTGTCCTTTCACAAGGCGTTCTTTCAGGTAGGAATATAGTTTTTTGTAATCTGTCAGTTCTTCATAATCTATATCCTCAAAGTTAATAGATATTATCTGCTCATCCGCAATCTTTTGTTCTTTCAGCCAATTCTGGTATATTTCCAGCAACGTAGATTTTCCGCAGCGTCTAATGCCTGTTACGATTTTAATGAGCTGTTTATCCTTAAATGCAATGAGCTTATTCAGGTATTCTGTTCTCTGTAAAACCATATCCACACCTCCAAAATATAATATCTGTATATTATCCTATAATTTTAAAAAAATAAACACTTTTTGGATAGCAATCCCCAAAGTGTTGATTACATAAACCACAGGAACAAATCCATGTCACAGCTATGTACGGAGGTAAGAAATTCTAAGTATCTCTGCCAGAGCAGTGGCTTGTCACGATATTTTGTTTTATCTGGATATTTGGAAGAGTTTTCTCGCCTTATCCCCCCTAATGGGTACTATTGCACATGGTGCTTTTCTTTGTGTTAATTAAAAGTCATCGTTATATTATGACATTAATCATCAATTTCATATTTAGGTATTATACCATTTAAATTATGATCAAAGGAAACAAACCTTGCATTAACAGGTGCCTTTGCTCTACTGATATAAATTCCTTTTAAACAATTATTACACCATATTTGAAAATACCCTATCCTAGTCTTTTCATCCCCGATATACAGATATTCCACTCCATGTTCTCCACAATTAGGACATTGTATTACTTGTGGGTTAGCTAAATTATCTGTTAACTTAGGGAGTATTTTCATCCACTTTTCTCTCATTATTAACCTCCGTTTCCAAAGTTAAAGTAATCCCACCAAATTTGTTCTGACATTGATACACCTCTTTCAAATTCTCCTAAAATATCTGTTGATGTCGGTTTTCCTCCCTCATAAAACCGGTTGACAGGGTGGAATATCCCTTAATTAAAGACCACACCAGACATAACAACACCTCGCTTATATATGCCCTTATTGAGAAAACGAGTTCCTTAAATATTAGCGAACTCGTTTTCTAATACGTTTACATATCACTACATTTTATACCATCAGCATATGGTCCATTATCATTTCCACGACAACGAGTGCACCAACTCTGAATACCGGTTGGATTATTGGAAGTCACTCGTTTTCCTGTCCATCCAAACATGATTTTTGGATAGAAAATATGTTCCTCACAATTCTGGGAACAATGGGGACATGATTTGTAATCTCTACATTCTTGGGCCTCTTCTAGTGGTAATCCACAATGTTTACATAGCATAAATCCACCTCATTTCTTAAATATAAATATTCATGTTCCAAAAGCAAAAATTGCTTTCTTTACTTTTTTGAACCCATTTTTTTGTAAACCGACAGTTATGTTGCTTTTTATTACAACTTCCTTTAACTGGAAGCCCAATTGTTAAAGCACTCCCATAACATTAAATTCTAAAGGAAAAGCAAAGCTCTTTTGTCGAATATCTCCTGTCATGATAGCGCAAACCTTTCCAGATTTTAGAACACAATAGCTTTCGGCAGCTACTTCATTCATTTCTAACAAAAACTGTTTAACTGAAATCCCCGAAATATTTTCATTTATATTGGCGCTGTATTTAATTATGTTTGCACAAGGAGACAGCGTACAGATTAAATCAATTGATATCTACTCCAATAGCATTTCTATTCAAGAGTTTTGCTTTCATCACCAGCAAATTGGTCTAAAATTAACTCTTGCTCATTTGAATAGCGAAGAATAATATTTCTGTGGATATATGGTGACCAATTTCCACGATATGATACATCATAAGTTGCCCATTTTCCTCTATCCGGAAACTCCCAAACCCTTGTCGTTTGCAGCTCAAATCATTAGGCTCTAATTTAATATTCTGCAATCTTACTCCTCTATTAATCCTAGTATCCAATTTAGCCAACCACTGATTGTTGAAGAACGTCGTACATATGTGCTCATACTTTCAACCTTATAAAGATTAGATTTCTGCATAATAGCAACAATTGTTGACGTATCCGGCATTGAGCCCATTTCCATACGATGATTGAATGTTTCTTTAAAAACACGATGCCGCAAAATGACTTCACAAAATGCCAGTTGTCGTTGTTTATAATTTAAATTCATTATGCGCTTGCCCGACGAGCTTAAAGAATATATTGGTCTATGACCATCCTCATAATGCTTTTCAAGCAATCCTAAGTATCTGGCAGCATCTGTATAATAATTTGTTTGTCGAATATCAAAAGCATATTCTTCTGTAACTTGTTCACGACTCAATTCCTGAGTATTTAGTAATTCACAAATATTGATAACTCGCTCAAAACTATTTGCTTGAGGAAAAGAGATATTTGGTTCAGAAACAATTTTTGTACGTAAAGCAACGTCCTGTAAATCCGAAAGCTCTATCTCTGTATCTTCAATAGAATAATTTTTGTGCTTTACAAGAACCAGTGAATTATAAGAATCAGGATTTTGAAATTCGTACTCATACAAGCTAAATATTCCATTTGAATAAACAAGAAAAATCGGCTTAACTTTCTTTGTCACACGCTTGCTCCATACTCGATATGGATAATATAACTGTCGTACAAGAAAATCTTCTGACAAATCCCGTTTGGCTTCAAACAACGAAAGGCTATGAACCCCTTCGAAAGCGGCATCTATTTCAATTTGAGAGTTGTTCACTGAAATTGATGTCGGAGCTTTTGTACGAGAGTTCTGAATACTAAACTCAAATTGTCCTGCCCCCATACGACCTGATACAGTAGAATAAAGAATATCTTCTTCTAAAAAATCCGAGAGCATCCCTGAAGCCAACGCACAATTTATGGCGATAGTCTCACTCGGAATGTTATTTGCATCAAGGCTTTGAAGATTAGTCGGTAAGGAAGCCCGGGTAATAGATTTATCCAACACTTCAAATGGTTGATAAGCCTCAAAATGGGAAATGACGTAATCTCCACGGGAAATTGGCAAGATAGCAAGGTTGTTCTTGGCAAAAATCTGTGGCAGATTAATATTGTGATCAAACTTTGCCATCAATCGAGGTTCACGATATTCTTTTATTTGAGATGCAGAGATAATAAATTTTCCATTTACTTCAATATGCGACAGAATATCATATTTTTCAAACAAAGCTTCCCATGCTTTATCGTTTTGGCTCTTTACTTGTTCACTCATAATTTCTTATCACCACTTCGTCTACTTGGCCTCGCTTCGTTGCATTAGAGTTAATAGCACGTTTTGCTTTTACTATAGTAATGCTATAAGCAGCGTATTGTTCTCTAATAAAATCCGTTGCGGAATTTGAAAGCATAAACTTGATTCCACGCCGATTAAGTTCGTCACAGCATTGTCTCAGCCGGATTTGTTCTGAGCGGTCAAAGCCCCCCTTTGCATAGCCTGTAAAATTAGCTGTATCAGAAACTGGATCATACGGTGGATCCAAATAGACAAAAGTTCCTTTTGCCACATTTGCAAGCACTTCGGCATAATCAATACTGCTAAAAGTTAATTGTGCTTTCTGAAAGTAGGCACTAACAGCTTTTAATGTAGGAGCATTTACAATATTGGGATCTTTTTTATAATGTCCAAAGGGAGCGTTAAACTCTCCGGCATTATTTACTCTGAAAAGGCCATTATAACATGTTTTGTTCAAGTAAATAATACGTGCTGCTCTCTGTACTTTGGTCAATTGTTCATACTGTTCCTTATTTCTATCCCAATCTCGGACACTATAAAAATGTTCTTCCTCATTTGGATGCTCACCTAAAGCGATGATCAGTTCATCAACATTATCCCGGATAACCTCATACATTTGAATGAGCTCGGAATTAATATCATTAACGTATGCAACATTAGGCTGCAACTTAAATAAAACGGCACCCCCGCCTAAAAAAGGTTCACAATAAGAAGTAACACGTTTTGGAAACAATGGTGTTAGATCATCTAAAAGTTGTCGTTTACCTCCAACCCATTTTACAACAGGCGCAACAAGACGATCTTTTCGCATAATTTGCCCCCTCTCTTTCCAAGTATAATCCCACAAACATATTCTATCATAACCTTCAAACGACTTCAATCATAACTCCATCTCCACCTGCTAAATTGTAAAAGAAGTATTTTTATAAACCACACGCATAAGCCACAGGAACTAATCCATGTCACAGCTATGTACGGAGATAAGAAATTCTAAGTATCTTTGCCAAAGTAGTGGCTTGTCACGCTACCGGCGCATTGGTCATCCATGACCAAGCTGCACCTTAATCGGACTTCCTGTCCGATTATTGCTGGTCTGTGAAAAGAGCTACTAAGAATTTCTAATCTCCTCCCAAAAGCAGTGAACATAGATTTGTTCCTGTGGCTTATGCTAGGTAAATATAAAAAATTTTAAAATAAGATTTAATAGTAAAACGCGAAGATATTAATAGTTTATTGGAGTACTAATATCCTCGCGTTATTACGTTTACTTGACAATAATATAAATGCAATTCTTTTTTGCTAACTTTTGGTGAAAATATGCAAATTGAATCCCTTTAGCCATCTCATCTATTGCGAACATATTCAGCATAATATCTTCGTCCTAGCTATGCTTCATCATTTTATAAACCATTTGAGCATATTCTCTTTTTTCTTCAACTGTTAGAACCTCTTTTTCACCATCTCTTTCATAATAATCTTTAATTTCTTTCCAAAATCTATATAACCTACCAT